>NZ_SNWA01000002.1:0-310381 GCF_004361815.1 Paraburkholderia sp. BL10I2N1 | reverse complement strand
AGGAACGCTTGCGCTTCGTCAAAACGATCGAGGAATGCGTCGCTCACGCGGACTTCATTCAGGAGAGCGCGCCTGAGCGCGAAGACCTGAAGCTCGCGCTGCACGAGCAGATCAGCCGCGCGGCGAAGTCCGATGCGATCATCGCATCGTCGACCTCGGGGCTCCTGCCCAGCGATTTTTACGCGCGTGCCGAGCATCCTGAGCGGTGCGTCGTTGGGCATCCCTTCAATCCGGTCTATCTGCTGCCACTCGTGGAAGTGCTCGGCGGCGAGAGGACGGCGTCTGCGACGATCGACGCCGCCATCCGTATCTATCGCTCGCTCGGCATGCGGCCGTTGCGCGTGCGCAAGGAGGTGCCGGGTTTTATCGCGGATCGTTTGCTCGAAGCGTTGTGGCGCGAGGCGCTCCATCTCGTCGACGAAGGCGTCGCGACCACCGGCGAAATCGACGATGCGATCCGCTTCGGCGCGGGCATCCGCTGGTCGTTCATGGGCACCTTCCTGACCTATACGCTCGCGGGCGGCGACGCCGGTATGCGACACTTCATGCAGCAGTTCGGGCCAGCGCTCGAGTTGCCATGGACGAAGCTCGTCGCGCCGCCGCTCACCGACGAACTGATCGATCGCGTCGTGAAAGGCACGGCCGAGCAGGTGGGGCCACGCTCGATCAAGGCGCTCGAGCGCTATCGCGACGACTGCATCACGAGCGTGCTCTCGGCGATCGACGCGGCGAAGGCGCGCCACGGCTTGCGGCCAGAAGAGTAAGCGAACCCGCACACAGGACAAGGGAGACGACATGCCGGACAACGCGCCGCTGACGGTGTACCGCGACGAGGTCCGCGCCGAATGGGTCGATTACAACGGTCATTTGCGCGACGCGTTCTACATGCTGATTTTCAGCTTCGCGACCGACGCGCTGATCGACCGGATCGGCCTTGACGACGCGGTGCGCAAGGCACGCGGCCGGTCGATCTACACGCTCGAAGCGCACCTGAACTATCTGCACGAAATCAAGGAAGGCACGCCGGTGCGGGTGGACGTGCGGCTCGTCGCCCACGACGCGAAGCGGCTGCACATCTACCTCGAGATGTTCGCGGGCGACGGCGCCGAGCCCGTCGCGGCCAGCGAGCAGATGCTGTTGCATGTCGACACGGACGGCCCGAAGGCGGCGCCGTTCGATGCCGATATCGAGGCGCGTGTGCGGGCGTTGGGCGACGCCCATGCGGCGTTGCCGCCGGGCGCCTGGCAGGGGCGGGCGATCGGGCTGCCGTCGAAGGCGCGTGGCTAGGTTCTGGCTGGCCTTCCGCTCAGACGGTATCCGCGGTACGCTGAGACGCAGGAGGTGCTGCCATGCTGGAACCTGAGATCGCGGCGTTCGTCGCCCGCGCGGAAGCGATCTATCCCGACAACTCGGCGTCGCTGCCGACGGTCGAAGGGCGCGCCATTTACGAACGCTTCGCCGCGGCGTTCACAGCCGCCAGGCCGGCGGGCGTGGGCGTTCAGAATGCAACGCTTGTGACGGCCACCGGCCATAGCATCCGCTTGCGTCTGTATGCAAAGGGCGAAGGCGCACAGTCGCCTGGCGCGTTGCTGTATTTTCATGGCGGTGGTTTTGTCTTTGGCTCGCTCGACAGTCACGAGATCGTGACCGCGCGCCTCGCTGCCGATACCGGGCTGTGCGTGGTCGCCGTCGATTACCGCCTCGCGCCCGAGCATCCTGCACCAGCGGCACACGAAGACTGTCTCGACGTCACGCTGGCCGCGCTCGACGGCCGCCTGCCTTTCAGGTCGCTGCCCGCGCCGCTGCTGCTGGCCGGGGATAGCGCGGGCGCCAATCTCGCGGCAAGTGTCGCGATGCGCTTGCGCGATTCCGGTATCGAAGGTGTAGCGGGAGTCGCGCTGATTTATCCGATGCTCGGCGCCGAGCCGCAGTCGCCTGCACGTGAGACGGAAGCGAACGCCCCGATGCTCACGCTCGCCGGTGTTCGCTTGTACAGCCGGCTGTACTGGGGCGACGCAGCGCCGCCCGTCTGGACCGTGCCGATCGAAGCCAGCCGCTTCGACGGCCTGCCGCCCGTGCTGTCTATCGGCGTCGAACATGATCCGTTGCGCGACGATGCCCACGTGTTCGCGGAACGCATTCAGGCCGCAGGAGGCGAGGTGCAGTTGTGGATCGCGCCGGGGCTCGTACATGGCTGCTGGCGCGCGCTGGAGACGAGCCCCGGCGTCCAGCGCATGCACGACAAGGTCTGCCGCTTCCTGCTCGATTCAGCTTGCCGCCGCGCCCGATAATCATCGAGAAGCTGTGTCCGCATGGACGGCGTTCTCTGGCACGCGGGACGCGTTGCTTTTGCAAAAGTGCCATGTGGATCGCAGGGGAACTGCTGCCGCGCATCCGGATGCCGGAGCGCCAGACGGGGGGGGGACAACATGGGGTGTCAGTCGGCGATCAGATCGCAGAGCATCTCGGCCGAAATCATCGCCGCCGCGTTAGACGGCGCCGGACGCTCGGCAGGCTTGAACACCGCGTCGCCGCGGCGGATCTTCCGGCGCGACAGCGCGCAGGTTCCCGATGTGTGCGCCGAACGACGGCGCCAGCGTTGCTCGCCGTAATGACAGCGGCCCGGTTCGACCCAGCGGATGACCAGCGTCGTGTCGGAACGCTCGAGAATCTCGATGCGCACGCCATTGGCTCCGTTCAGGGGTAGGGACTCTGTGGTCTTCATGGTCGGCTCCGTAGTGTGGTGTGCCGAATGTAGTCCTGCGCGCGCCAGAAGACCATTGTGCGCGCGTTGAAACACCGTTCTTGAAATAGCAACAATTGGGTCGGAATTCTCAACTGGTACGAAAGGATGCGGGTCTGCGGGACGTCCCGGATGATAACCCGCATTTTTGCAACGCAGTGTTGTACTGGGCGCGACGCGTGGCCCGGGGTTTGCGGCGGCGATCCGGGGTGTTTTTGCGCATCCTTTAAGATGTGCGGATCGCCGGGTTTCAGGATGCGGGCTTCATCGTCTGCACGAGACCCGATTGCATCGCGCCCAACAACCACAACGCTTCACCGCGCTCCGAGGCCTCATGATCCAGCGTCCGCCCAGCCCGCACGATTCCCATCAGCCCAACCGCCAGAGAGCCCAGAAAATGGCCTCGGCGATACTGTACACGTTGCTCGTGCTGCTTGCTTTGTGGATCGTACGCGGCTTCATTCCCGCCGTGGCGTGGGCCTGTGTGATCTCGATCGCCTTGTGGCCGCTGTTGCAGCGCGTCGCGGGACAACGCTGGCTCAAGGGCCGCACGACGGTGATTGCCACCTGTTTCACGGCTGTCATCATGCTGCTGGTCGTGCTGCCGGTCGGGCTCGGGATCGCGCAGGCGGCGAGCGAGGCGCGCGACCTGACGGCCTGGTTTCAGTCGGTCCAGGAAAACGGTATTCCGATGCCGGACTTCGTCATGCATCTGCCGTTCGGCTCGCAGCAGATCGCGACGTGGTGGCACGCTAACCTCGATCATTCGTTGCGTGAGTCGCCCGCGATGAAGGGTTTGCACGGGCATGCGGTCGTCACGATAGGGCAGCGTTTCGGCGCCCGGGCACTTCATGTCGTGGTGCTGTTCGGTTTCATGCTGGTCACGCTGTTTGTGATTCTTCAGGCGGGCCCCCGTTTGCCGAATGCGCTGATGAAGGGCGCACGACGGGCTTTCGGCGCGGATGGTGCACAACTGGTCCAGCGCATGGCGGTGGCTGTGCGTGGCACCGTGACAGGGCTGATCGTGGTCGGGCTCGGCGAAGGGCTGCTGCTCGGGGTCGCCTATGGGGTGATCGGCGTGCCGCATGCGGCGTTGCTCGCGCTCGTGACGGCCGTCGCTGCGATGTTGCCGTTCTGTGCGCCGATCGTGTTCTGCGGCGCGGCGCTATGGCTGCTGGTGCAGGCATCGGTGGCGGGGGCCATCGGTCTGCTGGTGTTTGGATTCGTCGTCGTGTTCGTTGCGGAGCATTTCGTGCGGCCGGTTCTGATCGGCAACTCGACGCGTCTGCCGTTTCTGCTCGTGCTGTTCGGCATCCTCGGGGGCGCAGAGACGTTCGGGCTGCTTGGACTCTTTATCGGCCCGGCCCTGATGACCGTGCTGATGGTGCTGTGGACCGACTGGGTCCGTCAGTAGGACGTCCGGGTTGGGTGTTTGGCACGTGTTGCCGCGGGTTGTGTTATCAATGCACGGTCAATAGTGTGAACGCCCTTCCGGCAGGTCAGCGAGGCACTGTCGCGCTTACCCGAAGCACGCTAGCGTGTATTTGAGCGCGGCGGGCAGCAAGCCTCGCCATACATCCCACGTATGGCCGCCGTCGACAATCCGCAGCGTCGCCGGATTGCCCGCCAGCCTCAGGTGGGTGTAGAGCGCGGACGCCTCGGCCTGGATCGTGAGATCGTCGTCGCCGGACGAGACGAACATCGGCAGGCGCCATGGCTTGCTCATATACGCGTTCCACAACGCCGGATAGTTCAGCGCGTGCCAGACACGAAGGTCGAACTGCCGGTCGCCGAACACGCCGACCCGGCGCGCCGCCGACGCGGGCGGCGGTTCGTCCGCATAGATCGCCGGACTGAGCAGCAGCACGCCACAAAAATGGTCCGGCCGCGTCATCGCATAGCGCAACGCACCGAAGCCGCCCATCGATACGCCGCCGATCGCCCGTCCGCCGCGCTCCTTCTCCACCGCGTAGTGCGTTTCGATCTCGGGGATCAGGTTGTCGAAGAACGCCGTCTCGATCTTTTCCTTGCGGTTGACATACCAGTCGGTCCCACCTTGCGGCATCACGATCACGACGGAGGGAATCTCGTGACGTTCGATCAACCCGTCGACGGTGCTTTGCAGATGGCCCTGCGTGATCCAGTCGGTGGGCTCGCCGTTGTTGCCGTGCAGGAGGTACAGCACAGGCAGGCGCGGGCCGTCGCTATGATAGCCGGTGGGTAAATAGATGGTGTACGTCCAGTCGCGATCGAGCGCCGGCGAGTGGAAGGTCCGGTTATAGACCGTGCTGGCGGATGCAGGCACGGCGCAGGCGAAGCATAGCAGGAGCATCGCGGAATGGAGGAGTCTGCGCATGACGAAGGAGAAGGAACAGGCCGCGCACATCGCGCGCGGCCTATGCTAGCAGCACCGGCAGGCTTGTTGAGCGCTGCTCGCGCGAGGCGTCAGCTGGACATGCGCAGGCGCAGGGTAAAGAAGCGCGATAGTGGTTCGGATGCCTTTGCCACAAGAAGCAGCGCACCGAGTGCAATGGCGTCGGCGACAAGGCCGAGCGGGATATTGAGGAGGCCGTCAGTGGTCTGATAGAGCAGTGAATCGACGACGAGCGATATCACTGCGCCAGAGACGAAACACAACAGCCCCTTGCGGCCGATCAGTCCCACCCATGGCAACCTGAGCGCCAGCTTCCTTGCCCAGCCGAGGCGGATCAGGTTCGCGGTGAGCCAGGCGATCGCCAGAAAATTCAGGACGCGCATCCATTCGAGGTTCTGCTTGATGCTGCTGTCGAACGGCGTGTGTTGTATGAAGAGCTTGTAGTATGCCGCGGCCAGCACGACACCTGACGCAAGCGCGCTCACGATCCAACCTGCGCGATGCGCGCTGATCCGCTGATACACCGGCTGGCAGCGCGCGATCATGCCGAGCACGAACATCAATTGCCACGCGAACGGATTGAAGTACCATTGCGTGTCTTCGGCGGTGGGCAGATAGGCGGCAATGTGTGGCGCAGTGGCCCACAGTGCGACGCTGCCGGCAAGCAGCCACCATGGCTTGCTGCGCGCGAGCGGCAGGACGGCCGGCACCATCAGCGCAAAAAGCGCGTACATGGGCAGCACCGACGCCAGATACGGCTGACGGCGGAACAGCAGGATCTCGCCGAGTGCCTCGAACGGGGCGTCCCTCAGATCGTCGATATCGGTCGTGGCCAGATTCGGCGCTTCGATACCACACGCCATCAGCACCGCACTGACGAGCAGCATCAGGCCGGCTGTGACGAGGAACGCACGGTAGATTTCCAGCGAGCGTTTGAAGAAGCGGTTACGCGCGATCACTTCGTTGCGGCGTTCCGCCAGCGCGGCCCAAGCCGTTGCGGTGGCGAAGCCGCCGAGGAACACGAACACTTCGGCGGCATCGCACAGCGCATAGGCGTGCAGTGTGACGCGCGACAGGATGCTGCCGCCGATGTGATCGACAACGATGATGAGAAGAACCAGACCACGAAAAAAATCAAGCTCGACGAGACGGGATTGCGACTTTTGCATTACGTTGCCAAAGCAACCTCATGCAGTCCGGCGCAACTGGGCGCTTGGGATGCACAAGGCGTGTCGTAGGGGAAAGACCGCTACTGCGTGCTGCCGCAAGGGCGCGGCGCGGTACCGAAAAGGCAAACGGGTGTATCCGGTTGCAGGACCGTTAAAGTGACTCGGCCAAGCGGGCGGAGTTCCGCAGAGCGCCGATAATTGATCGATGGCCGGGATTGGGCCTGTTTAAGTCTGCTGGAAACGGGTCGTTTTATCGCGCTCGCTAAATCGAGGGCGTCGTGTCAATGCGATTAACCCAATCGAAGATCTTCGCTATTTCCGCCACAGGGCGATTGCATGAAGCGTCAAAGATTGTTTAAAGATTGACCGGAAGGCTTGTGAACAAAGCTGTGCGCGCGATTACTCTGGATTTTGCCCCGGAGAAACGGATGCATGACGTACTGAGTATCGAGGAAGCTTTTGGGGATTTGAATGACCCACGCAGCCGCCCGTGGGCACATGATCTGACGCAGATGCTGGTGGTGGCGTTGTGCGCGATCCTGTCAGGCGCCAGATCTGGGGAGAAGAGAAGCCGGACTGGCTGCGCTGTCATATACCATTGGACCAGGGCATCCCCTCCCACGACACATTCGGTCGCGTCTTCGCGGCGCTCAATCCGAAGCAGTTCGACGCTTGCTTGATTCGCTGGATGAGTCGCCTGTTCCCAGCTTTAGCCGATCAGGTCGTGGCGATCCCCAAGGGGACTTCCTTTGAGGCGTGCACTGCTGCTCAAGGGCGCGATTGTCACGATCGATGCGATGGGGTGTCAGCGGTCCATTGCCGAACGCATTGTGACGGCGGGCGCCGACTACGTGCTGGCCTGCAAGGGCAACCAGGGCACGATGCTGGGCCGGGTACAGACGGCATTTGACGCCATGGAGCGCGTTCCGCTTGCCTATGCGGACTACACCAGCGAGCATCGGGAAGTCTAGAAAGATCACGGCCGCATCGAGACGCGCCGCTGTGTCGCCAGCGACATTCTCACGCGCTGGCAACATGAGCCCGATCTGTGGCCCGGGCTGCGCTCGATCGTGAGCGGCACTATTACGTCAGCAGCCTGCCGCCCGATGCAGCGCCTATTGTCCACGCTGTCCGTTCCCACTGGGGTATAGAGAATGGCATGCACTGGTGCCTCGATATGGCGTTCGGTGAAGATCAGTGCCGGGTCCGTGTGGATAACGCCGCTCAGAACTTCGCCATCCTCAGGCGCATCGCCCTGAACCTGCTGCCGCAGGATCGCAGTACCAAAGCAGGGCTGAAGATTCGCCGCCTGAAGGCATGCGCCAGCGACTTTTATCGCGCTCAAATCCTCGGCTGGCACGGTTCATAGCGATTCAACAATTGGTGCGATTGCCCTGCGCTCTTCATGCAATTGCCCTGATTTCCAGACCAGTCCGACGAAAGTATCGGACGCGGCCTACATTGGAATGAAGTTGAAAGCCCCAGAATTCGTTTGCTGCCTGAGAAGCGGCGACATTTATCAACCTTTCCAAAACGAGTTATACCTTGAAAAAACATCTTCTTGCCCTCGCCATTGCGGCTGTTCCTGCCTTCGCGTTTGCTGCCAGCGGCAACACCATCAACTTCCAGGGCGAAGTGACGGATCAGACGTGCGCGGTTTCGATCAACGGCAATGCTGCCAGCCCGACCGTGCTGCTGCCTACCGTCGCGTCGTCAGAGTTGACTGGCGCGGGCGCCGTCGCTAAACAGACGAACTTCACGATTGGCGTGACTGGATGTATGGCTCCGACGACGGTCGCTCAGTCGATCGATACGGTGTTCGTGGGCAACCAGGTCACCCCGAGCGGCAATCTGGGCAACACCGGCAGCGCGACTAACGTTGCACTGCAACTGCTCGATCCGGCAGCACCGTCTGCGCCGTTCAACCTGAGCGGCGTCAACGGTTATGCCGCACCGGGCCTGAATCTGGAAGTTGGCGCAACGACCGCGTCGCACGACTTCGCTGTTCAGTACATCTCCGAACAAGGCGGCGCAACGCCGGGTTCGGTGCTGGGCAGCGTGCAGTACGCAGTTAGCTACCAGTAATCACCCCCTTGCCTTCGGGCTTGCATATCCAAGCAAGCCCGAAGGATTTTATATCAGTACATCTAATCAACAGCTTGCGGAAACGGAGATAACATGGGCTGGGTTCGTGAAAATGTTTACAGGGTAATGCTGGCCGCCACGTGTGCTGCCCAGATTGGCAGCGCCTGCGCCAGCGTCATCATGCCCGGTACCCGTGTCATCTACGATGGAAACGCCAGAGAGCAGAGTCTGCAGTTTACCAACCAGGACGATGGGCCAAGCGTCATGCAGGTGTGGGTTGACTCGGGGAATGCCCAGTCTACCCCCGACACGGCCGACGCGCCGTTCCTGGTTACCCCACCCATATTTCGCATCGAGCCCAAGGCGGGGCAGACAGTACGCCTGGTGTTTACCGGCAAGGATCTGCCGCAGGACCGCGAGTCGGTGTTTTACCTCAATACCCTGCAGATCCCATCAAAAAACGCGGCCTATGCCGACCAGAACCAGATGCTGGTGATGTTGCGCAACCGGCTCAAGCTTTTCTATCGTCCAGCCGGGATTGAAGGCAGCGCGCAAAAAGCGCAGCAGCAACTCACATTCCGTATTGGCAAACAAGACAAGAGTGAGCGCGTCACCGCTAACAACTCGTCTGGCTACTACATCTCGCTTCTTGACGGCAGTGTGACCTGCGGCACGCATACCGCAACCTTCACGGCTGACATGCTCGCGCCTCATTCCGAGGCGGGATGGAGCGTTAAGGGGGAATGTCCGCTTGAAGGGGCAACCCCCAGTCTGAAAATCAAATACGTCGACGACTACGGTGCGGTTCGCGAATCGGAATACGCGGTAGTTGTAGAACAAGGGATGAAGTGAGATGTTGCGTCAGCCTCGAAAAACAGTGTATTCCGTCAACGGTCGGGTTGTTTCCACCCGCGTAAGGTCAAACAGACCTTCCCAGGTTTCGATAATCGTAGCGGCCCTCGGTTTTGCGATTCCCGCATGCCAGGTGCTGGCCGCGCCCATTCCGGCGGCCGTCGAGGCTTCCGGTAGTGCAGCACCCGCCTATACGTTTGACAGCGAGCTGCTGATGGGTTCATCGCTCGGTGTCGCCGATATCGAACGCTTTAATAAAGTTAGCAGCGTAGACCCCGGAAATTATCGGGTCGATATCTACGTGAATGACGTCTTTATCTCCCGTCAGCCGGTCGAGTTCCGCAGCACAGATAGCGGCGAGGTTTATCCGTGTCTGAGCGACGATTTTCTGACCTCGACCGGGATGCTGGTAGAGAGCGCCACCTCCAGCGAAGTGTCCAGTGCGTCTTCCGCGTCAACGGACAGTGTCCCGGATGAGGCTATGCCAGCGGTGCACACGCCACCCGCAGAAGCCTTGCCTGCGCTGTGCGGTCCGCTTGCGCAGCGCGTGCCGGGCTCATCCACGGCCTTCGACCTGTCGCGCCTGCGTCTTAACATCAGCGTTCCACACGCGCAGATGAAGCATGTGCCGCGCGGTGCAGTCGACCTGGCCAGCCTCGAGGCAGGCCAGACCATGGCCTATCTCAACTACGACACGAACTACTACACGTCGTCGGCCTTTGGCTACAAGACAAACTCGCTCTATGCGGGTATCAACGCCGGTCTGAACATCGGGCTATGGCGTTTTCACCAGCAGTCCGCCTACACGTTTAACAACAGCCCTGCGGGTAGCGCCGGACAGTGGAACAATATTCGCACGTACGCTGAGCGACCGTTGCCGGCCTGGAACAGCCACCTCACCGTCGGGCAAAACTTCACGGGTGGCAACCTGCTCAGTTCTGTGGGTTACACCGGGTTTCATATCGAGACCGATGACCGCATGCTGCCGGACTCGATGCGCGGTTACGCGCCGGTCGTGAACGGTGTTGCCAACACCAACGCACGGGTCGAGGTAAGTCAGAACGGCAACGTCATTTACCAGACCACAGTCGCGCCGGGTCCGTTTTCGATCAACGACCTGAACCCTACGAGCTATCAGGGTGACCTGACCGTGCGGGTGTTCGAAGCGAACGGGCAGGTCTCCACGTTCACGGTGCCGTTTTCCGCAGTGCCGAACTCGCTGCGACCCGGCGCGTCACACTATAGCTTCACGCTGGGTCAGGTGCGCCAGGTGGAAGGCTCGAACGCAAAGTTCGCCGACTTTACGTATGAGCGCGGTCTGACCAATATGATCACCGCCAACGGCGGCGCACGTCTTTCCACGGATTACCAGTCCGTGCTGGCTGGTGTGGTATTTGGAACGTCATTTGGCGCGTTCGGCCTGAACGCTGCGTGGTCCAACGCACTTGATGCGCAGGGTAACCGCGTGAACGGGTGGCGGAGTTCCATCAACTACAGCCATACCCTCCAGCAGACCATGACCACGTTCTCGCTGGCCGGCTACCGCTATTCGACCAAAGGTTATCGGGACTTTCTGGACGCGCTGAGCGCACGGGTGGCCTATCAGAATGGCGAGACCTGGTCATCAGGCACGTATCAGCAGCGCGATCAGTTTACGGTTAACGTCAACCAGAGCCTCAACCAGTACGGCTCCCTTTCGCTGTCAGCTGCGATAAGCAGCTACTATGGCTCGAGGCCGCGTGATACGCAGCTCCAGCTCAGCTATAACAATCACTACAGGTCGATCAACTATAACCTGTCGTTCATTCGCCAGCAGACCGGCATGCTCTACGGTACTGGCTTGCCGAACCTGGTGGCCGGCAGTGCCCAGTCGGGATCGAGCGGCCAGTCGTCCAATACGCTCATGGCGACGGTTTCGATCCCGCTCGGCTCCGGCCCGCGCTCCGCAAGTCTCTCCGGCAGCGTTGCAACCGGCACCGGCCAGGGCACCTCGTTCCAGACGTCCGTAAGCGGTATCGCCGATGCGGCGCAGACACTCAGCTATGGCCTGTCGGCATCGGCCGAGACGCAAAGCGGCTCGAAGAGCGTCAGCGGCAACGTGCAGAAGAACCTGTCGATGGTCACGATGGGCGCGAACTATTCGCAGGGTAATGGCTTCTGGCAGGCCGGCGCCACCGCACGCGGCGCAGCAGTCGCGCATGGTGGTGGGGTCACACTCGGCCCGTACCTGAGCGATACGTTCGGCCTTGTTGAAGCCAAGGGTGCAGAGGGTGCCACTGTGCGCAACGGGTCGGGTGCGCGCGTGGACAGTTTCGGGTACGCAATCGTTCCGTCGCTGACACCGTACCGCTACAACGATGTGGCGCTTGACACCAAGGGGATCAACCAGAACGCTGAATTGACAGGTAACCAGATTCGGGTTGCACCGTATGCCGGATCTGCCGTGCTGCTCAAATTCTCCACACTGACCGGTCACGCGTTGTTGATCGGAGCGACCCGGCCAGAAGGCGAGTCGCTGCCTCTGGGCGCGGATGTGCTGGACAGCACCGGCGCTGCCATCGGTATGGTGGGGCAGGGAGGACAGGTCTACGCTCGAGTGCCGGAGGATCGCGGCACGCTGACCGTGAAGTGGGGAGAGCGTCGCGAAGATCAATGCGCCATTGCGTACGACACCACCGGGCAGGATTCCGCACCCATCATTCGGATGAGCGCAAGGTGCGCCCCCCTTGAATCGGCTGAAATTCAGGCCGCAGCCAAGTAATGTTGTGCGCCGGCAAGGCTGGCGCACCCGTCGATTCGGGCCTAGGGCCGAATCGACGACTATCAGGAGTTCTTATTCATGAATCGCTTTTTAAACTTCGCCTGGCGTTCGCCCCGGGTGAGTCGAAACGGCCTGCTGGCGACGTTGGTCGTCATGTCGAGCATCGTCGTGCCCACGCACGCCTGGGCCCAGTCCACCTCGAAGGGGTGCTGGAAGATCACGAAGCTTACCACCAATAAGAATTCGAATCTCTACACGGACCCGGGTACCGTTGCCAGTAGCTGGACGGGGTCAACCGATGGGGGGGGGAAAGGCGCCTATCCAATGACCATTCAGATCAACACCCCTCCCTTTGTGCCAGACGGCACGCTGCTCGCAAGCGGCGTGGCGCCCATGGTCAACCTCGGTGATAAAGGCGTTGGGGGCTACAGTCCGGAGCAGGTTCTGTTCCGCTGCTCCCCTGATTCGGCCGGCACCATGTTTGAATACTATGCGACGAACGGCGATAACACATATGCTGGCTACACCAATGTCAGTGCCCAGTCAGGTATCCCGGAAACGTATGAAACCTATTACACGGGGGTCGTGTCCCGAGTAACGAACATGACAACAGGTGAATACGTGTCGCGGTACTGGAAGGCTACGCCCCTTACTAACCTCGATGTCGACAGTCAGGGCTGGTTTCTCGTCAAGGCAAAGAACTTCAGTCAGTACAAGATGGAGTTTTTCCAGTGCAGCACCTGCCCGGTCCATGACAATACTCGCACTGGGGCTTGGGCGTGGTCCCAGCCCGTCGCCTATTCTGCATTTGTTGGCGGCGCCAGTGGCACTATCATCAAGGGTAACCTGTCGGTTGGCGCCGACTCCCTCAATCACTACAACGGCTGGTATGGCAATTGGCCCGGTTCGATCAACCCCTATGGCAATGTAACGGTCAGACGATCCGCCACCTGTGCAGTGACCAATGCAACACCGGTGGTGAATTTCCCGTCGATTGCGATTGGCGAACTGAATCAGGGTGGTTCCAGGCAGTTGCCCATCACAATCCAGATGCAGTGCCAGACCACGAAACCTGCGAACCTGGCGGCTTTCGCGAGCGGAACGGCGGCCAACCAGACCGCGCTGGGCATTCTTGCTCCACCGGCCAATGCACAGAGCGCGACCAGCATGGGCCTGACGACCACGGGAAGTGGCGTGAGCTATCTGCTCTCCGATGGCTACGGAACCGATCCCGGTGCTGCAACCGGCGTGGGTGTGGCATTGTCGAGACCGGGAGGTGCTGCCTTGAACTTCCTCACCAACGAGTACGTCACCGCCGGCGGTACCAAGGATGGCTGGGATCCGGTTTTGAATGATGCATCTGCAAATGGCCCGGCATCTGGCGGCATGACCTCCTATACGCGCACGATCAATGCGACCTTCAAGGCCTTTGCGCCACGAGTGACGCCCGTGACGACAGGGAAGTTTAACGCGACGGCTCAGGTTGTCGTGCGGGTGCAGTAACCGGTTCTACCCTCACAGACGGTCATTATTAGGGCGCCGGTTGCGGCGCTCCAATGAAGTTTGCGGGCGCAGCCGAATAGTAAAGTCGTTAGATCAGCATCAATCTTTGTGAGCCCCCTATGAAGATCCACGTGTCAGCGTCCCGCGCGCAGGATGCCGAAAGACCGTCGATTCGCACGATGTTTGCGGACCGGCGCGGTGCCCCGACTGCGCGTGGACAGGTACGCATTCCTCGTGCTGGCTGGACACGTCTGGCCGTGCGCGGGTCCCGCCGGTTGGCGCGCTTCGCGCTTGCGTGGGGCGCACTGCCCCTGGCTATATGGAGCGCTCAGGCCGCTGCGGGTGTGACGCCCGAGGTGTCGCGGGTGGTGTTCGCGGCGGGTGCCACTGAACAGTCCCTGCAGGTGTTCAATGTCAACAAGTACCCGGTACTCGTTCAGGCATGGGTGGATGACGGCGACATCAATTCGGTGCCACAGGAGTCGAAGGCACCGATCATCGTGCTGCCGCCTGTTTTTCGCATGGGTCCAGGCGATCAGACGAGTCTGCGCCTCATCAATTCGGGGGCGCCGCTGCCCGAAGATCGCGAGTCCCTGTTCTGGCTCAATCTGTACGAGATTCCGGCAACACCCAAGGACCGGCTACCCGACGCTCAGACGGTGACTGTCACGATGCGCACCCAGGTCAAGGTGTTCGTGCGACCAGAAAAGCTCCCGTATTCCGTGAGCGAGTTCCCCCGGCATCTTGTGTTCTCGCTTGTCCAGGCATCGGACAAGCTTGTGCTGAAGGTTGACAACCCGACACCCTATTACGCAACGCTGGGTGCCGTCGAGGTCAAGCTGGCGAATGCGTCGCAACAAGCCCAGGCTGATATGGTCGCCCCGTTTTCCAGCGCCTCTTTCGATCTCGACACGCTGCATGCCAACCCGGGTGAAAATGCAAAAGTGCTATTTTCCCTGATCGACGATGATGGCAATCCGGCAGCCGATGAACGAAATGTGGCGGTTGGCCCGTAACAACTGCATGGATTGCGGGCCGCAGGCTTCGCGCGGTACGGCGTTCGGGATGAACGAGGGGTGAGGCGTTGTATCCTGGACGGCTTGATGGGTAGTGACCACGTAGCTGCCAAAAGTGACATTTGAGTCGCCCCGGCCGCTGGTGGAAATGAGCCGACCTGTCTCCATCGACGACCAGATGAACCGCCTTGTGGCGATTGAACATCAACATCCTGAGCAGCGTCACGAACAACCCACCGCTGAGCCCATCTTCGTATGTTGCAAACCAGAAGGCACTCTTCAAGTTGATGGCAGACGCCGCGCTCATACTTTGCCGCTCACCCGGACGCTCGACAACGGGTGTTTCACCGCACGGCGCCCAGGTCCTGCCATGCAACGAGTCAGCCCGGAAGTGCATGAGGCGATCGAGGATCGTGCTGCTTATCGCGTTGTCGCCGAGGTAAGCACCCCAGTTCTGAATAACGCGGTCGAAGATGACGACGACGCTGCGGTGCAGCTTGAAGCGTTGATGGATCGGCGTTTGCGGTAGTGCGCCGGAATCATCGGGGATCGTGCGCGACAGGAAAAGGTCGTCGTGCACGAGCAGGCCGAAGGCATATTTCTCGTGGAACGCATAGATGCCTTTGTCCTGGATCTATTCCAGTCCGACGAATTTATCGGACGCGGCTTACATTGGAATGAAGTTGAAAGCCCCAGAATTCGTTTGCTGCCTGAGAAGCGGCGACATTTATCAACCTTTCCAAAACGAGTTATACCTTGAAAAAACATCTTCTTGCCCTCGCCATTGCGGCTGTTCCTGTCTTCGCGTTTGCTTCCAGCGGCAACACCATCAACTTCCAGGGCGAAGTGACGGATCAGACGTGCGCGGTTTCGATCGACGGCAATGCTGCCAGCCCGGCCGTGCTGCTGCCTATCGTCGCGTCGTCAGAGTTGGCTGGCGCGGGCGCCACCGCTGAACCGACCAAGTTCACGATTGGCGTGACTGGATGTATGGCTCCGACGACGGTCGCTCAGTCGATCGATACGGTGTTCGTGGGCAACCAGGTCACCCCGAGCGGCAATCTGGGCAACACCGGCAGCGCGACTAACGTTGCCCTGCAACTGCTCGATCCGGCAGCACCGTCTGCGCCGTTCAACCTGAGCGGCGTCAACGGTTATGCCGCACCGGGCCTGAATCTGGAAGTTGGCGCAACGACCGCGTCGCACGACTTCGCTGTTCAGTACATCTCCGAACAAGGCGGCGCAACGCCGGGTTCGGTGCTGGGCAGCGTGCAGTACGCAGTTAGCTACCAGTAATCACCCCCTTGCCTTCGGGCTTGCATATCCAAGCAAGCCCGAAGGATTTTATATCAGTACATCTAATCAACAGCTTGCGGAAACGGAGATAACATGGGCTGGGTTCGTGAAAATGTTTACAGGGTAATCTTGGCCGCCACGTGTGCTGCCCAGATTGGCAGCGCCTGCGCCAGCGTCATCATGCCCGGTACCCGTGTCATCTACGATGGAAACGCCAGAGAGCAGAGTCTGCAGTTTACCAACCAGGACGATGGGCCCGGCGTGACAATCGCGCCCTTGAGCAGCAGTGCACGCCCCGAAGGAAGTCCCCTTGGGGGATCGCCACGACCTGATTGGCTAAAGCCGGGAACAGGCGACTCATCCAGCGAATGAAGCAAGCCTCGAACTGCTTCGGATTGAGCGCTGGCTAAAGCCGGGAACAGGCGACTCATCCAGCGAATGAAGCAAGCCTCGAACTGCTTCGGATTGAGCGCCGCGAAGACGCGACCGAATGTGTCGTGGGAGGGGATGCCCTGGTCCAATGGTATATGACAGCGCAGCCAGTCCAGCTTCTCTTCTCCTCAGATCTGGCGCCTGACAGGATCGCGCACAACGCCACCACCAGCAGCTGCGTCAGATCATGTGCCGACGGGCGGCTGCGTGGGTCATTCAAATCCCCAAAAGCTTCCTCGATACTCAGTACGTCATGCATCCGTTTCTCCGGGGCAAAATCCAGAGTAATCGCGCGCACCGCTTTGTTCACAAGCCTTCCGGTCAATCTTTAAACAATCTTTGACGCTTCATGCAATCGCCCTGATTTCCGCCAGTGCCCATGCGATGTCTGATCGGACACAGCATCGCGGAGTGAACGGGTGAAGAGGATTCGACGCCGGGATGCAGATCGCCATTTCGCGCAGGGGAAACTGGCCGATCACATCAGTTTGGCAATACGGGTAAGAGCTAACGTCAAGAGTGGTCTATGGGCAGGATGATGGCAGTCGATTTCACGCGCGCGAGGTTTGTCTGTCGTTGTAGTGGGGGCCTCAGAATTCTCTGTTCAAAACCGAAATCAGAACCTGTACGAAATACCGCAACATTCGGGAAGAACTCCCTGATTACCCTGTTTCCTACGGAAGTCCGATATGCCAGAATCAAAGATGTCGGCGTTCCAAAGGGGGATTGGTCCAATCATTCTCCAGGCCATTCTGGCAGGTGATCGGCGCATTCAAAGCTTCGTCAACGTCAAGTTCCTTAAGGCACATGATATTTGCATTGATGTACGGGTATCCCGTTTTGTTTGAACCGCCCCGGGAATCGTGGAGGCTGGTTGGTTTAAGTTAATGCCGGTTCAGCGGCAGCTGTTTCAAGTTGCCGATAGTAGTTTGCCTCAGCTTCAGCGGGCGGGATATAGCCGAGGGGTTCCATCAATCGATGATGATTGAACCAGGCCACCCATTCCAGCGTTGCCAGTTCAACGGATTCTCGCGTTTTCCAGGTGCGGCGATGAATCAGTTCAGCCTTGTACAAGCCGTTGATCGTTTCAGCCAAGGCGTTGTCATAGCTGTCGCCCCGGCTGCCGACCGACGGTTCGATGCCCGCTTCAGCCAGCCGTTCGCTGTAGCGAATGCTGACGTATTGGGACCCTCTGTCCGAGTGGTGTATCAACGTTCCGTCGCCGCCCGGGCGCCGCGCGTAAAGCGCCTGTTCAAGTGCATCCAGAACGAAGTCCGTGGTCATCGATGAGCTGACGCGCCAGCCGACGATGCGGCGGGCGAACACGTCAACCACGAACGCCACATACAGCCAGCCTTGCCACGTCGAAACGTAGGTGAAATCCGAAACCCAGAGCTGGTTCGGCCGTGTCGCCTTGAACTGGCGATTGACCCGATCCAGCGGACGAGGGGCTATGGCGTCAGGAACGGTCGTGCGAACACGCTTGCCTCGCATCACACCGCGCAGACCCAGTTGCTTCATCAACCGTTCAACCGTGCAGCGAGCCACCGCGATACGCTCCCGGTTCATCTGCTTCCAGACTTTATCCGCACCGTAGACCTGCATGTTGGCCTGCCAGACACGCTTGATCTCCGGCGGCAGACGTTCATCGCGTATTGCGCGAATACAGCGCCGCGACGGATCACGAAGCTGCGCGGCATGGCGCTGGTAGCCAGACGGGGCAATCCGCAAGACCTTGCAGATCGGCTCGACCCCGAAGGTGTCGCGATGCTGATCGATGAAGGCCTTCAGGATTTCAGGCGGCGGTCGAGCTCCGCCTGGGCGAAAAACGCGCTCGCCAGCTTCAGAATCTCGTTGGCACGGCGCAGTTCCCTGTTCTCGCGTTCCAGTGCCTTAAGGCGTTCGCGTTCGGACGTAGTCACGCCCTCACGCTCGTCGCCATCGACTTCATTCCGTTTGACCCACCCCAGCAATGTCTGGCTCGTACAGCCGATCTTGGGGGCGATGGATTCGATCGCCGCCCACTGGGACGGATACTCGCCGCGATGCTCTTGCACCATGCGCACTGCACTTTCCCGGACTTCAGCAGAAAATTTGTTCGACTTGTTCATGGCTCCATTTTCTCAAGAGTTGGAGCCTCCATCAAATCCGGGGCGGTTCAGTTTGGCATATCCACGCGGTCAAATACGTGGACGCCGCACCGCTTACAAAACGGATGATGTGCTACCGGGTTTTTGCCCTGATATTCCGCAAGTGCGATTTCACTGGAAAGAAGACGAAACTCTTCCCGACGAACTTTGACGTGCCAGAACCGCAGTCTGCTGCAGAAGCTGCAATTGCATTTCACCGTACCATCGCTGAAATCAATCCGAGCTTCAAACCTCACCAATTGGCAATGGCAACCTCCAGGGTATGTCCGCAGCATTGGGCTCTCCCATGGTTTTGGATACACTCAGCACGATTTTGAGTTTAGCAGACAGCGTTCATGCCAGGCGCTGCCAAAGCCCGACGTATTTCGAGCTAGCGCCGAGGTTTGGTGTATGAGTGTTTATGGATTTGAGTCCGGCGTATGAGCAATTTGATGCAGCCCGATTTCAAGCGGCGAGGCTCTGCTGAACCGGTTGATCGTCTTGCACAGGTTCGCCGTCCTTGAAAGCAATGCCCTCAAGCAACAGCTTGATCTTTTCCGGACCGTTGAAGCGGCGCCAGACTTTTGCGGCTTCCTCGATCAGCCTGGATGCGAGGCCGGGAAAGGTCGTCCGCGACACACAATTGCGCGTATCTTCACCGCCTTCAATTTTCCGCCTCAACTCTCCCTTACATCAGCTTCGACTGTAGTTCTACGGGTAGAACGCGCCAATTGAAGCGCAGTAAAAGAATGGCTTGACTGCTTTGGCCGGCCGCTTGCGCGAGTCAGCTATTTAGTAACTAAAAAGTTAAGTCTTCGCGATTTGTGAGAAGACTTCAGTGTGCTGCGGCCAGAATTGGAACGATGTTGAAACGGGTGAGAGAACAGGCAGCAGCGATGGCGGCGCGGCCCAGACGCGTGAGGTAGTAGCGGTAGGTATGGGCCACCTTCTTGATCAAGCCGAGTGTGCGCAGTCGCGAGAGCTGTCGGGACAGCACCGGGGCGCTCATGTCCACATGCCTGGCCAGATCGGCACGGCGCAGGCCATGCACGTTGAACTCGCCGCGCTGCAAGGCACGCAGCAGTGCTTGCTCGCCGCCGTTGAAGAAGTTGAGTCCTTTGACCCTGCGCTCATTACTGCCCACGCGGGACTGGCTCAAACGTTGAAGGTCGCGCTCACCTGCGCTGGGGTCATCCAGACTCGACAAAAACGCGAGGTAGCGCTGGTTGCAGCCCAGCATGATCTCGCGCAGGTCGAACAGGCTGTAGATGGTTTTCCTCAACGCTGCGAGTTCGTAGGTGCTTTGGCCATTCCTGTGTTCCACCTTGCGGTGGTGTTTGAAGAAGCTCACGTCGTTGATGGTGGTTTCTATCCGCAACACATGGGAGAACTTGTCGTAAACCTTGACGCTGGCAACGCCCATATGGTGCTTGATGCAGCGTCCCTCGATGCGGGTGGACAGCCGCGAGCCGATCTCCTGCGCCAATTGCGGCGTGACCTTCTTGCCCAGGAAGCCGGCTACTTTCCCGGCGTGCGCGGCCAGCACCGCCTGACGCGACAGCACGTCGTACAGCGGCACCAGCGTCTGTTGGCTGCGGAACATCAGGTCAGTGGAATACTCGGCCTGCCGCAGGCTCCAGTGGTAGGTCTGGCCGAACACGTCGAGCACCGGGCACAGCCACTGCGCGTAGCGGTCCAGTCGCTCATGCAGCATATCGGGGCTCAGCGCGTCGGCGATGGCCTGTGCACGGTCCATATCGGCAATGCGCAAAAAGGCGTTGTCGGCCTGCACGAACCCGATGCCCTCGCGCTTGAGCGCACGGGCCACGGCGCCGTGGCCATTGCAGTAGAACTGCAAGCCGAACGGTGCCCAGGTCGGGACCCTGAGGTAGCACAGCCCGAGTTCGTCATCGATGAAGTAGAAGTAGTAGTGCAGACACTTGCCCGTCTCGGGGCGCAGGTAGGTCTTGCCGCTGCTCTTGTCGTGCCACGGCTTGTAGCTCGGGCAGGCCTCCATCGCCGAGATGACGTGCACCAGCCCGGGTGCATCGCCACGCCCCTGCAGCACGCGTGCCACCAGATCTTCCTTGCGGATGTGGCTCTTGTTGACGTGCTCAATCTCGATGCCGGCGGCAGCGCAGACCTCTTGCGCGCGCACACGGATGCGTTCGCGCAGCGGTTCGGCGAACCTGGCGTAGTCGAATAGGCGAATGCCGTTGGCGTTCAGAAAACTCGTCATGCCCGCTGCGTAGCACGCGCCAGGCAGCGTGCCCGTGATCAGGATTCGGTCAAAGCACGACAGCACGCCGTGCAAATTCGCCGCGTAACGCTCAATCAGATCGGCCTTCATGGTTCACTTCGGCATCGGCTGGCTATATGGCTACGCATCGTACTACCTGTTTGGTTCCGGCTCGTCCGGCTTAGGGGTGTCAAGCAAGATCCCGCAGTGCAACCAATGCCTCCTGTTTCCCGCTTCGACGTTCGAAAGCGATTTTGACCAGGTCAATGCCGCAGATTGATGCGCTCGTCGTGGGCATTTCACAACAAGTTTTGAGACCCGCGTTCTCCCCTGATGGACGGTGCTTTAGCTGTGTGCCAGCATCGCGTCCGTTGCGTTTTCGACATGCAACATTGCAACAGACGTCGCTGCTGTAACGCAGAAAAAAACCAGTCAGGCAAGCAGGTTGTCCAATGATCAGGTACCGGAGAATTCATGAAAAAACAGATCTTTGCCCTCGCTGCATTGACCGCATTTGCCGTCCCCGTCTTCGCACAAAGCAGTGTCACGCTGTACGGTGTGATCGATGAAGGTCTCAACTATACGAACAACGCAGCCGGTCACAGTGCATACCAGATGCAAAGTGGTTACGCGCAAGGCAGCCGCTTTGGTCTGAAGGGCGCGGAAGATCTCGGTGGCGGCCTGAAAGCGATTTTCACACTTGAAAACGGCTTCGATCTGAATAGCGGCAAACTGGGCCAGGGCAGCCGCATGTTCGGCCGTCAGGCATTCGTGGGCCTGTCGGACGACAAGTACGGTACGATCACGTTCGGCCGTCAGTACGATTCGCTCGTCGACTATCTCGCTCAGACGACGGCAAACGGTAACTGGGGTGGTTACCTTTTGTCGCATCCGTACGATAACGACAACACCGACAACTCGTTCCGCGTGAACAACACGGTCAAGTACGCGAGCCCGGACTTCTCCGGCTTCCAGTTCGGTGGCACGTATAGCCTCAGCAACGACACGAACTTCGCGAACAACCGTCAGTACAGCGTGGGCGCACAGTACACGCTCGACGGATTGCTGGTCGCGGCCTCGTACCTGCAGGCGAACAACCCGGGCCTGACCTCGGGCGGCGCAATCGCAACCAACGATGCGAACTTCCTGTCCGAACGTCTGCGTATTTTCGGCGGCGGCGTGAACTACACGTTCGGCAGCACAACGCTTGGCTTCGTCTACACGAACTCGACCGTCACGAACCCGGCAGCGACGGATACGTCGGCCTACATCGGCTCGATCACGCCGCCGAACGGCGGCACGCTGTCGGCGCTCAAGTACCAGAACTTCGAAGTGAACGCGAAGTACCAGTTCACGCCGGCGTTCTTCGTAGGCGGTCAATACGTGTACACGACGTCGTCATTCGAATCGTCGACGGGCACACCGAAGCCGAAGTACCACACGTTGGGTCTGATGGCCGACTACAACATCTCGAAGCGCACGGACTTCTATGCTCAGGTTGCATATCAGCACGTTGCGGGCGACGAGACCGGCACGGTGCTGGACAACGCGTTCATCCCGGGTGCCGCCGACGTCTCGTCGACGCGTAACCAGGTTGCAGTCCGCCTCGCCATGCGCCACAAGTTCTAAGACCACGCTGCCCCACGCGGGATGATCTCTCTCGCGTGTGTGGCATGCCTTGATCACCGGGTGTTATCTGACACCAGGTAAGTTAATTTGCTCGCTACGCCCGGTTGCCATCAGTCTGCGAACAGATGCAGTGCGGCGTATTGCAGCAGCATGATGGTCTTTCCATCGGCGATGTCGCCACGCCGCACCATGGCAAGTGCTTCTTCGACAGGCAGTTCAAGCACCTCGATGTCCTCTCCCTCGGCAGCCACGCCGCCGCCCCGGCTTACCCGCGAAGCCGGATCGTACTGCGCGACGAAAAAGAACAGTTTCTCCGTCACCGACCCCGGGCTCATGTAGGCCTCAAAGACTTTCCGCACGGCATGCACGAGGTAGCCGGTTTCCTCTTCGACCTCGGCGCGAATCCGTGCTTCCGGCGAGGCGGCTTCGAGCAAACCCCCGGGCGCTTCGATCAGCATGCCATCATGTCCGTTGACGAAAACCGGCAGGCGAAACTGCCGTGTCAAGACGACCGTGCGCCGCTCTGGATCGTAGAGCAGCAGCGTTGCGCCGTTGCCCCGGTCGTACGTCTCACGGCTCTGGCGCTGCCAGGTGCCGTCTGCGCGCTGGAAATCGAAGGTGGTTTTCTTCAGCACGTACCAGTCGTCCGATAGCACTTCGACGTTGACGATACGCACGCGGTTGGCAGTTTCGTTCATGGTTTCCCTTCAGGGCACGCTTTGACTTGGCAAAAACATGGTATCGTGCAATATCGTGTGAAAACAAGTATTTTCGTGCATGGAGTTTCAGTGCTCACGTCGCAAAGAAAGCAGTTGATCCTCGAGGCGCTGACACGCGATGGCCAAGTCGTCGCCAAATCGTTGAGTGCGGAATTTGGCGTGTCGGAGGACACGGTGCGGCGCGATCTGCGCGAGCTTGCCGCCGACGGACGGTTGCAGCGGGTGCATGGCGGCGCGCTGCCGTCGTCGCCAGCGGCGGTTGATCTCGCGGGGCGGCAGGGCATCGGGTCGGCAGCGAAGGCGGCCATCGGCAGGGCCGCTGCGCAGATGATCGCGCCAGGCCAGATCGCCATCGTCGACGGCGGCACGACGGCCGTACAACTGGCGAGGCATCTGCCCCGCGATCTGCGTGCGACTATCGTCACTCACAGCCCGAGTGTCGCCGTCGAACTGGCTGATCACGCGGCGTTGGACGTCATCCTGATCGGCGGCCGCCTGTTCCGGCATTCGATGGTGGCAGTCGGCGCGGCGGCGGTTGAAGCGCTCAGCCACATTCGTGCGGACCTGTACTTCATGGGTGTGACCGGTGTGCATCCCGTTGCAGGGTTCAGCACCGGCGATCTCGAAGAGGCTTACGTCAAGCGCGCGCTGGCGGCGCGCGCGGCGGAGACGGTCGTGCTGGCGTCGGCGGAAAAACTCAATGCGGCGTCGGCGTTCATGATCGCGGAGATTTCGGCGGCGAGCGCGATCGTCGTGGAGAAGGAAACACCGGAGTCGTTGACTGCGCCGCTCGAAGCACTGGGCGTGGCGATTGTCCGCGCGTGAGCATCGCTCGCGTTCAATCGCGTCGCCCGCGTTCAAGCGCGTTGCCCAGTTCACATCGCTTCGAGCAGATTCTTTAGCGCCTGCAGATCACGCAGGACCCAGGCTGCGTCTGCGGCGAATTTCTCGTCGTCCATTCCCGGCAATCGAAACAGCGTGAACAGCACTTCGCTGCCCGTGCCATTCGCGATCACGCGCATCGGAGCGTAAATCTCGGTGCCGTCCGGTAACAGGACGTAGTGATCGAGCACGCCATACGCGTTGCGTTCGGTGAAGCGAACCTTCGCCGGACCTGTTTCGCCTTCGAAGATCCACACCGGCCCGTCGTGACTGAGCGGTTTGCCGAGACCGGAGGCCCAGCGCGCGAACGAAGCAGGCGGTGCCATGAAGTCGTACACCTCCTGCATACTGCGCTCAATCTGGATGCTGATCGCTTTCGATTCAAAAGTCTCTGCCATGACGTCTCCGGTGGTGCCTCGCGTATGCGAGCGCGCGAGATGTTGAAACCTGGGTCGATGCAATCGTTCAAATAGTATCGCGCGCTTGTGGCTCTGAGATCCCGAAGTCTTTGTCGCGGTTCGCTTCGGTGATGATGAAGGTCTGTCGCAGGAGATCCCGGGTCTCGCGGTCGGGCAGCCGATCTAATTGCAGGGGGAGTACGTTTCCGGGGTAGAAGTCTATCAACTGCTGACAACCAGAATCCTGTGCTGCCGGTGCTTCATTTCACGCACCACCCGGTCGGTTATGTGAAGTACGGAGGCGAGTACTACAGCTGATTGAGTGCTGGTGTGCCGCTTGTTTCCTCCTGCAGGTTCCCTGTGCATCGGCTCGTTCGTATAGTGCACTGCGCTATCGCTTGCGCAATTGCACTGACGCGTCTTCACGTGACTGACTCAAGTTTGTCATTGAACGTGTCGTTATTGAGTCTGTGATTTCGCAGCGGCCGGGACTGTCTGGTGCTTTCCCGGCAATGCCGCGCGAGCACGACTCGATGACGGCCGCGATCGCAAGCGCCGGCCGGTTCTGACACTTTGTTGCAGGCCGCCCGCGCTGGACAGGACATAACTACGTTTGGTAAGCATTTGTATCAGAGTGTTCGGGCAGCGCGCATTTTGTGAAGCGCCCCGTACAATGCTTCGTGAAATTTAATCGTCAATTTGGCGCTATTCGTGTGAGGAATGTGTATAAGCACTTCTTGTTGCGAAGTGAGAAGGTGGTCAGCCCAGATCGTCGACCCGCACCTTGCTGGTTGCGGCCGCAACGATGCACGTGCGTCATCGCGGTTATGGATGTCGCGTGATTGGGAACCTTCGCCGCAACGCACGAACGAGCGCATCGGTGAAGAAAGCAGGAGTCGAACATGTTGAGAAGTCGTTTCGACACAACGAAGGCAGGTCTCGCAAGCCTGTGTATCGCCGTCGTCATCAGCGGTTGCGCGAACGTCGGACAGCAGGGGGCAACGGGTGATAACGCAGCGTCGGCTGTGCCAGCGGCGGAAGCGAACCCTCCCGCGACCGCAACCGCCGCGCAGGCGCAACCCGACGACGCAGCAGCGGCGGTGTCCCGTACGACTACGGTGACCAAAACCGTTCACTACCGCGTCAGGCGCGGCGATACGCTCGCAAGCGTCGCGCAGCAAAACGGCTGCAGCGTGAAAGACCTGCTGACGTGGAACGGGATGAAGTCTTCGTTGCGAATCAAAAAGGGCCAGGTACTGCGCATTGTTACGCTTCAGACAGTGACGACGACGGTCGCCGCTGCCGCGCCGGGTGCAACGTCATCAGTGAGCGCTGCGGACGCGCGCCAGATGTCGGCGCAGACCAGGCGTCCGGCAAAGAGCGTCGCACTCGCATGGCCCGCGCAAGGTACGGTCGTCCAGCCGTTTCAGGCCGGCGAGACCCGCGGCATCGAGATCGCGGGCAATGCCGGCGACCCGGTGCTTGCCGCTGCCGATGGCAAGGTCATGTATGCCGGCACAGGGCTCAACGAATATGGCAGCCTGATCATCGTCCAGCACAACAAGGACTTCTTGACGGCCTATTCGCACAACCGGAAGTTGCTCGTAAAGACGGGCGATGTGGTGCATCAGGGCCAGCAGATTGCCGAAATGGGTAACGAGAACAACACGCGCGTTTCCGTGCTGTTCGAGTTGCGCCACGACGGCAAGCCGATCGATCCGATGCCATATCTGCCGCACGGGCACGGTTAGCGCGACAACCCGGCGATAGCCCGTCCGCCTTGCAAGGCGGGCACCTGTCGACGCGGTTGAGCCACGCATCAGACGTAGATAGTCCCGGCAATCCATTTGCCGGGACGATTCGCACGCGCGTTGGAAAACGGGCACATTGCCATTGAAGAACGCGTCGTCACGGCCCGCGCTTACGTCGCGGCACAAGCCGCATGCTTCGAACAAAACGAACGAAACAAACGAACAGGGCAGCGGACGGTCGGCAACGCGATTACGCAAAAAACCGCAGCGCCGCCGCGACGATTGCCTCGGGCGCATCTTCCTGCATCAGATGCCCGGCACCCGGCACGGACTGGAACTCCGCCAGCACGACACTCGCCAGATAGCGGCCGCGTTCAAGCGGAATCCATTGATCCTCTTCGCCCCAGAGAATCTGTGTCGGACAACGGATCTCGGGATAGCGCGCTTCGACTTCGTCGGTATAGCGCTGATCCATCTGCGCAATCTGACGGTAGAACGCAGGCTGGCCTGTCACGCCGAGCCAGGGCGCGACGTAAGGAGCAAGCTCTTCGTCAGGGATGTCGCGCGCAATTGCGCCGCGAATATAGGCCTTCACGACGGCTTCGTGAATATAGGCCGGCAGGCCAGCAAACGCGTCGCCATGGTGACGCGTTTGCTGGACGAACGGCGACCCCCAAGGCGCGACGGCAACCGAGTCGATCAACGTGAGACTGCGGTAATCGCAGCCATTGAGCAGGTGCGCGCGCAGTGCGGTCGCGCCGCCGAAATCATGCGCGATGACATCGGGCTGCTCGAGCTTCCAGTGCGCGAGCAGTTCCGCGAGCAATCCGTTCTGTACGCCGAGCGAGACGTTCTGGCCGTCACGCTGCTCAGATTGTCCGTAGCCGAGCAGATCGTACACATACACTGTCCGGCTGCGCGCGAGATGCGGCGCAATGCGATGCCACACGTACGAAGAGAACGGCGTGCCGTGGATCAGCACAAGCGGTGGGCCGTCGCCGGTTATATGAAAGCGGACAGTCTGATCGCGAAACGAATAGCGCTGGTCAAGCGGCCAGTGCTTCATGGTGTGCGCCTCCAGATGAGGATCGATACAGTCAGCAAGCCTTGCGGGAGCTTACCTTAACAGTTGTGCAAACGCGTTGTCGACCGCTTGCGCTTGCAACGATCAAAAAGGCCTCCTGCAGAACCTCACCTTTGATTGCACGATGCCAGGAAATAATCGCAACGAAAAGTGATGCATTCCCGCGTGACTTGTGTGACGCGTGGAAGCATGGTGCACGTAATGCAGATAAAATCCCATGAAACAGGGGCATTTCGCCCTTCGGGCGCGGAACAATCGACCGGATTCGCTGAGCCGAAGACGATTCGACGGCGAAACACCTGCTTTTAACCTGTGATGAGTGCCTGCGTGCAATAGTGAGGAAATTCGGGAGTGGGCGCGACCCATTCACCTTGAATGTTGGAGAGACGGAACCTTCATCACGCGGCGCAATCGAAGACGCTTACTTTAGTTCTACACAACAGCATACAACGTCAAAAAAGATGACTCATTCTCCCGCTCGCCGTTCCTTGTTTCTTGCCCTTGCATCCGCGCCATTTATCGCCGCCTGCACATCACCTGCCGCGCGAGGTATCTCGTCGGCGCAGGACCGGCTCACTGTTCTAGAAACCTCGTCGGGGGGCCGTCTCGGCGTTGCCGCTTTGAGCACCGCGGGCTCCACGCAGCTTGACTACCGTGCGAACGAACGCTTCGCGGTGTGCAGCACGTCCAAGGTGCTCATCGCGTCGGCGATTCTCAAGCGCAGCGAGAAAGAAGCCGGACTGCTGGAACAACGCATCCATTACACGAAGAGCGATCTCGTCGCGTATTCGCCGGTCTCGGAACGGCACATGGATAGCGGCATGACGGTCGCCGAACTTTGCGCGGCTGCGCTCGACTACAGCGACAACACGTCGGCTAACCTGTTGATGAAGCTACTTGGCGGCCCGTCCGCCGTGACCGCGTTCGCGCGCTCGATCGGCGACGAGACATTCCGTCTCGACCGCTGGGAGACGGAGTTGAACTCGGCGATTCCTGGCGATCTGCGCGACACGTCGACACCAGCCGCGATGGCGCAAAGTCTGCAACGGGTTGCGCTCGGCGACGCGCTCGCCGCGCCGCAGCGCAACCAGCTACAGGCGTGGCTGCGCGCGAACACGACAGGCTCGATGCGCATCCGTGCGGGCGCTCCCGCGGACTGGATCGTGGGCGACAAGACAGGCACGGGCGACTTCGGCACCACGAACGACATCGCCGTGCTATGGCCACCGGCAAAACCGCCGGTTATCGTCGCGTTGTACTTTACTCAGCGCGAGAAGGACGCCAAACCGCGCAACGATGTGCTGGCCTCGGCTGCACGGATCGTCGTCGAATCATTCAATTGATCCTGCTGGCGCGCTGACTGCGCGCCAACATCGGATTACCTGTTCTCCAGTTCCCGCAGCACCTGTGCGACGCGGCCATGCGCGTGCAGGATGTCGGGGTTCAACTGCAAGAGCGGCAGGTAACGGGGGAGGAAGGTGGCGTTCGGTACGTCGGGTGTGAATAGCGCGACGACGGAGCGCGCTGCACCTGTCCGCTCCGCGGCGGTCGCTTTCTCATCGTCGATGACTTCGTCGACGTTCGCGATCACCGTGGAGAGCGGCGTGATCCAGCGAAACGCCGATCCATTGATTAACACCTGCAGGAACGCGGCCGGTGTGATCGACCCGAACTCTTTTTCGTAAACCGCGCGCTCGTGATCGAGAATCGTCTTGTGCAAGGCGAGTAGCGGTTTGCGGACATCGGTAAGGAATTGAATCGCGCGCTGCTCGTTCATGGTCCTGCTCCTCGTGTATCCGCCGGGTTATGTCGCGAGTCTGCCAGATGCCGCAGGCGTCATCTCCGATGCCCCCCGTTTGCCGGTAAAAAGCAGCGACGCCGTCCCGGTGGGGATTTTCAGGCGGAGCTACAATCTCCGCGCCTCTCCAGACATCGATGCGCCACGGCGCATGTGGTCCAGTCAGTTGCCCAGTTGAACAGCATAACCGCGTATTAGCGCCGGTTGGCGGAATAAATTTCGTCAACCGTTTGCGAATTCCGTCTTCGTTCAAACAATAACCCCCATAAACCGGAGCCGCTCATGGCAACGCTTAACGTAAATGGCCAGACACACACCGTCGATGCGCCACCCGACATGCCTTTGCTCTGGGTGTTACGCGACCTGGTCGGTCTCACCGGAACAAAATTCGGCTGCGGCATCGCGCAATGCGGCGCCTGCACCGTGCATCTCGACGGCGTCGCGATCCGTTCGTGCGTGCAGCCAGTCGCTGCCGTCGGCGATCGCAAGGTGACGACGATCGAAGCCGTCGGCGACACGCCGGCTGGCAGGAAGGTGCAGCATGCGTGGCGTCAACTCGACGTCGTGCAGTGCGGCTACTGTCAGTCCGGACAGGTGATGTCCGCGGCGTCGCTGCTGTCGACGAATCCGAATCCCACCGATGCAGATATCGATGCCGCGATGGCAGGCAACATCTGCCGCTGCGGGACGTACAACCGCATCCGCGCGGCGATCAGGCAAGCCGCGAAGGAGGCGTGACATGTCGCAAGGATTGCTCGATGCGCAAGGCGCCGCTCGTAAAAACGACGGATCCGGTGAGGTGCGTGGCATCAACCGCCGCACGTTTCTGAAGTTCGGCATGACGGTCGGTGCGGCTGCGGGCGGTGGTCTTCTGCTCGGCTTCAGTCTGCCGGCGGCGAGCCAGGATCAGACGGCGCATCAATCGGTGATTGGCGGCGATGCGATCGAGGCGCCGCAGGATGGCGTCTTCGCGCCGAACGCGTTTATCCAGATCGACCGGACCGGCAAGGTCGCGCTCGTGATTCCAAAGGTCGAGATGGGGCAGGGCGTGTACACGTCGATTCCGATGTTGATCGCTGAGGAACTCGAAGTGCCGCTCGACAGCGTCACGCTCGATCATGCGCCGCCGAACGAAAAACTCTTCATGGATCCGCTGCTCGGCGGCCAGCTGACGGGCGGTTCGACATCGATCCGCTATGCGTGGGAGCCGATGCGCCGCGCGGGCGCGGCCGCGCGCGTCGTCCTGATCGACGCCGCCGCACAGCAGTGGCAGGTCGATCCGGCGTCATGCCACGCCCAGGCAGGCAAAGTCGTGCATCCGGCCAGCAACCGGAGCCTCGGCTATGGCGAGCTGGTCGATGCGGCGGCGAAGCTGCCTGTTCCGCCGAATGTGCCGCTCAAGGATCCGAAAGATTTCACGCTGATCGGCACGGCAGTCAAGCGGCTCGACTCGCCGGAGAAGATCGACGGCACCGCAATGTTCGGCCTCGACGTGCGCGTGCCCGGCATGGTGTACGCCGCGATCGCGACCTGTCCGGTGTTCGGCGGCACGCTCGCAAGCGTCGACGACACGAACGCGAAGAAGATCCCCGGTGTGCGCCAGGTCGTCAGGTTCGACAACGGCGTGGCGGTGATCGGCGACCATACGTGGGCCGCCAAACGGGGTCTCGCGACGCTCGATATCAAGTGGAACGAAGGCGCGGGCGCGAACCTGTCGATGAAGCAGATCGTCGACGATCTCGCGAGCGCAGCGCAGCGCGACGGCGCGGTGGCGCGCAAGGAAGGGGACGTCAACAACGCGTTCTCGTCGGCGAAAACGCGCGTCGATGCTGTCTATCAGCAACCGTTCCTTGCGCACGCGACGATGGAGCCGGTCAACTGCACCGTTCATGTGCGGCCCGACGGCTGCGATATCTGGCTGGGGACGCAGGTGCCCACGCGGATCGTCGACGCGGGCGTAGCGGTCACGGGCCTGCCGGCCGGGAAGATCACGGTGCATAACCATCTGCTGGGCGGCGGCTTCGGGCGGCGGCTCGAGTTCGACATGGCGACCCAGGCGCTGAAGATCGGCAAGCAGCTAGGCGTGCCGGTGAAGGTGGTCTGGACGCGCGAAGAAGACATCCAGCACGATATGTATCGCCCGTATTACTACGACAGGATCTCGGCAGGGCTGGACGCAAACGGCAAGCCGGTCGCGTGGCAGCACCGGATCGTGGGTTCGTCGATTCTGGCGCGTTTTGCGCCGCCGGCGTTCCAGCATGGCCTCGACCCTGACGCGGTGGAAGTCGCCGCCGATCTGCCGTACGACCTGCCGAACCAGCTCGTCGACTATGTGCGCCAGGAACCCCATGCGGTGCCGACGGCTTTCTGGCGCGGCGTCGGGCCGACGCGCGGCACCTTCGTCGTCGAGAGCTTCATCGACGAACTGGCTGCACAGGCGAAGGCCGATCCGGTGAAATACCGCCGCGACCTGCTCGGCAAGACGCCGCGCGCGCTCAACGTGCTTAACGTCGCGACCGAGGCCGCAGGCTGGGGCAGCGCGGTGCCGAAGGGGCAGGGACGCGGTGTATCGGTCATGCATGCATTCGGCAGTTTCTTTTCGATGGTCGTAGACGTGAGTGTCGACAAGGGCGAAGTCGCGGTGAAACGCGTGGTGTGCGCGGTCGACTGCGGGATGGTCGTGAATCCGGACACGATCGAGGCGCAGGTGCAGGGCGGCGTGATCTTCGCGATCACGGCGGCGCTCTACAGCGAGATCACGATCAAGGATGGCCGCGTCGAGCAGAACAACTTCACCGATTACCGGATGCTGCGCATCGACCAGGCGCCACCGATCGAGGTTCACATCGTGAAGAGTTCCGAAGCGCCGGGCGGGATCGGCGAGCCGGGCACAGCGGCGCTCGCGCCGGCGCTCACGAACGCCATCTTCGCGGCTACCGGCAAGCGGATCCGGCAGTTGCCGGTCGGCAGCCAGTTGCAAACCGCCTGACCGGAGACCGAGGATGAAAAACACTCTCAAAGCGCTGGTCGCTTCGCTATGCGTAGCGTTTCCGCTCGCATCGCACGCCGCCGACGATGCCCTCGTGCAACGCGGCGCGTACCTGGCGAAGGTCGGCGACTGCGTGGCTTGCCACTCGGCGCCGCGCGGCAAGCCGTTCGCGGGCGGCCTGCCGATGACGACCCCGATGGGCGCGATCTATACGACCAACATTACGCCCGACCCGGACACGGGCATCGGCCGCTACAGGGAAGAGGAGTTCGCGCGGGCGATGCGTGAGGGCGTCGCCAGAGACGGCCACAACCTGTATCCGGCAATGCCGTATCCGTCGTACGCGAAAGTCAACGACGACGACATGCACGCGCTCTACGCGTACTTCATGAACGGCGTGGCGCCCGTGAAGCAGGCGAACCGCGAACCGGACATCAAGTGGCCACTCAATATGCGCTGGCCGTTGAAGCTCTGGAACGTGGTGTTCGTGGAGAAGGGCGCGTACCAGGACAAACCGGGCAAGGATGTCGCATGGAATCGCGGTGCGTATCTGATCCAGAGTCTCGGCCATTGCGGGTCGTGTCACACGCCGCGCGGCGTCGCGTTCCAGGAGAAGGCGCTCGACGAAAGCGGCAGCGCGTATCTGACGGGTGCGCTGCTTGACGGCTGGTTCGCGGCCAACCTGACGGGCGATCACAACACCGGGCTTGGGCGCTGGTCGGAACAGGACCTGACCGCGTTCCTGAAGACGGGTGCGAATGCGCACGCTTCGGCGTTCGGTTCGATGACGAGCGTCGTCAACAACAGCACGCAGGCGATGAACGATAGTGACGTCGCGGCGATGTCGCGCTATCTGAAGTCACTACCGGCAGCGGGCGGCAACGGCGGTGCGCAGTACGCGTATGACGCGAAGGCAACGAAGGTGTCGCTGGCGCGTCCGGCGAACGACCCCGGCGCGCGCGTTTATACGGCGTACTGCATGCACTGTCACGGTGTCGATGGACGGGGCTTCGCGCCGATGCTGGCACCGCTCGCGGGCAATCCGAACGTGCTGGAAAAGGATGCGTCGTCGCTGATCAACGTCACGCTGAACGGCACTGGCGATCTCGTGATCCAGGGCATTCCGGCCGCGTATCCGATGCCGAAGTACGCGCCGGTGCTCGACGATCAGCAGATCGCCGACGTGCTGACGTTCATCCGTGCTGGGTGGAACAACAACGCGCCGGCCATACAGCCGGAGGATGTCGCGAAACTGCGCAAGTCGACTCAGGCGGCGCGTTAATCGCCATCAACGCGACGGCAGCGCTGCAACGAAAGAGGCCACCGCAGACGATGTCTGCGGTGGCCTCTTCGTTCGTGGATGACGACCCTATCGATGCTGCCCGACACGTGCCCGTCGTTCGAGCACGCGGGCATACCACGTCAACGGAAAACACATGGCGAAGTACAGGAGCGCGACCATGCCGTAGATCGGGAACGGGCGGAACACGGCATTGGTGATCATCGTGCCGGTTTTCGTCAGCTCGACGAAACCGATGACGGATGTCAGCGCGGTGCTTTTGACGACCTGCACCAGAAAGCCGACGGTCGGCGCCGTGGCGATCTTGCGCGCCTGCGGCCAGACGATAAAGCGCAACTGCTGCGCGTAGGTCATGCCGAGACTCGCACCGGCTGCCCACTGGCCGCGCGGCACGGCTTCGACGCAGCCGCGCCAGATGTCAGCGAGATACGCGCTCGTATAGAGCGTCAGCGTGACGGTGGCGGCGACCCACGGCGACACATCGACGCCCAGCAACGGCAGGCCGAAGAACGCGAGGAACAGTTGCATCAGGAGCGGGGTGCCCTGAAACAGTTCGACGTAGAGCACGACCACGCGCCGCAGCCACGGCAGCGGCGACACACGCGCGGCCAACAGCAGCAGGCCGACGGCCCCGCCGCAGACAAAAGCGATCAGCGAAAGCAGGACGGTCCAGCGCGCTGCCAGCAGCAGGTTACGGCCGATATCCCAGAGCGTGAACTCAACCATTATGGGCGCTCCGTCGGCAGGGCTCGCGCGCCGCGCCACGCAAGCAGCATGCGGAACAGGCCGCGCGGCGCAGCGGGCGTGCGCGGCATGCGGCCGGCGAAGAGCCCGGCGCCGAGCCGGTTCAACAATTGCCGCAACACGATCGACAGCACCAGATAGGTCACCGTGATGATCAGATAACTCTCGAACGAGCGGAAGTTGCGCGACTGGATGAAGTTCGCCGCGTAGGTCAGATCGGGCACCGAGATCTGCGACACGACGGCAGAGCCGAGCATCACGATCAGCACCTGACTCAGGAGCGCCGGGAAGACGTTGGCGATGGCCTGCGGCAACACGACGTGCCGGAACACCTGACGGTTGTGCAGGCCGAGCGCCATCGCCGCCTGCACCTGGCCGCGCGGAATCGAATCGATGCCGGCACGCACAATTTCCGTTGCGTATGCGCCCAGATTGACAGTCATCGCGAGGATGGCCGCCGAGGTTTCGTCTATATGGATGCCGAGCCCGGGCAGTCCGAAAAAGATGAAAAACAGCTGCACGATGAACGGCGTGTTGCGTATCAACTCGACGTAAAGCGTGACGAGCGTGCGCGCCCAGCGCGGGCCAGCCACGCTCACGCTCGCACCGGCGACGCCGACCACGCCGCCCAGCACCGTCGATACGGCGGTCAGCCCAAGGGTCACGGCGACGCCGCGGGTCAGCATACCCGCGTACATCTCGAAGCCGCTGAAGTCGAACGCGTAGCTCATGAGGTGCTGCTCATCGTGTGAAACTTCTGCATCGTGTGGATCGGTCCGGGTTCAGCAGATGTGGCTCAAAGGTCCGCGGGCAGCGGCGCACGCAGCCACTTCTGCGAAATGGCGTTCATCGTGCCGTCCTTGCGTGCTTTGGCGATCGTCTCGTCGACCTTCTGCAGCAGGCGCGGCTCGTTCTTGTTGAGGCCGACGTGATCCGGCGAGCTAAACAGCGCGAACTTCTGCTCCGGATCGATGGCGGGGTGACGCGCGAGGATTGTCGCACCCACGTCGTTGCCGACCACCATCAACTGTACCTGACCAGAAAGAAAAGCAGAAATAGCGCCGTTCGGGTCGTCGAAACGCTTGATCGTGGCCGAAGGCGGAGCGATTTTGGTCACGCTCAGGTCTTCCAGCGTGCCGCGTGCGACCGAAATCGACTTGCCGGCGAGATCATTGGCGTTCTTGACCGGCACCGTCTTCGGGCCGAATACGGCGAGGTAATACGGCGCGTAAGGCTTCGAGAAGTCGATCACCTTTTCGCGTTCCGGCGTCTGACCGACGGAGAGCAGCATGTCTGCCTTGTGGTCGGCGAGGTAGGCCATGCGGTTGTCGCCCGTCACCGGCACCAGTTCGACCTTGGCGTTGAGCGCCTTGCCGATCAGGTCGGCGACGTCGATGTCATAGCCCATCGGCTTCATGTCCGGGCCGATCGAGCCGAACGGCGGATAGTCCTCGAATACGCCGATGCGAACGACGCCCGACTTCGAAATCGAATCAAGCGCGTCGGCGTGGGCCGCCGGCGCGAACGCCGACAGCGCGGCGCCGGTCAATACGAGGCTCGCGGCGGTCACCTTGAACGCGCGGCCTGCTTGCCTGATGGAGTGGTGAAGGGTGGTCATGTGTCGTTCCTCTGTCGAAAACGTTGGTGTGGGTGAATGCAGGGAGAGAATCAATGGGTGGTGCGGGCCGCAATCAGTTTGCACGCGTGCGCCGGCAGTTCGGCCATGACGGGCATGCCGGCGACGAGGCCCGGCGTTTCGCGTGGCGTCGTTGCGGCGGTCAGCGTGAAGCCGGTGCAATCGATGGTCGCTTCGAGCGTAGCCCCGACGTCGCGGATGAACTTCACGGTGCCGGGCAGATGATTGTTGCCCGCACCGGTCGAAGCAGGTTTGACACAGACGTCCTCAGGACGGATCAGCAGACGGATGTCGTCGGTGCCAGTTGCGACGCGCGAAGGGCTCGCTACGACGATCTGCTGCCCGCCGGGCAGGCTCACGCCGCCGTGGCCGTCGGGCGTGACCGGCAGGATGTTGCCGAGTCCGATGAAGTCCGCGACAAATTCGCTGACCGGATCGCGGTAAATGTCGAGCGGTTTGCCGACCTGCGCGATGCGGCCTTTTTCCATCACGACGATCTCGTCGGCCATCGTCATTGCTTCGCGCTGGTCGTGGGTGACCATGATCGTCGTGATGCCGAGCCGCTGCTGCAGCAGGCGGATTTCGACCTGCATCGCTTCGCGCAGCTTGGCGTCGAGGGCGGACAGCGGTTCGTCGAGCAGCAGCAGTTTCGGCGACGACGCAATGGCGCGCGCAATCGCCACGCGCTGACGCTGGCCGCCGGATAGCTGCGTGACGGGCCGGTTCGCCATGTGCGGCAGCTGGATCAGTTCGAGCAGTTCGGCGATACGGCGCGACTGCGCGGCCCTGTCCATCTTGCGCAGCCGCAGCGGATACGCGATGTTTTCCGCGACGCTCATATGCGGAAACAGTGCGAGCGACTGGAACACCATGCCGAAGTCGCGCCGGTTCGCCGGTTCGTACGTGATGTCCTTGCCGGCGAACGTCACGCTGCCGGAGGTCGGCGTCTCCAGCCCGGCGATCATGCGCAGCAGGGTCGTCTTGCCGCAACCTGACGGCCCCAGAAAACAGACGAGCTTGCCGTCGGGCACGCTGAGATCGACATCGTCGACGGCGGTTGCGCCGTTAAAGCGCTTCGTCACGGACTGCAGGTTCAGATGAGTCATGGTGATTCCTTTACATGTCGCGGATCGGCGCGTCACAGTGCGCCACTGCATGAAGGCGCGTCAGAGCGCGACGCCTTCGTCGCCAATCAGTTTTTCGAGCAGCCAGATCAGCGCGAAGTCGATCGCGACGATGAACACCGCGAACGAGAACACGGTCGGATCCAGCGACGATACCGTGCGGCTGTAAAGCCATACCGGCAGCGTCATCGTGTTGATGCCGTACAGGAAGAACGTCACCGTGAATTCGTTGAACGAGATGATGAACGCGAACAGCATGCCGGCGAGAATGCCCGGTCGCATCAACGGCAGTACAACGTCGATCAGCGCGCGGCGCGGGCTCGCGCCGAGCACGCAGGCCGCTTCTTCGAATTCCGGACCGATGGCGGCCACCGACGCCGCGCAGTTCTTCACGGTGAACGGCAGCGCCAGAATCACGTGCGCGATGATGAGCCGGAACACGCCGAGTTCGACCGGCAACACGTTGAACACCAGCAGCAGCGACAGGCCGAGCATCACGAGCGGGTAGACGAGCGGCAGCGCGACCAGCTGTTCGACCACCGCCTTGCCGCGAAAGCGATAGCGGCTCAGTGCATAGGCCGCCGGCACGGATACCAGCGTCGCGATGATCATCGTCGATACGGCGACGATCAGGCTGGTGGTGAGCGCGCTGCCCATCGACATCACGTCGCTTGCATCGGGCGACACGAATGAGTGCCATGCCGCCCGGTACCACTGCAGGCTGAAGTGTTGCGGCGGGAAGTCCAGCGTGTCCGACGCGCTGAACGACATGGCGATCATCGTGAGGATCGGCAGGGCGGCGAGAAACAGCACGATCGCGGCCAGCAGGCTCGACATCCTGCCGAGCTGGCCTGGCATCGTCGCCGGCAGCCGCCATGTGCGCGAAGCGGTGAGGGTGCTCATGCTTTTGGCTCCTCTTCGAAGCGCTGGGTGCGGCGCACGAGTCGCTGCGAGATCGTCATCACGGCAAGCGTCGCGACCATCAACACGACGCCGGAAGCCGACGCCGCTGGCCAGTTCAGGAGTGGCGCGACCTGGTCGTGGACGAGCACGGCGAGCATCGGCACGCGCCGTCCGCCGAGCAGCAGCGGCACGGCAAACGCACTGGCGTTGTACGCGAACACCAGCAGCGCGCCGGAAACGAGACCGGGCATCGCCAGCGGCAGCATCACGTGGCGCAGCGTCTGCATGCGGGTTGCGCCCAGCGTGGCCGCCGCCTCTTCGTACGAGCGCGACACGGCACGCATCGCACTCGACAGCGGCAGGACGGCAAGAGGAAACGCAGTCTGAATGAGACCGAGCAGCACACCGTGTTCGCGATACAGCCACTGGATCGGGCGATCGATCAATCCGCCCGCGATCAGCGCATGATTCAGCAGACCGGCGGGACCGAGGATCACGAGCCATCCGTAACCCTGCAGCAGCAGGTTGACCAGCAGCGGCAACAGCACGCCGGCGAGCAGGAGCCGCCGCGCGAGGCGCGACTCCGTGCGCGCCATCGCCAGCGCGACCGGAATCGCCAGCAGCACGGCGCAGACCATGCTCTGGAATGCGAGCCGCAACGTGAGCGACAACGACTTCACGAAGTAGCTGTCGGCAAGATCGGCGTAATTCTGCAGCGTGAAGCCGTGCCATTCGTTGCCCGATGTGCCGAAGCTCATCCGCAATACCACGAGCGCCGCGGCGGCCAGCACGGCGAGAAACGCGAGGATCGGCGCGAGCAGGATCCACGGCCGCGCCTTCGCAAGCATGGCGCCGGGCGCGCCGGCGGCCGGTTCGTCAGGCGCGCCGGAACCGGCGCGCTGCGAGGAGAGCGCGGGCATCGTGGTCATGCCGCGAAGATTTCGGTGTAGCGCTTGATCCACGCCGGCTGCACAACGGCGAGCGCCTTGTCGTCATGCAGGATCGCCTTTTCCGCGATCTGCTGCGGGCTGGGCACGAACGCTCGGCTCTCGGCGGGGATTTGCGCTTTCGAGTTGACCGGGCCGTTCAGCACGTCGGCGGCCATTCTTCCTTGCACGCCTGCATCGAGCGAATGATTGATGAACGCGTGGATCAGGTCGAGGTCGCCGGGATGCGCTTTCGGAATGACCGTGAACATCAGTTGCGTTGCAAAGCCTTCCTTCATCCCGTAAGTGACGCCCATCTTGTACTCGGGTTTGCGGATCTGATCCGGGAAGAACGCGGGCGAATAGATGCCGCCCATGTCGAGCGAACCGGTACGGAACAGGTCGGCGATCTGATTCGGATTCTCACCGAGCGTCATCACGCGGTCTTTCAGTTGCGCGAGCTTTTTGAAGCCAGGGTCGATGTTCTGCTGCGAGCCGCCCGACATCTTCGCGGCAATGATCGCGAGATCGACCGCCTCGGCCCATTCCGGCGGCGGCAGGAAGATGCGGCCGGCGTACTTCGGATCCCACAGCGCTTCATACGACGAAGGCGGCGTCTTGACGGTCGCGGTGTTGTAGATGAGGCCGTCGGACCACAGCAGATAGCCGACGCCGAAGCCGTTCGCGCCAGTGCGGTATTGCTCGGCCACGTCCTTCAGATTCGGCAGCTTGTTCAGGTCGGGCTTGATGAGCAGGCCCGCGTCGCCGAGACCGGCCGCGCCGACACCTGCCAGCGTGATCACGTCGTAGGTGGGGCGCTCGCCCGCGGCCTTGACCTTCGCGACCATGCCGGACGTACCGTCGGCGCGGTCGGCGATCACCTTGGCGCCGGTCTTCGCCGTGAAGGTCGCCGCAATGTTGCGCATCGCAGCGGCGCCTGTGTCGTCCGACCATGTCAGGAGGCGCAGTGTCTTGCCCGAGAAGTTCTGCTCTGCCGCTTTCACGTTGATGAACGGCATCGGCAGCGTGGACGCAGCGATCGCTGCGCCGATCGTCTTGATTACCTGCCTTCTACCCCGTTTGATGTCCTGCATGGCGGTCTCTCCGTTGTGAACGATGCAACATGGGCGGCCGATGGTTGGCGCGTAAATGCACTCTAGGTTTGCCAAAATGGCCTAACAAACGAAATCTCTGCATGGACGCCATGACATAAGCTCATGCGCCACCCCGAGCGGCAGACGCACCACAGACCTCCGACAAAAGGGCGAAACCCGGCGCCAGCGTCGTGTGCGGGTTTACGTCCAGACCGGCCGATGGCGGCCTGCGGAAAAGAGATATGAGGAAAGATCAATCGTGGTGCGGGAAAAGCCGGCAGATGCACTGAAGCGGTGCGCGGGTTCCCGGCTCATTGCGGGCGTGCCGCCTTGCTCGCGTCGCCGCGGATGGCGTGGGCGGTTGTCTGTCCCATGCCATGAGGCCAGCGCATGCCGCCTAGGGTAACATTGGATCGTGTCAGGTTTTTGAAGGGCGTATTCTGCGGGCATTCCATGCGTTGACGTGCGGTTCGCCAGCCGCCTCACGCGATGCATTTTTCTGATACCCGGACGTTCATATCATGCGACGACTTCCGCCTCTCAACGCGCTTCAGATCTTCGAGACAGTGGCGCGCCACCGCAGCTTCACGCGCGCGGCGGACCATCTTTGTCTGACCCAGGGGGCGGTGAGCCGGCAGATTCTCGCACTTGAGGAGTATTACAAGTTTCCGCTCTTCAAGCGCCATGCGAAGGGGCTCACGCTGACCGCCGAAGGCGAACTGCTGCTGCCGGCGGTGAAGGAAAGCTTCGCGCGTATCGAGGAGATTTCGCTGCGTCTCACGCGCCAGCGCACTGACCTCGCGTTGAAGGTGCCGACCTGCGTGATGCGCAGGATGCTGCCGAAAATCATGCTGTTCCAGGCGGAATATCCGGATCTGCATGTACAGATCACGACGACCTGGCAGCACGATGTCGACTTCCAGGTCGAGCCTTTTGACGCTGCGATCGTCTATGGATCATCGCCTGGTGTCGACGTGCAGGCGGTGCCGCTTTTCGAGGAGCGTCTGACGCCCGTCTGTGCCCCCGAGCTTCTGAACGACAAGCCGCTCGACTCCGTCGCCGATCTCGCTCGTCATACGCTGCTGCACCCGACGCGCGACCATCGCGACTGGAGAATGTGGCTCGACCACGTCGACGCACGCGACATCGACGCCAGTCACGGCCCGAGCTTCGACACGCTCGATCTTGCGACGAATGCGGCGTTGCAGGGCTTTGGTGTGGCGATCAGCGACCTTGCGCTGATCGATGAGGACGTCGCGGCGAAACGGCTGGTGAGGCCGTTCGATACAGTGCTGACCACCGGCGCGCGCTACTACTTCGTTTATCCGGACAGCGTGGCGCATCAGCAGAAGGTCAACCTGTTTCGCGCGTGGATCGCTGAACACTGGACCGAAGCGGCTGTCTGACGCCACGTTTGTGCGTCGTCACGTCATGCCTGCGCGCGCCGGCTCACTTCACGGCGCGACCGACAGAAAGAGCCACGCGGCGAACAGCGACAGATGCACGGCGCCCTGCAGGATCGTGGTGCGACCGGTGCCGAGCGTCAGCGTGCCGACGACGAGCGTCAGAAACAGCAGGACCATTTCCTTGCCGTCGATCCCAAGTTGAAGCGGTTGTCCGATATACAGGAAGACGACTGCCACGGTAGGAATCGTGAGTCCGATACTGGCAAGCGCCGACCCTAGTGCGAGGTTGAGGCTGGTCTGCAGACGGTCGGCGCGTGCCGCGCGCAGTGCGGCAAGTCCCTCCGGCAGCAGCACCAGCCCGGCGATCACGATCCCGACGACCGGCTTCGGCAGACCTGCATCGACCACCGCGCTTTCGACCACCGGCGACAGCAGCTTCGCGAGCAGCACGACAGCGACGAGGCACACCAGCAGCAGAACAGCGCTCAGCAACGCGACGCGGCCGCTGGGCGGCGCCGCGTGGACATTTTCGTCGGCTACGTCGGCGAGAAAATAGTCGCGGTGCCGGACGGTCTGCACGAACACAAACACGCCATACAGCACGAGCGACGACACGCCCGCGAACGCGAGTTGCGACGGCGACAGTACCGGGCCGGCGACGCTCGTGAAGTTCGGGATCACGAGGGTCAGCACCGACAGCGACGCGAGCACCGCAAGTGCCGCGCTCGCGCCGCGAATCTGGAAGTCCTGTTCGCGATGCCGGATGCCGCCCACCAGCAGACACAGCCCCACGATCCCGTTGCAGACAAGCATCACCGCGGCGAACACGGTGTCGCGTGCGAGGCCCGCTTTTTCCGGGCCCGCCGTCAGCATCACCGAGACGATCAGCGCGACTTCGATCACTGTGACGGCGACCGCGAGCAGCAGCGTACCGAACGGTTCGCCGACACGGTGGGCGATAACTTCCGCATGGTGGACGCCCGCGAACACCGAGCCGGCGAGCGCCACGCCCACCAGCGCGAGCAGAACCGCGTGACCTGGGAACAAGGCCGCAGCGCCCAGCACGATCCAGGCGGCGATCGGCGCTCCCACAGTCCAGCGGGGAAGCACGGGAGATGTTGTCGTCATGCGGGGGTTTCCTGTTCGGTATAGGTTTGTATGCGGCGCAAGGTGGGGCAACGATTGTTTTCGCTCCGTACCGCACTGCGTCACAGGGCTCTTTATTCTTCATCCTCTGCATGAGGAATCGATCCTAATATATTAATATATAAAGAATATCTCGAAATAATGAACGTGGTTTGTAAGGAGTTACCGTGATCCGTAGCCAGGAAACACTGAACCTGCTGCTCGATAGCATCGCCCGCTTCGTGCGGGAGCGTCTGGTGCCCAACGAGGATATCGTCGCCGAAACCGACCAGATTCCTGCCGCACTCTTGCAGGAGATGAAAGATCTCGGCCTCTTCGGTCTGTGCCTGCCCGAGGACTACGGCGGCCTCGGCCTCACGATGGAAGAAGAAGTGTTCGCCGCGATGGAACTGGGCAAGACTTCGCCTGCTTTTCGCTCGGCGATCGGCAGCAACAACGGCATCGGCTCAACCGGCATTGTGATCGACGGAACGCCCGGGCAAAAGGAAAAGTATTTGCCGCGCCTCGCTTCGGGTGACCTGATCGGCTCGTTCTGTCTGACCGAGCCCGAGGCGGGTTCCGACGCCGCGTCGTTGCGAACCATGGCAATACGCGAAGGCGACCACTATGTCCTGAACGGGACCAAACGCTTTATCACGAACGCACCGGAGGCCGGCCTCTTCACGGTAATGGCCCGCACGGATCCGGCGGGCAGGGGCGCCGGCGCGATTTCGGCATTCGTCGTCGAGGCGGGTACGGCGGGTCTCTCACTGGGCAGGATCGACCGCAAGATGGGCCAGAAAGGCGCGCATACGTGCGACGTGATTTTCGACAACTGCCGTGTGCCGGCGGCAAACCTGATCGGCGAGAAAGAAGGCGTCGGCTTCAAGACGGCGATGAAGGTGCTCGACAAAGGGCGTCTGCATATCGCTGCCGTCGCGACGGGCGCAGCCGAACGCATGCTTGCCGATGCGCTGCGTTACGCCATGGAGCGCCGGCAGTTCGGCAAGCCGATCGTCGAATTCGAGCTGATTCAGGCCATGCTCGCCGACAGCCAGGCGGAAATCTACGCGTCGCGTTGCATGATCGTGGATGCGGCGCGCCGGCGCGATGCGGGTGAGAAGGTCACGAGCGAAGCGTCGTGCGCGAAGATGTTCGCCACTGAAATGTGTGGGCGGGTCGCCGATCGCGCCGTGCAGATATTCGGCGGCGCGGGTTATATGAGCGAATACGGCATCGAGCGGTTCTATCGCGACGTGCGGCTGTTCCGCATCTACGAAGGCACGACCCAGATCCAGCAGATCGTGATCGCCCGTGAAATGCAGCGCGCGTTCCAGCGCTGAGCGGAATTCCGAACCGCAGCGAGGCAACATCGTGACCCATCAAAACAGAAACGCCGCCTCTCTTGCAAGAGGCGGCGTTGGGTCCCAGGGACCTGCTGTCTGCTTACGTCCCCACCGGACGGATCGACAGCGCGCTCCTGACCGACTTTACGCCCTGTACGCCCTTTGCGGCTTCGACTGCCAGGTCGATCTGAGACTGCTCCGGCACGCTGCCTTGCAGGGTGACTGCGCCGTCGACTGCCCGAACGGTGATGTTGGAGACGGTGACGCCTCTCGTCCTCGACAATGCTGTGCGGACCTGACGCTGCAGCGCGCGGTTCGCGGCCTTCATCGACTTGTATTGCGTCCGGGCGGCGTGCGTCGTGCTTGCGGTGGCCGGGGCGGCCGGGGCGGCTTCGCTCGACTGGGCGTAGGCGTGGACCGACGCCGCGATCAGCAGTGTGCTACCTGCCACCTTGATTGCGTGTATTGCCTTCATGCATTTTCTCCTGTTGTCACAATTCGCGACGATCCCGGGCGGGACCATTGCACTACACCATCAAGATACTTCCTCGCGTGAACCGGATGGAACTGTGTTTCGGGTAATGCGTTGGATCTGGCGATAATGCAAACAGAAGCGCCGAAAACACTGGCGATGAGTGTCCGGATGCGCCGGAAAGTAAAGATACTCCAAATGGTGCCACAGTGAGAACGAGCGGATTGCGTAGTGAGGCTTTGACGCAACGTGTCACGTCGTCAACCTTGCATATCATGCCACTTTCGCGTGGCGAGTTGCCTGTCGATACGGTTGAGCTGGCGCGTTTCATGGTGGGCCAGTATCTGGTCCATGATCTCCCCGAAGGCCGTATCTGCGGACGCATCGTCGAGACGGAGGCTTATCCGCTCGGCGATTCGACGAGTCATGCGTTCGCCGGACGGCGTCCCCATAACGGCTCGATGTTTCTCGAGCGCGGTCACGCCCACGTCCGGCTGACCTACGGCACAGCATGGATGCTGAACATGTCGAGCGAACACAAAGACGTAGGGGCGGGAATCCTGATCCGCGCGATCGAGCCGCTCGAAGGCATCGGACTGATGGAAGCGCGCCGCCCAGGTGTGCCTCGACGCGATCTCGCGCGCGGCCCGGGCCGGCTGACCGCAGCGCTTGGCATCGGCCCGTCGTTCGATGGCGCGGACCTGTGCATGGGCCGCGGTCTGTGGATCGGCAAGGTTAACGGGCAGGAGAAAGTGCTGGTTGGCGTAGCGAAGCGGATCGGCCTGTCCCGCGAGATGCATCGGCCGCTGCGCTTTTACGTGCAGGGTAGCCCGTACGTGAGCGGTCCGCGCAAGCTCCTCGCGACATTGCCGGGCACTGATTCGGGCGGCCGCTGATTCGGGCGGTTTGCATTGACGAAGCCCGAGGTCCGGTTGTTTGTACAGATGTTTACGATTCCTTCAATTGTTGCAGTATTGCAGGGATCTCATTGCCCATAGTTGGTGCATACGGCTAACTCTTGCGTTAATCGCAAAGATGTATATCTCAAATAGGTGTTTTCCCTCAATCATCTGGTGACTACACTGGACTTATTCGCTTCCCACATCGTGGGTCAAGCGAAGCAAAAGACAAAGTTCCGGAGGTAAGTCATGAAATCCCTGATCCAGGCTGTCGTAGTCGCTACCGTCCTCGCCACTCCGGTGGTTTCGTTCGCTCAGTCGGACCAACCGGTCACGCGCGAGCAGGTTCGTCAGGAACTGATCCAGCTCGAACACGCGGGTTACAACCCGTCCCAGTCGAACGATGCGAACTATCCGTCGGACATTCAGGCCGCTGAAAAGCGCGTTCAGGACCAGAATGTTGCGACCGCCCAGCAACAGCCGGTTGCCGACACGAGCGGCTACGGTCCGGCGACCAGCGGTTCGTCGGCATCGGGTGGAACCCAGTTGGCGCCCCACCAACGGGTATTTTTCGGCAACTAGGCAAACAGGCAGTTGATCCATGCGCAGTTGAGCGCTGCGCAAGCGCTGCGCGCTGCATGAAGCGCGCAGCGTCGACCATCGAGCGGGCGCAATCGCTGCTGGCAGGCCGTCAGCGATTCGCCCGTTACCAATCATAAGAACCTCCGCCGCCAACTGGTGGCTTCGCCCAACCCTCGCGGGATTGGGCTTTTTTTGCGTGAGCCGCCAGCTATCCGCGCGCGGGATCACATCGGCCGTTCGCCGGTGATGTACTGCTCCAGCATCTGGATAGTGAACTGCTGCTCCGCAATAATGTTCTTCACCAGATCGCCGATCGACACCATCCCTACGAGATGTTCGTGATCGATGACAGGCAGGTGACGCATCCGCCGGTCGGTCATGATGGCCATGCATTCCTCAGTCGTCTGCTCAGGGCGCACGAACCGCACCGAGCGGCTCATGATGTCGCGTACGGGCGTCTCTTTCGATGAACGGTCCATCAGCACGACCTTTCGCGCGTAGTCGCGCTCGGTAACGATGCCGGCGATCGAATCTCCATCAGTGACGACGACGGCGCCGATCTGCTTGTCCGCCATCAGCTTGATAGCGTGAAAGACGGAATCTCCGGCGTCGATGGTATAGACGGTATTGTCGGGCTTTGTTTTGAGTACTTGTGCAACGCTTGTCATGGAGCGGCTCCGTTTCGCAGTGCAGCACGTCGTTAGGTGGCGCGCTGTCGTGAACGACAGGCAGTTCCAGTATAGGCGTCGTCCGCTGCCGCGCACGCGCGAGGGGTCTCATTCGATCGCAAAGTGCGACGATGTGCGGGGCTGGACGGATGCCGGGCGCTGATTAGCGGTAAACTCCAGTTCCATCTATCTTCCCGGGCATGCCTGGGTTTTATGCAAGCATCCTCGTCTAACACCATGTCCACGCCTCACGTACCGTCTGCAAACTGCGCACCTGATAGCGAGTGTGTCGTTCTCGACGCTACCGCCACGCTTCCCACGCGTTACGGCACGTTCACCTCCTACGTCTTTCGCGTGATCGAAGGCGGCGCGGAACATCTCGCGCTCGTCATGGGCGACGTATCCAACGGACAGTCGGTGCTCACACGCCTGCACTCCGAGTGCCTGACGGGCGACGTGCTCGGCTCGTATCGCTGCGACTGCGGCGAACAGCTCGATCAGGCGCTGCGCTACATCGCAGCGGAAGGTCGCGGCGTGCTGCTGTATCTACGTGGACACGAAGGGCGCGGCATCGGTCTGTCGAACAAGATCCGTGCGTACGCACTGCAGGAGCAGGGGCGCGATACGGTCGAGGCCAATCTGGATCTCGGTCTGCCCGACGACGCGCGCGAGTACGATTCGGCCGCCGCGATCCTGCGGCTCCTGAAGATCACGTCCGTGCGGCTGATGAGCAACAATCCGAAGAAGTTCGACACCCTCGCGAAGCACGGCATTCCCGTGTGCGAGCGCGTGGCGCTGGCAATCCCTACCCGCGAGGAAAACGAGCGCTATATCCGCACCAAGCAGGTCAAATTCGGGCATTACTTCGAAGAGAACGAATAGCGTAAAACCTTCACTTCCCGACGGCCTTGTCTGGCAAGGCTGTCCGGTCTCAAACCCTTGACCCGCTTACGTTTGCGGGAATACAGCGGCAAACCGGCAGTGTGCATGACGATCCGCTCGGTATACCGCGCCATCGGGTTCGTTGTAATCGTCCTGTTGGCCTGTGTCGCACCGGATGCGCAAGCTGTTTCCCGAAGTCTCGCACCTGCCGACGTGTGTACACAATACATCGCCGATTGGTCAGACGTTGAGAAATACGTCTGGACCGATGTCTGCCGCCACGGAGAGGCCGACGCTGGGCTCGCGCCGTTTGCCAGAAAGGGCGATATACCGCCCATGCCAATTTCCGGAGACTTTGTGCGGACGCTCCTGACCCTAAGTCCCTATCGCGAACGAGTCGCCGAAAAGGGGCTTCGTATCCACGGTTTTCAAATGAACAGCCCACTCGTTCTGCACAACCTGACTGTTCATGGTCTTCTGGATTTTCAATATTTCACTGCCGACTGGATCGATATGTCATTTGCGACGATTGATGGCCCCATACAGCTTGTACGCGGCCTGGTGAAGTCCATAACGCTTGACCGCGCCCATATAACGTTTGATCTGACGATGATTGACGTCTATACAAGATGGTCGAACGATTGCAGCCTTGGCTCGATAGACGCTTCGGGCGTTGAAATCGACGACGGCGTTCAAATAATCGGAGGGCGCTTCGGTAAGTTAAATTTTTCTGAAGCCAAGTTTGGCAGGCGGTTCGGAATTGAAAATGCGAAAAGTAATGCCATCAGTTTATACGGTGCAACAGTCAACGGACCCGTCAGGCTAACAAATCTTGTATAGTTCTTGATTGCGTCGAATGGCAAACCCTGCGACTCGCCCGGCTCTCTATACCTCAATCGCTTGCACACCCATCGGATGTCTCCCTTGAAAATTCGAACTTTTCCTCGAATGTGGTTATCGTCAACGCGACCATAGGCGGGTCTCTGTTGCTGTCCGGCGCGACTTTTATCATGCCGGTTGACGCGAGTAACGCACGTGTTGAAGGGGAGCTATCAATGGGAGCGAGCTTCGACCGATATGGGAAATTTATTCCCCCCTGTTAACTGGCACACGACATTATTGAGCCTGAACAACGCTTATATTAATAGAATAGCTGCGCCGAAGAACATTCTGGTTTGGCCGAAAATAATCGACCTGAGGAATTTCCGTTTCAACAGCTACCAAAGCGAATATCTGATAATGGGTCAGGAACGGTCGGCCACATCTCGGGACCTTCCTGATGAAGTATGGTTTCCCCTATGGCTCTCAAAGGGGAATATGGGCGGCGCATACAACCCCCAGCCCTACGAAGAAGTCAAACGTTATCTGACCAGGATCGGCGAGGTGGACGCTGCCGTCGCCGTCAATGCTCTCAACTTAAGCCTCAAAGAGCTTGTAAACGAGGCATTGGCCCTGTAAACTTCATTCAATAACTCCCTGATAAATCAACGATATGAACTCAAATACCAGCGTCCTCGCGGCTTCTGTCTGAGTTCTCCGATTTCCTGTTCGACCCGGCGCTCGCCGATCGCGTGCGTCGTTCTCCCCGCGCCTTTACCCGCAATCGCATACTGACCTTGCCGCGCATGGCCGCGCTGATGATGTCGGGCATGTGTGCCAGCGTGCAGGCCGAACTCGACGCGCTGTTTGGCGCACTGGACGAGCGCGGCGGCCGTACCCGCGCGGTCAGCGCACAGGCTTTCAGCAAGGCGCGTCGGGGACTGTCGGCCGAGCTGTTCGAACTGGCCCGCGCTCACCTGATTTCGCTGGCCCAACCCCATATCGATTCGATGCGCTGGAACGGCCTGAGGCTGGTCGCCGCCGACGGTAGCCGCCTGCGTGTAGGCACGCGTCGCGGCCATGAACTGCGCGCCGATCACTTCGCGTTTGCGCTGTTCCTGCCCGGGCCCGAGCTGACGCTGTACGCCGCGCTCCATCCCGCCGACGGCGCCGAGCGGCAGATGCTGTTCGAAGCGCTGGACGTGCTGCAGCCGCATACCGATCTGCTGCTGCTCGATCGCGGCTATATCGGCAACACGATGGTGGCCACGCTGGCGCAGCGCGAGATCCCGTTCTGCATGCGCGTCGATGCACGCAACTGGAAGTGCGTTGCCGACTTTACCCGCAGCGGTAAAGCCGAGCGCATCGTGACGCTGGATGCGCCCGGCGAGCAGGATGCCCGCGACTATGAACTGGCGCGTACGCCGAGCACCGTGCGCCTGATACGGGACGTCACGCCCAGCGGTCGCGTGCGTGTGCTGATGACCTCGCTGCTCGACGGCCAGCGGTATCCGGCTGCGTGTTTCGGGGCGCTCTATCATCAGCGCTGGCGCGTCGAGGAAGCGTTCAAACGCCTCAAGCACCGGCTGCGACTGGAGGCCGTGACAGGGCTCGATTACCTGGCATTGCAGCAGGACCTCGGCGCAAAAATCCTCGCTGACAACCTGTGCACACTGCTCAGCGACCTTGATGCCTCGCACGACGATGAATGTGCCAGCCGTCCTAACCGGGTGTACGCACTGGGCGCACTCAAGCCCATCCTCGGCGCGTGCCTTCTGCGCGTCCGCCACTGTCTGGATGGCCTCGCCACGGTACTTGCGCTCATCCACCAGAACCGATGCCGCATCCAGCACGCACGCTCCTATCCTCGACCGCCCAGAAAAGCCAAGCCCCATTTCCATCTCGCGTACAAGCTCGCTTGATCGAATGGGGCTTAAGTTGAGAGCATTGCCGTCGCCGTGGGCATCGCTGGAAAGAATCTCGAAAGAATGCAGGCATGTAACAATTTCGAAGTTGCGAACTGTGTTTTTCTGTGGCTTTCCGACGCCACCATAGGGTTTGGCTATAAACCTTATCGTTCAGCTGCCGCGCCTCCTGTTTTTCTGGACACAGATTTGGGGTAAAACGTGGGTCCCAAACTGGAGTTGTTGATGTTGAAGAAAACAGATGTAAACGGGGTTGCGCCAGAGGCGCTGGAAGGAGCGCGTAGCGCGACTGGAAGCGCCTCTGGCGCCGCCGAAGTCAAGCGTTGGTCGACCGGTCGCAAACGCGGCGTGGTGCTTCGGTTGCTGCGTGGCGAACCCGTCGACGCCGTGTCCCGTGAAGTCGGTGTGACGATCGCCGTGCTCGAGCAATGGCGTGAGCTGGCACTGGCCGGCATGGAGGCCGGCCTGAAGGCACGCACCAGCGATCCCCTGGAAGCCCGGCTCAATGACGCCGTGCGGCGCGTCGGCGAGTTGTCTATGGAAAACGAGATCCTGCGCAAGGAACGTGAACTGCAGGCCCGTCGCCCTTTGACCGCTCGGAGATCGTCGACATGAGCCGCGCGATCTCCGTTAGTGCGAACAAGCCCTTTGGATTGCAACGGGTTTGCCAGGTGCTCGGATTCCCCCGCTCGACGATCTATGCTGTCCGCGCGAGGACAGCGGACAACGTGGTGCCGATCATCCCGGGCCGCCGCGGCCCGAAACCGAAGATGCCCGATGCTGACCTGCTGAAGGCCATCCGCGACGATCTGGTGGCTTCCCCCTTCATCGGCGAGGGGCATCGCAAGGTCTGGGCGCGCTTGCGTATCCTGCACGACATCCGGGTCTCCCGGACCCGCGTGCTGCGACTGATGCGCGAGCACAGCCTGCTGTCGCCGCACCGGCAAGCGCGAGGCGAACCCAACCATCACGATGGCCGGATCACAACCGATTGCCCGAATGAGATGTGGGGCACCGACGGCGTGCGCATCGCGACCGTGGACGACGGCATGGTGTGGATCTTCTCGGCCGTTGATCATTGCGACGGCATGTGTACCGGCATTCATGCCGCGAAGATTGGCGACCGCTTTGCTGCCCTTGAGCCGATCTCCCAGGGGCTGCTGGACGAATTCGGTTCCGTGCTCGCCGATGCGGGCCGCGGGCTGTCGCTGCGTATGGATCACGGTTCGCAGTACACGTCGGACGACTTCCGTAACCAGATCCGGTTCTGGGGCATCGCGCCGAGCTATGCCTTCGTCGCCGAACCCCAGACCAACGGCGTCGCCGAGCGATTCAACCGGACAATGAAGGAACAGGCTATTCATGGACGCATCTTCAAAAACCTGGAGGAAGTTCGTGCCGCCGCCATCGCGTTCAAGGATCGATACAATCGCGACTGGCGTCTTGAAAAGTTGGGCTTCAAATCACCCCTCGAAGCCCGTCAGGAACGGCTGATGAAGCTGGCCGCCTGAGCTGCAAAAGCGTGTCCAGACAACCGGAGCCGGTACACCTTATCGTTCAGCCCTTTGGTCATTGCTTTTCGTTATCGTCGGAGCACTCGTGTTCCGGCGAACAAAGGAAGCGCGGGAGAACGGAATGCCATTCGGCGTGGCCTACAATTTTGACACGTTTATCCCCCTTGTCAGACTGCGAGAGCTGCACTACAAGATTGATATCACCTCAGGCGCACGTTACTACTTCTACTTCCACAAGCTGGCCGGGTGGGTCCTAGGTTCATTTCTGGTCGCGGCCGTCACCGGTCTTACGAAATGAGAAGAGTACTCGTTGTGAACATACGGTGCCGCAGTTTCGCTGTTTGGCGAGCGAAGGCGCAATCGCGTAGGCGTCTGAATGGACGTAACTGCACAGGAGCGAATGACAGCTTCGGCTGAGACGCGTCGGTCGCTGCAGAGGAAGGATGGGATGACTGTTGTACCTCTTAAGCTGCCGTTCACCTGGTAAGCCGCGCAACGGCGGAAATGGGTCGACCTTCGCCTGTCGGCGAGCCGACGAGCCACCGTTCAGCAGTTGATAACACCGGCGAATGTGATTGACGTGTAGAACGGTCTCCAGGCATGGGGCGCTAAAATTGTACGTCGCATTGGTCCGTTCCGTGGAACCGATTGCCCCATCCCGATCTATCAACGGCAGGCAACCATGAACACTCACTACGCGTGTTTCGTTCGTCCGGCGCTGGCTGCAATTTGCGTGGCTTCCCTCGCAACGCTCGCCGCTTGCGGCGGAAACGCCTGTATCGGCCTCGACGGTTGCGGTGGCGGAAACGTGACGCCAACCGTCGCTATATCCGGCACGGCCGCCACCGGTAGTGCGCTCGCCAGCGCGACGGTCAGCTTCAGTTGTGTGCAGGGCTCGGGCTCCACCCTGTCCGACGGCGGTGGACACTACGCGATTACGTTCAATGCCACGCCTCCCTGCATCCTCACCGTGACCTCTGGTGGCATTGGCCTGCATTCGCTGGCATTTGCCGGCGGCACCTTCAATACGACGCCAGAGACCGAACTGATGTTTGTCTACATCGCTTCGCAACTCGGCACGAGCGAGAGCGGTCTGATAGCGGGCTTCCCGACCAACTCACAGTTCCAGCAGGTGCTGGCAAACCAGGCCGACGTGCAGGCTGCGCAATCGGCAGTCGTCACGAATCTACAGCAGCGCTATGCGGTCACGCTGACGGCACCGGCGTTTCTAACGACATCCTTTACAGTTGGCCAAATAGGTGTCGACAGCGACCTGGGCGCGCTAGCGGCAGCAGGGGCTCTCGACGCCAATGGCATGCCCGATCAGGCCGCCGTCTCGCTGCTGTCCGCGGCGGGTCTCGCCCATCCGCTTACAGCGACGTCCGCACCTTCTTCCGGCACTGGCAGTACTGGCAGCAACAGCGGAATGATGTGACGTGCGGCGAGCCCGGGGCCATGGAGTCAGTCCCGGTGCCACAAGAGGTTGCGCTCGTCTACTTGGAAGAACACCACCCCTCTTCCTGCTGCGCAGCGTGGGCAGTGAGCATCGTGGACTGGAGTCGGCCAGGAGCGGTCCTACGCTACCGCTGGCGCTCGGTCGTTGGAATAACCGGTTGGGCCCGAGAGCGGTCGTTGTTGTCTTGGGGCGATCATCGACCTTGGCGTTCATTCAAAGAAAACTCGCCCTATATCAACTACCAGCTCTCTTGGCGATATTCGATAACTGGACTTCAGCATAAAGACATGCTTACCAGGCGTGTCGTGCGATGCTGGAGGCGCAGGCGGATAGCCTTCGCCGGTGCGCTGAAACGCCGGGACAGGGCCGAATCCGGCATCCAGATCCGTCCCACGCGAAAAGCGGGCTAGTGGTGCAACGGGGCGGGCCTTTGACGAAAGAGAAGGCTTTGTCGCGGTAAGGATCAAAGAGCGAGCGAGATCGATATGCGAAGTACTGCTTATTTTGCGAGCTCGTAGAATTGATCAGCGGCGGACGGATGGGTTCCGCGAGCACATTTCATCTGTCCTTTGGCGATCATGTGCATAATCTCAATGCCGGCCAGAAGGATCCGGGCACAGCGAAAGGTCTTGAACCCCAGCATGGGCCGCGTTCGTCGCTTGATCGCCCGATGATCCTGCTCGACCAGGTTATTGAGATATTTGGACTGGCGGATCTTGATGGGCGCTTCACGATCGGCATTGATCGCTTCGAGCGCGGCGAGATTGGCGCCGCTTTTGTCGATGGTTACCGTCTCGGGTACACCGTTCTGGGCGATCGACTTCTCAAAGTAACGCCGGGCCGCAGTCTTGTCCCGATGGGCTCGTAGCCTCATTCTTCAAACGAGCTCGGAGCTCTAGAGATGATTCAGGTTTAACGAGTCCCGGTCCGACCTGTGTTGTCATCACATACGATTGCCAGCGCAACCTTTCGACGTGTCATTCTGTAAAAGTTGATCTTCCTGCGTGCCGCTCACCATTCAGACCGGCTTCACGCTCACGTAACCCTCTTCATACGGCCTGTCATGTGCCAGGATCGCCCAGATCATCCGGGCAGTCTTGTTGGCCTGCGCCACGATCGCCACATTCAGTGGTCGCCGCTTTTTGAGCTGCTCAATCCATGGCCCCGGCTCTTTCGCGTGCAAGAGCACACTGCGCGCGCCGTGAATCAACAACGTGCGCAGATACGTGTCACCACGCCTGCTGATCCCCGGGAGCTGGACCTTGCCACCGGATCCTGTCTGCGCTGGCACCAATCCGATCCAGGCCGCGAACTCGCGCCCCGACTGGAATGTCTTCGCGTCGCCCATCGTTGCGACCGCTGCCGTCGCCGTTAGCAGACCGACGCCCGGTATTGCGGCGATCGCCTTGCACGCCTTGTCCTCTTTCATCCACGTCTGCAGACGTCGTTCGATCTGGGCAATCTGTTTATCCAGTTCAGCCAGGCCGCTCCACTGTTCGCGCAGCGTGTCGAGCAGGATCGTCGGCAAACGATCCACCAGCCGCTCCAGCACACCCGGAATCGCCTTGTCCAGCGCAGGCCGGCCCTTGCCCATCACTTCGCCGTACTCGGTCAGCAGGCCGCGCAGACTATTCGTCTGCATTGTGCGGAACTTCACCAGTTGCTCTCGCATCCGGTGCAGTCCCAGTACCGCTTGCTGCGTTTCCGTCTTCACCGCGACCGATTTGCCCGGCTGCTGCACTGCCATCCAGATCGCACGCGCATCGGCCGCATCATTCTTGTTGCCCATCACGAATGCGTTCACGAACTTCCCTGGCATCAGCTTCACCTGATGGCCCATCGCCGTGAGCTGGCGCGCCCAGTGCTGCGAGCCGCCGCAGGCTTCCATCCCGATCAGGCACGGCGACCGGTTCGCAAAGTGCTCGAGAAACGCTACACGCTTGACCGGTTTGTTCACGATCTCTCCTGTTTCCGCGTCGATGTAATGGAGCTGCATCACGCTCTTTGCAATGTCCACACCTACTGTCGTAAACTTCATGTTGGACCCTCCGGTTGCCTGTGAAGACCTGCATGATCTCCCACCTTGGGCACTTTGATGCCGTTGGCCCGTGAGGGTCCACTTTCCTTCTTCGCTTCCACCGCTCACGGGTGGGAGACGTTCATATCATTCTTCCAGATGCCGGAGGCTCAGCGGATAGGCCACGTACCAGCGCACGCAAGTCAGAATCACGTCGAGCGGATAATGCAGGCGTTTGAGCACTCGGGCCACCGCCGGATTCATCGTCTTCATCGAGCTTTCAGTCGTTCGTGTCGTTCCGCACATCATAGCGGACCGGCCTTACTGCAAAAGAACAACTATATGCACGTCATTCAAAAAACGCAACGTTTTTCATCGTGTGGTTTTCCCCATGTTGTCAACGATAGTCTCGGTGCGCGACGATGCGGCGACAGGTTCAGGAATGTCCAGTCTGAAGAAGGCTTGCCGGTCGCCAACGAGATGACTACGCGAATGCCTTAGACAATGCGATCTGTTTTCAATGCTGTAGGCGGTCGCGCGTGCTGGGCCGCTACAAGATAAATACATTCAGGAAATCAAATGGAATGCGAAGGCCATGTCAAGTTGTCGCCGTTACCGGTGGACGTAAGCGAAGCGACTGCGAAATGGCTGACGCAGGCACTTCAGACCTATTGCGAAGGTGTCGAGATTGCATCGCTGAAACTGGTGGATGTCATCTACGGAACAGCAACCAAGCTTCGCGTTCAACTTGAATACAATGCGCGTGGAAATGAAGCTGGCTTGCCGCGATCTCTGATCGTCAAGGGCGGCTTTGTCCCCGAATATCGGCATCTGAATGCGTATATCTACGAGTACGAGGCGCGCTTTTTCGAGGAAGTGCAGCCTGAATTGCCGGTGCTCGTTCCTCGCGCGTTCTTCTCGGCGACCGATCATTCGAATGGGCAATCGATTGTCATTTTGGAAGATCTTGCGGAACGCGACGTGACGTTCTGCCGTGTACAGAGCACGTTGTCGTACGCGCAGGCTGCCGCAAACCTCGACGCCCAAGCCCGAATGCACGCGCAATACTGGGGTGCGCCCGCTCTCGCTGCAGGCGGTAAGTTTGCCTGGCTGGCGGAACAGGATCCATTGCCGGAAGGGGAGGCCGGCACCTATCATTGGGGGCAATTAAAAGCAGATGTATTCGCCCACTACACCCAGTTGCCGCGAGGGGCGGCGATTCCCAGGCAGTTCCATGACCGTGACTGGATGGAGCGAGCGCTGCTGAATCTGCGTTCGTTCGATCGGCTGGGCCCGATGACCTTTTTACACGGCGATGTGCACTTGGGAAATCTGTATTTCGAGCGCGATGGCACGCCGGGTTTTCTCGATTGGCAATCGTATCGGCGCGGACCATGGGCGCACGATTTCACATACTTTCTCGTGTCCGCACTTGATATCGCCGATCGTCCAAAATGGGAGCGCTCGCTGCTTACGCACTACCTCGAGCGACTCGCCGCATATGGGGTTGCGACACCGCCGTCCTTCGACGAAGCATGGGATGCGTATCGACGGCATCTCGTTTATGGGCTCTACTTCTGGTTGGTGAATCCCGTTGAATGGCAGGCTGAGATCAATAACTGCGCGGTCGCACCTCGTTTCGCGATGGCCGCCCTCGATCACGACGTGTTCGAGTTGATGGGTTAGCTACTGAAAATTCTAAAAGGGGGTAAACCTTGTCCGCGCTAATTGTTGCAAGCGACATGAGACTGCCGGTGACGGTCGATGCGATTTCCGCGAAGTGGCTGACGGCAGCGCTTCGGTTTCGCTATCCCGGTGTCGAGGTCACCAGCTTGATATGCGAGGACGTCTTGTCGGGAACCTCGACGAAGGTGCGTGTTCTGCTTGAGTACAACGGTACGGGAGACGGCCTCGGTCTGCCTGCGCGGATGATCGTCAAGGGGGGATTTGAAGAGCACAGCCCGTTGATGAAAGATATGTACCATAACGAGATGCGTTTCTATCGCGACGTACTGCCATTCATCGATATGAACACGCCTCGGTGCTTCTATGCGGGCACCGATCCTTCTGGCTGGCAATCGATTGTCGTGATGGAGGATCTGCGAGCGAGCGGAGTCACGTTTTGTCACGCACAGCGTTCAGCAGGCTATGACGACGTCGCCGCGCGGCTTGTCGCGATGGCGCGTTATCACGCTCAAACGTGGGACAGTCCGGAATTCGCCGAAAACGGGCGATACGATTGGGTCGGGGAGCGTTTCTCGGGGTGGTCGCTCGACTATATGCGTCGCTATCTTGTGCCTGAAGTATGGCGGCACTATGCTGAACTTCCGCGTGGAGCGGCGGTCAGTCGGCTTCTTCACGACCGTGATTGGATGGAGGCGGCGCTAACGCACCTTGGTGAGTCGCATCGAGGCAAGCCGGTGTGTCTGATTCACGGTGACACGCATCTAGGTAATCTTTACGTGACAGCAGATGGAAAGCCGGGGTTTTTTGATGCGCAGGTCAGCCGTGCGCCGTGGAGTCTCGAAGTTTCCTACCATATCTGCTCCGCGCTCGATATTGCCGACCGGCGCAAGTGGGAGCGCCCATTGCTTGCGCATTACCTGACCCATCTTGCCGCAAACGGCGTGGAAACGCCTGCGTTCGAAGTGGCGTGGGAGGACTACCGGCGAGACCTGGTCTACGGCTACTTCATCTTTGCCATAAACGAGACGCGCTTTCAAACTGAGGCAGTGAACACAGCTTACGCTGCGCGTTTCGGGGCGGCTTTGCTCGACCACGGGACCGTCTCGCCGGCGCAGTGAGGTTCGGCTGACGGGTTCAATACAGATCCGACTGGTGCTCAAGCAATAATGGAACTACTAGTTGTATTATTGAGCAGCGGGGCTTAAGCTAAATCTCCAATCCACAGGTGGAAAGGTCGACCGCGCGAACGAACTGCGGCGAACAGTAAGGAGACGAGATGAACGCGACGTTGGAACTGGCGTACTGCCGGCAATGCAGGAACTCCACGTATCGAACGAGATTCTTGACGATCGCACGGCCCTCCAGGCGGCGTGGGACCGCGATGGGTACTGGTTCTTCCGGGACGTGCTCGACACCAAAGCGGTTGGCCGGTTGCGCGGAGTGTTTCTCGATGAGCTTTCGCAACTTGGCGTGATTGCCCCAGACGATCCCGTTGCTCGATACAACGGCAAGAGCCTGGAAGACTTTCCATTTCGTATGGAGTCGCTCGCGTCGCGCAAGACGTCGAAACTTGCATTTGAATGGCACGCTGGTATTGGTCGGGATGATCGGAAAATATGAGTACCAATCTTGTGCTCGACGGAGCGCCGAACTTCCGTCATTTGGGCGGAATGCCCACGCGGGACGGTCGTCGCATCCGCAGCGGCCGCATCTTCCGTTCTGGCAGCCTTTCAGCGCTGACCGTGCGCGACCTCGACATCGTCGCGAAACTGGGGATTCGCCTGATTTGCGATCTGCGCAGCGATGGGGAGCGCAAAGCGGCGCCGAACCGGTGGCTCCACGACCAAGGCGTGGAGGAGATGCACATCGACATCAGTGCCGATTTGCGTGCGGGGGACACGACACTACTCGAAATCCTGAAGCGCGAACCGAACCCGGAGGGCGCGCGTCGCATGATGCTGCAGACTTACCGGAATTTGCCCGCGGCGTTTGCCCGGCCACTGCGGGGACTGTTTACACGGCTTGCCGATGGCGACTGTTTGCCGGTGATTTTTCATTGCACGGCAGGCAAGGACCGGACCGGTTTTCTGGCGGCGATCATCCTCCATGCGCTGGGAGTCTCGCGCGAGACGATCTATCGCGAGTACCTGGGAGGGGCTTGTAGGGAACAGTTGCGTGAATCCGCTGTGCGGGCGATGACGATCCACTTCGGCGGCATGGTCGATGCGTCGATCATCGATGTGGTCGCCGGTGTCGAGGAGCGCTACCTGGATGAGGCGTTCTCTGCGATGGCAGAAAGCCACGGCTCGGTCGATCGTTATCTCAAAGAAACAGCCGGGCTTGATCGGTCGCAACTATGCCGGTTACGGGATACCTTGCTGGAATGAACGGAACGTCCGATCTTGAAACGATGCGAAGAGCAGGCGCCGTATCGGGAGGAGGTATTGAACGGCATGCGAGGGTGTAAAAAGTTGGTTCTGTCGCACCAACGCGTTCGGCTATGATGGCGGAACAACCTGAACGACCGATAGCTGATGACGACCGTAAATCCAGCGGTGGCCCGAGTGCTCAAACGCCTGCATTATCCGCTCGATGTGAACCTGACGTGCGTGCGCTGGTACGTGGCGTATCCGTTGAGTCTGCGGCATCTCGAAGAAATGATTGTTTACGCCGACCGAAAATTCAGCCACATGTAGGGATCGCGCCGACTGAAAATTGAGCCGGGCAATCAACCTATCCTGCTAGTTTTTCTGGCAGGGTGTTTGGGGATGATCCCGATGACGATGATTGGCAAGGTGCGGCGGATGTTCCACCGCCAGAACAAGTCGGTACGCGAGATAGCGCGTCTCACAAGCCTGTCGCGCAACACGATTAGTAAATATCTGAACATGGATGTTCAGGAGGAGCCGAAGTATCAGCGGCGCGCCCAGCCGACCCGGTTGACGCCGTTTCATGAGGTGCTGGTGCAGGCGCTCAATGTCGACGCGCGGCGACCGAAGAAGGAGCGGCGCACCGCCTGGATGCTGTTCCAGGAGATCAAGGTCGGCGGCTACGACGGCTGTTACTCGCGGGTGACCGATTTCATCCGGGCCTGGCGGCAAGGCGAAGGCAAGGCGGTTTCGAAGTCGGCGTTTGTGCCGTTGCGATTCGAGCTGGGCGAGGCATTCCAGTTTGACTGGTCCGAGGAAGGACTGGTTGTCGGCGGCATTTACCGCAAGCTGCAGGTGTCGCACATGAAGCTATGTGCGTCGCGGGCGTTCTGGCTGGTTGCCTATCCGAGCCAGGGGCACGAGATGCTGTTCGATGCCCATACGCGCTCGTTCGCGGCCTTCGGCGGGGTGGCCCGCCGGGGCATCTACGACAATATGAAAACAGCCGTAGACAAGGTTCACAAAGGCAAGGGCCGCACGGTCAATCCGCGTTTCGCAGTGATGTGCTCGCACTACCTGTTCGATCCGGACTTCTGCAACGTCGCCAGTGGCTGGGAGAAAGGCGTCGTCGAGAAGAACGTGCAGGACAGCCGTCTGCGCATCTGGATTGAGGCGCGTGCGCAACGCTTCGGCAGTTTCGCCGAACTGAATGCATGGCTGGCGACCCGGTGCCGGTCGTTGTGGGATCAGGTGAAGCACCCGGACTATCGTGACCTGAGCGTCGCCGACGTGTTCGAGCAGGAGCGCGCCCATCTGATGCCGATGCCGACACCGTTTGACGGTTATGTTGAGCGCGCAGCACGGGTGTCGTCGACCTGCCTGGTGGTGATTGGCCGCAATCGCTACTCGGTGCCATGCGAATTTGCAGGCCAGATGCTCAGCACGCGGCTCTATCCGGGCCGTGTTGTGGTGGTGGGCGATGATGCCGTGGTGGCCGCCCATGAGCGACTGGCCGACGAAGGATTGGTGCGATACGACTGGCAGCACTATATCCCGCTAATCCAGCGCAAGCCCGGGGCGCTGCGTAACGGTGCGCCGTTCCAGGACATGCCCGAGCCGCTGCAACGCCTGCGTCGGGCGTTACTACGCGAGCCAGGTGGTGACCGGGTAATGGCGAAGGTTCTGGCGCTGGTCCCGGAACGCGGTCTGGATGCCATAGTGGTTGCAGTCGAGCTTGCATTGGAGCAGGCGCCGCCCTCCGGGCGCGTGAGCGTCGAGCATGTGGTGAACGTGCTGTCGCGCATGCGCAGCGTGCAGATGCCGCCGAAGATCGAAACTGCGCTACAACTGACGACACCGCCGCTGGCTGACACATCGCGCTACGACGGGCTGCGCCCGGCGCTGCAACAGCCGGAGGCCGGTCATGCGTGATCTGATCGTCGAACTCAAACACTTGCGGCTGCACGGCATGGCTGCCGGCTGGGCCGAACTGCTCGAGCAGGTGAATGTCGACGCGGCGTCTTCGCAATGGCTGCTCGAACGGCTGTTGCAGGCCGAGGTCGCGGATCGGGCCGTGCGTTCGGTCAGCCACCAGATGAACGCGGCGAAGTTCCCGGTGCATCGCGACATCGCCGGCTTTGACTTCGATGGCTCGCCGGTCGATCGGCAGCTCGTCACGCAACTGGCCAGCATGACGTTCACCGAGGGCGCGCACAACCTGGTTCTGGTCGGGGGACCGGGCTCGGGCAAAACGCATCTGGCGACCGCCATCGGCGTGTCCGGCATCATGCACCACGGCAAGCGGGTGCGCTTCTACTCGACCGTGGATCTGGCCAACGCACTGGAGCAGGAGAAGGCGCAGGGACGCGCCGGGAGGATCGCGGCGAGCCTGCTGCGCCTCGACCTGGTCATTCTGGACGAACTCGGATATCTGCCCTTCAGCCAGGCCGGCGGGGCGTTGCTATTCCACCTGCTGAGTCGCCTGTACGAGCATACAAGCGTTGCGGTCACAACGAATCTGGACTTCGCCGAATGGTCCAGTGTGTTCGGCGACGCGAAGATGACCACGGCATTGCTGGACCGGCTGACGCATCACTGCCACATCGTGGAAACCGGCAACGAAAGCTACCGTTTCCGCCATAGCAGCGCCAGTGCAAAGAAGCGTATCCGCTCGCGTGAAGCGGTGCGCAGAGCCGACGGTGCGAGCGCGAACGAATCAGCCTGATCGTCGCTTGCCGCGCAGTGGAAGCCGCTACGGGCTACGCCCTTCGCAGCTTCCACTGCGCAATACATCCTCACACGAAGGAGGACAAGCACTCCGCAAACCCATACACTTATCCACAACCGGTCCTGCTTCGGACCGGTCTCCACCCCGGCTCAAAGCTCGGTCGGCGCGGTGGCTCAAAATTCATTCGGCGCGGACACTCTGAACATTGGAAACTGCACCAGTGACTATCTCGTCCTATAATGCCGACCAATGACCAAAAAAGTCAATATATCGACCGCCTCGGGAGCAAACGTCGAGGCCGTCAGTGCGGCGGTTGCCGCCCGGATCAAAGGGTACCGAAAGGAGCGCAAGCTCTCGCTCGATGAGCTTTCGCGGCGCGCTGGCGTTAGCAAAGGCATGCTGGTCGAGATTGAGAAATGCGCTGCCAATCCAAGCATTGCGATCCTGTGCAGGATTTCGGCGGCGTTGGGTGTGTCGGTGGCGGACATCGTCGACGTAGCTAGTGCGCCGTCGATGCGTCTGATTGCGGACACGGACATCCCGACTTTGTGGACCGGCCCCAAGGGCGGGTCGGCGCGTCTGCTTGCAGGCACGAGCGGGCCGAACATGATTGAATTGTGGCGCTGGGAAATGCAGCCTGGAGAGCGGTTTGAGTCGCCCGGACATCCGCAGGGAACGTTCGAGCTATTTCATGTGGAGCATGGGCGACTCACGATGACGGTAGGGGATGCGGAGCTCGCCGTCTCTGCCGGTTCGTCGGCAGCGGCGAAGACAGATGCACCCCATTGCTACGCGAATAATGACGCGGCAAAGCTGATATTCACGATGGTGGTTGCCGAGCTTCATCAACTGGCGACGTTGCTTTGATTGAGCGTGATAACCCTGCGTGCAAATTTGCTTCGATCGTACGCGCGACGCAACGGGAGCCGACGACAAGCGATGCGGTCAGCCGCTCGTGATGCGGTATTGACAGATCAGTCGACCTTCTCGTAGGCATTGTTCCCGAAACACGGCACACCGGGCGTGTCCCGATGCCGGGGTGCCGCCGTGAAGCTGTCTTTTCCAAGGAGAAATTCCCATGCCGATGCTGAAATTCGACCTCATCTAGGGCCGCACCGACGAACAGGTGCGCAACCTTCCCGACGCAACGCACGAGGCGATGGTGCAGGCCTTCAATGTACCGGTTTCCGACCGATACCAATGCGTCACGCAGCATCGCCCTAGCGAATTGGTCTTAGAGGATACGGGGCTCGGCTACAGGCGTTCAAAACACGTCGTATTGCTGACGGCGGTGAGCCGGAAGCGCCCCGAAGCGCAGAAAATTGAGTTCTACCGGTTGCTCGTCGAGAACCTGCAAACGCAGTGTGGCATCTCGCCGGACGACGTGATCGTTTCGATTGTCGAGAACGACGACGCTGACTGGTCTTTCGGCAGGGGGCGCGCGCAGTTCATTACCAAGGAACTGACGTGATCCCGGCCAGCTTAGATGCCGCGCGGCGGCCGCTTTCGACGCGTAAAGCCCGATGATCCCTTCTTGATGGGGGCGCTTCAGAAAACGGAAAATAAAGCACGTTAGCGACGGACGAACGTCGCCAGACGACCCAATATAGCGGTCTCTCGGTAGCTGGTCCGGATAACGGGCTGCTTTCGGTCATACAACGGTCATTGGCCAACGATCGTGCCGACGACGGGGCACACACTTATGCATAACATTTATTTTGTGATTCGAGACAGCCCGTTAACGGTCCGCTCGCGGCGTCGTATGCATCACAGACGGGGTAGTCTGCGTCACATCGTCAGATCTGCGTCAGCAAGCACGGACGCGGTTGGCGCCATATCGCTGTCATCGAGCGTTTGTGGAATGAAGTCTCGCAGAAAATCTACCCAGCTTCTGATCTTCGCATCTAGATACTCGCGAGATACGTAAAGAACGCGAATGTGAGTCTCATTCATGCGATGTGTCGGCAGTACGCGTAGCAGAGTGCCGTTGCGCAGCCACGGCATCGCAGTCCATAGCGGCAGCGCGCCAATGCCTCGGCCGTCGCGCAATGCAAGCGCCATGGCTTCCGCTACGTTGACCTGAAAGGGCGACGGAGGAAGCTCAAAGGTTTCCGTGCCATGAGGACCATCCAGATTCCATCGACTTTGCGGGAATACCGGACTACTGGTGCGCATGCAGGTGTGAGCGGCGAGGTCGGCCACCGTGGAAGGGATGCCATGCCGGGTGAGATACGAAGGCGACGCGCACAAAATGTTACAGGTCTTCGCGACCGGGACAGACACGAGTCCGGAGTCCGGCAATTCAGTCGCGCCCAGTTGAATCGACACGTCGTAGCCTTCTTCGATCAGGTCGGGAACGTGCTGTGAAAGCGTCAATTCGACGGAGACGTGCGGAAACAGCTCCTGGTAGCGCAGGACTGCGGGCATCACATAGTGCTGACCGAAACTGGCGGTGGCATGTACGCGCATCCTGTACGACAAATTCCACGTCATAAAGCAGCTCAACGAAGCCCTGGATGAAGTACGCAAGAGCGAATACGCTCGCCTGCAAGGCGAGCAGCGGCGCTACATCAAAGGCCAGAAGTACGTTCTGCTCAGTCATCGCGAGAACCTGTCGATGGAAGGCAGGAACTCGTAGACGACGCTTCTCGCAGCGAACCGACGTCTGAATACCGCGTACCTGCTCAAGGAGTCGTTCGGGCGGTTGTGGGACTACGAGCGCGAAGGCTGGGCACGTCGCTTCTTCGAGAACTGGAAATCCAGCCTGAAGTGGCAGCGTTTGAAGCCCTACGAGAAGTTTGCCGCGATGGTCGAGCGTCATTGGGACGGGATTGCTTCCTATTGCAAGCCAGAAAACAAGGTGCCGCTCGGATTCGTTGAGGGACTCAACAACAAGGTTCGGGTCATCCAGCGACGCGCGTACGGATTGCGAGATGAGGAGTATCTGCGCCTGAAGATCCTCACTTGCATGCTGCCTCGAATCTGAAAAATGGCGATTTCTCATCACACTTTTCCGCGAAGACCCGAAATAAGAAAAGTGCTGGACCGCTTTCTGGGCAGCGCTCATTTCGGTGAGGATCCGGCGTCGATTGCGGGCCTTCCCGCCAATCGCGCCGCGGAGGAGGAGAAGAAGAAGCGGGAGCGCCATGCCGCTCAGGAACTGCTCGTCGCAGACCTTGCACTGGTCCAGTCTCACAGCGACAAGTACTTCCAGCTGTGCATTAGCGAGGCGAGCGCGGTCAGGGACACGCCCGTCGCGGCAAACAGCGCTGTGATTGCCGACACGTTATTGCGGTTGACAAACACGAGCAGACAACCGCCAAGGAACAGGATTGCCGTCATCGCGATTGTTCAAGTTCTGGAAAGGCAACGTGTTTTCCGGAACGATCCTCGTGCTGGTGCGCAATTTGCCATCGAAGCATTGATGGACGAACTTGGGCGTGTCGATAGTGAGATGTCCGCAAGCGTCCGGACGCACTTCTCTGATCTGTCTGCGCTGCTGCGCAGCGCCAAGGGGGTGGGTAATGCGACGGTCGCTACTTTGATAGCCGAAGTGCCGGAACTGGGACGGTTATCGCGTCGAGAGATAAGCGCACTGGTCGGTGTCGCGCCAGTCAATCGTGATTCTGGCACGATGCGGGGCAAACGCACGATCTTCGGTGGCCGCGGCAGTGTACGGCGCGTTCTATGCATGGCGGCATTGGTTGCGGCTCGATTCAACCCGGTCATCAAGAGCTTTTACGATCGCCTCGTCGCCGCTGGAAAGCCCAAGAAAGTTGCGCTGGTCGCCCGCATGCGCAAGCTGCTGACCATCCTCAATGCAATGGTCAAGGGCGGTAAGCCATGGAATGCGGCGCTTCATGAGCCAGACCTAAAAAACGCTTGATCTTCAAGACAGTTGCTATCAAGCATTTCGTCGATCCGGCGGACATTGCGGCGCTCGCTGTCTTTCTGGCGTCCGACGCCGGGCGTTCCATTTCCGGGCAAATGATCCCGATCGACGGAGATTCGCAAAGCGCATCCTGAGATCAGGGTAAACATCCATGACGACATGAAGTGCTTTTAAATAGTTGGTATACGGAGTATATTCATCACCAAGGTGTTCGATACTGATTGGAGGAAGACATCATGCAATTTCATCTCAACGGTTTCCGCGTCGGGGACCCGATGATCGAGCCAGCTGCCGATGGCGCGCCTCGCATCGAAATGCCCGATACGGTCGATGCGCTCATCGTCGGAAGCGGTCCGGCCGGGCTCGTGCTTGCGGCTCAGCTGTCGCAGTTTCCGTCGATCACGACGCGTATCGTCGAGCGTCGCTCGGGCCCGTTGCTGATGGGGCAGGCGGATGGCGTCGCGTGCCGGACCGTCGAGATGTTCAATGCATTCGGCCTCAGCGATCGCTTGTTGCGCGAAGCCTATTGGGTCAACGAGACAGTCTTCTGGCGACCCGATGCAAACGATCGCGGCGCGATCAAGCGTACCGGGCGTGTTCAGGATACCGAAACAGGCATGTCCGAGTTTCCGCACGTCATCGTCAATCAGGCGCGCGTGCAGGACTATCTGCTCGATGTGATGCGCCGTTCCGCGCAACGGCTCGAGCCCGACTACGATCTCGAAGTCGTGGACGTGCAACGCGATAATGCGGGCGAGTATCCGGTGCGCGTCACGTTACGCCGCACGGATGCAGCGCGGCTCGATGAAAAGGTTGTCGTGCGGGCGCGCTATGTCGTGGGCTGCGATGGCGCGCGCAGTCGCGTGCGCACTGCCATCGGTCAAACGCTGCGCGGCGATGCGGCCAATCATGCATGGGGCGTGATGGATGCGCTCGCCGTCACCGACTTTCCGGATATTCGGCTGAAGGCTGCGATTCAGTCTGCGAGCAAGGGCAATCTGCTCATCATTCCGCGCGAAGGCGGCCATCTCGTGCGCTTTTACGTCGATCTTGGCGAAGTCACGCCTGAGAATCGCGACACCATCAAGCAGATCACGGTCGAGCGCATCATTCAGACCGCGCAACGGATTCTGCATCCTTATTCGCTCGACGTGAAAGAGATCGCGTGGTTCTCGGTTTATGAAGTGGGACAGCGTTTGACCGATCGCTTCGACGACGCTATCGCCGCCGACGGAACATCTCGCGAGCCACGCGTGTTCATCGCCGGCGATGCCTGTCATACGCATAGCGCGAAAGCGGGTCAGGGCATGAACGTTTCGATGCAGGACGGCTTCAATCTCGGCTGGAAGCTCGGCACGGTCCTGCAAGGACTTGGCGACATCGACCTGTTACGCACATATTCCGATGAACGCCAGCCGATCGCGCAAGAGTTGATCGACTTCGACAAGGAATGGTCCGCGATGATGGCCGCGCCGCCGAAAGATCCCAATCGCCCCGAAGCAGGCGGTGTCGATCCCGCCGAGCTTCAGGCTTACTTCGTGCGCGCGGGCCGCTATACGGCAGGCGTCGCGACGCGATATCGGCCGGGCGCGTTGACGGGCGAATCGACGTATCAATCGCTTGCGAGCGGCTTCACCATCGGCTCGCGCTTTCATTCCTCGCCCGTCATTCGTCTCGCCGATGCAAAGCCGATGCAACTCGGCCACGCTGCACGCGCCGACGGTCGCTGGCGCTTGTACGCTTTATCGGACGCGAGCGGAAGCGCGCTCAATGCGCTGTGCGAACATCTCACTACGTCGCCCGATTCTGTCTTGCATCTCATCACGCCAGAAGACGCCGATGCGGATAGCGTCTTCGATCTGCGCGCAGTGTTGCAGCAGCCTCATCGCGAAGTGCGACTTGAGGATCTGCACGCGTTGTTGCTGCCGCGCAAGGGACGCTACGGCCTTATCGACTACGAGAAGGCATTTACGAGCGACGCGTCAACTGATATCTTCAATGTGCGCGGTATCGACCGCGAACGGGGCGCGCTTGTCGTGGTCCGTCCGGACCAGTACGTCGCGCATGTACTTCCGTTGGACGCCTACGCCGAATTGAATGCGTTTTTGCGGCCCATTTTCCGAACGAACACACCTTCGCCAAAAGCCTAGAACTTGCCGACCAAAAATAACGACGCCGAGGCGCCTTCCAAATTCACGGGCAGCCTGGTACGCCGCGCCCAACAGCGCCACGTAGCGGTATGGCTCAGCGAAGTCTCCGCCGAGATCACGAGCGTCCAGTACGCGGCGCTCGAAATCTTGCAGAGAACGCCCGGCGTCAATCAACGACAACTTGGCGATGAACTCGACGTGGACCGTTCGACAATCGCCGATCTCGTCGCGCGCATGGTGCGCAATGGTTTGATCGAGCGCTCGGACGATCCCGGCGACAAGCGTAGCTATGTGCTGTTCCTGACTCCCGTCGGCAAGAAGCAACTTGCGACGTTGCGTCCACGTGTTGAGGAGGTCGAGCGCATTCTCACTGCGAGGCTGACGGCGGTCGAATGTTTGGAGTTGCGGCGCCTCCTTTTGGCACTGTTGCCGCCGGGGGAATAGTGTGTTCGTTACTCGCAGCGGTGTGTTTACGGCAGTTCACAAAAGCCGACGGGCTAGAGTTTGCTACGCGACGATCAACTCAAGGACGCAAGTGGCGGTTGTATCTTGGAGCGGTCATGCCGCGATAACGAATGTTATCGGCGGCAATCGACGGTGCCGTGCAGAACGGCCACCGCGCCTGACTGTCCGCTCCCCAAGCGTCGCTTCAGACTGACAACACGGTCAAGAATGCCAGAGTGAGGTGGATTGCCCAAACGAGCAACGGAATCACCAACTTCGAGTTTTCGGGAATGACAGGCCTGAGGGCGGGGCGGGTGTTCATCATTGAGACACCGCCTGCACGTCGACTGAGAAATGGACATCATGTTCACGTCGTCATGGCTCTGCCCTTCTGCGGGCGACCGTAGCGCTCGCCGACGCACGGAAGGCAAACTTCCGCATGCGGGGTGTCACGGCAAACCTGCATTGCCGCGCGGGCCCCGTGGGGCAGACATCACGACAATCACCGTGTATCGGGCCACTTTGCAGCCGACGGTCCCGCACGGTAGAGGCAAAGTAGCAGGAAAAAAGTGGAAAAGATAATGAACAAAATTAATTTTTGTGCGGGCGGTGCTCGCGATTCTTTGTAGTCCCCCGCACTTGCCTGCGCGTTGGGTTTGCCGCCTATCAACACCTCGCGAATGCCGGGCGCCGGGTTGGCTGCGTCCAGGCGTCTTTCTAACGACCGCGCGATAAGAGGATCATATCCCTGCATGACCGGGTTTGTTCTGAAGATATCGGCCACCGTGCTTAGTTCCTATCTCGATGAGTCCGTTTAGGCGCAACTACACGGACTAAACTTGCACAAGGCTGACTTGAGGCGCCTTTACACCGAAAACGATTTCAGCTCCATGGCGGCGAAAGTTCATACTTATCAACGTGCGGCAGCAACTCATAGTGAACAGCCATGCATAATCACCACGCGCTAGCCGATGGAAGGATGATGGAGGGCGAATTCCTTCGCACCGCGAAGACCATCAATCAGACGGCCAGATCAAGGTGCGTGGCGCAAGGCCGGCCGGCGTAGGTACACTCGTATGCTTCACTTCGCAGTCCGTATTAAATCGATTCACATCTCGTTACAAGAGTCTGTCTTGACCCTGGCGTCTACTTCACACTATGCTTCATCGCAGCAATCGGTCCGCCCGGCTGTCGGCAGCGAAGGTTCCTTGCGAGGTTCGTCGACGGATGACAGGGTGGCATGCTGCAGACACCGTTCGTGCCGTGCTTGCGACGGTTCCTGTCTTCCCGAGAACGATCGAGGGCTCAGATGTTGCAAACCTTCTTCTTCGATTCTGCTGCGAGCCAGGCGCACCGCCCCGCGTTATGGGTCAATGAGCGTCTTTACAGCTACGGTGAAATGGAAACCCGGGCACGTCGCGTGTCTGCGGGACTGGCAGCGGTTGCACGGACCGGCGACGCGGGCCGATGTTTGCTGCTTGGGCATCGCAGCGCCGCCGCCTATGTTGGCGTGCTGGGAATTCTTGACGCCGGCATGGCCTATGTGCCGCTCAGCCCGAAGATGCCGGCTACGCGGATCGCAGCCATCATCGAGCAGTCCGGTGCGCCGTTGATGCTGGTCGATCGACGTTGCGCCGGGGTGCTCGATGAAGTGCTGCGCTTGCTCGACGAACGCCCGCAGATCTTCCTGCTCGACGAAGACGCGGATGAACCGCACCTGCCCTCCGTTGCCGCCGCTCTGCCGGCGCTGCCAGCCGCGCCGTATGTGCAGCACCCGGGCACCGCGCACGACGTCGCTTACATACTCTTTACGTCCGGCTCGACCGGGGCGCCGAAGGGCGTGCCAATCACGCATGCGAACGCCGATGCCTATGTGACGGGACAATTGAAACTGGCCGATAAAGTGCACGAAGCGCGTTATGTGCAGTTTTGCGAACTGAGCTTCGATCCGTCCGTGCACGACATGTTCGTCTGCTGGGCGAACGGCGGCTGCCTGTACGTGCCTCACACCGTCGATCCAGTCTATAGCGCGGGCTTTATCAAGACTCACGAAATTACACACTGGAATAGCGTGCCTTCAGTGGCCACCTTCATGCAGCAAATGCGCAAGCTGACGCCGGGTGCGTTCCCGAGTCTTCGAGTGTCGATGTTCGGCGGCGAGCCGTTGCCTCGCTCGCTGGCGCTGGCGTGGATGCGCGCGGCGCCGAACAGCCGGGTCTTGCATATGTACGGGCCGACCGAAGGGACCATCGCCTGCACGTGCTTCGAGGTCAGCGCCGAATTTCTCGACGATCCGCAGCACACCGTCATGCCACTCGGCTGGGCACTTCCGGAGGTAGAGCTGATGATCGTGGATGCCGAGCTCGAACCGGTCGCCGCGGACCAGACGGGCGAGTTGCTGATCGCTGGCCCGCAGCTTGCCGGTGGCTATCTGTCGCCTGACGAAGCCGGCAATAACAGGTTCGTCGGGAAGACTTATCCGGGCCGGCGCGCGCAACGCTGGTATCGAACCCGCGACGCCGCGCGCGCAACAACGCAACACGGAATCGTGTTTCAGGGGCGTCTCGATACGCAGGTCAAGATCCGCGGCAACCGGGTCGAGCTGGAAGAGGTCGAACATGTCGTGCAGGCGTGCAGCCATGCTGCGCTGTGCGCGGTGATCCCATGGCCGCTCGATGAAGTCGGGCAAGCCGCCGGCCTCGTCGCCTTCGTGACGAACGCCCGGGTCGAGGTCGCGCTGGTTCTGCGGGCGTGCCGGCAGCGCTTGCCGGTGTATGCGGTGCCGCAACGGATCGTTGCCATCGACGCGTTCCCGCTTAACGTGAACGGCAAAATTGACAGAATGGCTCTCGCTGGACAGTGTGCACGCGGCATGGTTGCCGCCTGAGGTTTGTGCCAGGTCCACGGTAAAGATAGCCAGCCATCGCCGCGCATGAGTGCATCGATAACATGCCTGAAACAACAGGCGTTAGAGGGGGGGCAAATGAGAGCCGCTTTGCGCCGCATTCTTGCGGAAACCGCATGCCTTGACGTGCCGGTCGATACCTTGAGCGACACCGACAACCTTTACGCCGCCGGCCTGTCTTCGCTCGGCACGGTCCGTGTGATGCTGGCCGTTGAAGACGCGTTGGCCGTAGAGATACCGGGAGAATTGATTACGTTTGACCTGTTTCAATGTATCGATTCGCTCGCGAGCGCGCTCGCACCGCTCCTACGTCAGGAGTCGGTGGCGAGCCGGCAGTGTGCGGCCGCCCGGCGATAGCCATGACAGGCAATCCTGCAATGAGGCCAGTCACCTTTGGTGGCTGTTACGGGTCGCTGCACCTGCCGGCAGGCGGCGGGGCCACGACGGGCGTGGTGCTGTGCAGCCCGTTCGGCTACGACGCGCTATGCGTGCACCGCGGCTGGCGCGACTTTGCAGAAGCATTGACAGTGGCCGGCGGTATTCCCGTTCTTCGCTTCGACTATCCGGGAACAGGCGATTCGGCCGGCAACGAGGAAGACCCGCAGCGCTTTCGCGCATGGATCGACAGCATCAAGGCTGCGTCGGAGTATTTGCGGGGTGCCACCGGTGTGACACGCCTGATCCTGTGCGGCTTGCGTCTGGGGGCGACGTTGGCAGTCGTGGCAGCCGAAGAACTGGGCGACGTCGATAGCCTGGTTTTGATGGCGCCCGTCATCACTGGCAAGCGTTATATCCGGGAACTGGGCATGCAGCATAAGAGCTGGCTCAAGACCCCAAATGGCCGCGAAGGAGCGCAAGCTGCTGACGACGGGCGAGCCGTGGGCGCGTTCGGATTCCAGCTGTATGCCGACACGCTCGAGCAACTGGCTGACGTTGATCTCGTACAGCGCGAGCGGCTCGCCGCGCCCCGTGTGCTGCTGCATGATACTTGCGACAGCGAATCCATGAGCCATCTGGCCGAGCATTATCGTGGCCACGGTGCGAGCGTAGACGTGCAGATTTTTCCGGAGTACGACAAGTTCCTGGTCGACCCACGGTTTAGCGTGCCGCCGCGACGGGCCTTCGACAGTGTGCTCGAGTGGCTCGGCTTTCAGTCCGGCACGCCGGCCATGCCGGCGGTGGAGATACTTGCACCGGCCGCCGATGCCCGGATCGATTTTGCGGCAGGTCATGAGACGCCTGTCGTGTTCGGAGGCGGGCGCTACGTCGGCGTGTTGTGCCAGCCGCGCCGCGCCCAGGAGCACGCCCCCGCTGTGCTGCTCGTCAATACGGGCGGGGCTCATCGCGTCGGCGACGGACGGCTTGCCGTACTGATGGCGCGACGGCTGGCGGCGCAAGGCGTCGCCTCGTTACGCATGGACCTGGGCGGCCTTGGCGATAGTCTGCATCACGAAGATTCGCCGACCCTCGAAGCCGTGTACGCCCGTCATTCGGTCACAGACGCGACGGCGGGCGTGGAATGGCTGACGGCGGCCGGATACCGGGGGGTTGTCACGTTTGGCGTCTGCACGGGCGCATACGTCAGCATTCATACGGCGTTAGCGCATCCTCACGTGGTGGGCTGCATGTCGATCAACTTGCCGTTTTTCTTTTGGGGCGGCCCGCAAACGAAGCCGGGCGCTCACCATATCGAATCCAGTGAAGTGTACCGGCGCTCGATCCGCAACCCCCATAAGTGGCTCCGGCTGCTGACCGGCCGGGCCAATGGGCGAGCGATCGCCGTGGAGCTGGGACGCCGCTGGTACGTACGGTTGACCTCGCTCGCCGGCAGCGCATTCGAAGGCTGGTTGGGTCTGCACACCTCGACCGGTGCTATCCGTCAACTCTTGAGGGACCTCGACCGCAAGGGCGTGCGAACGTCGCTGGTGTACGGCGCGCTCGATGCGGGGCTCGATGAACTGGCGATCCGTTTTGGCCCGAACGGTAGCGAACTCGGAAAGCTAACGAACGTTACGGCAACGATACTCGCGAGGGTGGATCACTCGTTGTTCTCGCGCACCGCGCGTGATGTTGTGATGGCTCACTTCGAGGAATTTGTGCACGAGAGGACTCTCGATGCCGGGCGCGCCGACGTCCTGGACGCTACAGTTTTACACACGAATTCGTTGCGACGGATGTGGATGCAAACGGGCCCGCGCAAAGCCGTCCGATGACGGCGCAGTTCCGCCCCCCGGCATCGAAGAAGCACAGCAACACGTGACACGTGCCGGGCGCGAGACTGGACGCTAATTGTCGTCGTCCGCTCAATCCGGAGTGCGATTCCGTCTTCACAGTGGCCTCGCACGCCGCAAACAAACAGCCCTGGCTGCATGACTGAGGCGACAAGTATCTTGACACGCGCCGCTTGCACATCGTGTATTGCTTTCTTCTCAATAAATTGAGGGCTTAGATCATGACGACCGATATCGAAACGTGCGAATCTCTCCTCTCAATGTTTGATATGGAAATAAAAAAAATAGAACGGTCGACATGCTTATCGACAGACATCGAATCCATCCCGGACGAATTCACCAGAAGGGTATTTGAATCGGGTCTTGACTGGCTTGAGGGCTTTATCATGAGACCTCATGCTGAACTGGGCCGTCGTGGGGCAATTTGCCCTTTTGCCAAGCCAGCTCATGACGAAGGATCATTGGTTTTTTGTGCCTGGGATGTAAAGGAACTACCATTCGAAATTCTTCTCTCGACATTAAACAGGCTACCTGCGCTTTATCATCGGTTGTTTGCCTGCATGCCTGGAAACTCGCGACTCTTTTCTATGTGCGTATTCCTGAATGGCCTGAAAGAAGAGCAATATTCGAAATATATAGACGAGGCGCATTCGATGGCGAAGCCCGTTTTTATGGGGGCAGGTTTGATGCTCGGTGAATTTCATCCTTTAAGCATGAGGAACGGGGTTCATTCAAAAACATTCCGGCCGATGCGTAGTAGCCGGCCAGCTTTTGTTGTGCGAGCGATAACGCCTCATGATGCAATGTTTATTGATCGGGCCGATAGCCCGGCCGAAGTACGTCTCCGCGAACTATTGGACTATAAGTTATGGATTGGAGACGCTCTGCCAAAAGACGACCTCCTTAGAATTGAGAAACGGATCGCGGAACTTAGATTGGCGATAGGAAGATAGGATGGCGAAGTTGATCACGGTAGCTGGATGTGCCGCTAACTCTCGTGCTGGTTTTCGACTCGTTGCCGGTTCCGAGTCTATGGGCGCAAATGGATGTCGCCGACTCGAACGCCGCACGGGAAGCACTCCGCGTTCGCGAAGGCATCGGGCCAAAAGTTGCTGGCAATATCGGGTTTTGGTTTCGCAAGCTCCAGCCGCCGTCGAAAACGATCGTCGACCTTCGAGATTGGGCAAGATCTCGAGGTATTGATGGGGTTGTGTGGACCGCGCTGCCGCCGAAGTTTGACGGCCGTGAGCAAATGCCCCCTGCGGAGAACGTGTTACGGCCTGCGCACTCGCGCTGTCAGCGTAATTCGTGACTCAGGATTACGTCGAGCGGAAAATGCAGGCGCTTGAGCACTCGGGCTACCGCCGGATTCGAAGTCGTCATCGGGTTGCCGTCGTTCAGATTGTTCCGCACATCTTAGCCGACCGCCTTAATGCGACAGAACCATTTTAAGCGATTGCCCACGCTGTAGAGGCGAGCGATTCGCTACAGCAACTCGTCCGCGTTATCACGACACAATCTGAACAGGCCCCGGGCCGGTGTGCCTCCTCCCGATCGAACGGGCAACATCAGGTGCGTCCGGCAGTCTGCTCATCGAGATGCAGTACTTCGGCAAGCATCGGCCAGCGCCGCGCCACGCATCCTCCGCCTAGCGGTCGAAATAGCGCTTCGGATCGATGCTGAACCGCCTCCGATTTTTCTGGACACGAATTTGGGGTAAAACCTGTGTCTGGAAATGCGAGCCGGTACACGGAGACGAACATGGGCAAGAAAGTTGCGGAAATATTGTCGAAGTTCTCGAACAGGCGGGCCTAAAGCGCTGCTACGGCAACGTGGGCGATACGCCAAATCTGTTTGCTGAGAACCCGGAGACACACTGCCTCACATGAGAAATATCACAATTCGACAACTCAAGGCTTTCGAAAGTGTGGCGCGCAACTTGAGTTTTTCCCGCGCGGCTGAGGACCTTCACCTGACCCAGCCGGCGGTATCGATGCAGATCAAACAGATGGAGGATCAGGCTGGCTTGCCGCTGTTATGTCACACCGGTAAGCGGATCTCCCTCACCGAGGCAGGCAAGCTGATTCTGCGGCACTGCCAGGTGATTCTTGCGGATATGAAGGCCGCCGAGCAATCACTGGCGGAGCTCACGACCGGCGGCATCCAGCGGCTGCGGGTCGGGCTGATTACGTCGGGCAGCTACTTCTTTCCCCATCTGATCAACTCGTTCATGCAAGGAAGACCAGGCTCGATCTCGACATGACGGTGCGCAGTCGCGATCAACTCATCACCCTGCTGCGAAGCGACCAGATCGACCTCGCTGTGATGGTGCACGCGCCGGATGACCCGGCCACAGTAGCCGAGCCGTTTGCACCCAATCCCTTCGTCGTGGTATCCGCGCCGACGCATCCGCTGGCCTACGAGCACAACATCCCTTATGCGCGCCTTGCGCTCGAATGCCTGATCGTACGGGAACGTGGCACGGACACCCGCAGCGCCGCCAACCAAGCGTTCTGCAGTCACGCATCGGCACCGCGTTTCATGGAACTCGGCTGTGCCGAGGCGATCAAGCAGTCGGTCAGGGCGGGCATGGGCATCAGCTTTTTATCTGCGCAAGTGGTTCAGTCCGAAGTGCGCGTGGGCCTGGTCAAGGTGCTCGACGTGCAGGGCCTTCCGCTTAAACGCCACTGGCGCGTGGTCCATCGCGTGGACCGCCCCCTGCCACCAGCCGCGCGCGACTTCCGGCAGTTTCTTCTCACCGAGGCCGGTGCGCGGCTGGAACATTTCACGGGAATCGAGAGTGTGCATACGGGCATGGATCCTCAGCGGGCTAGTCACGCTGTCCTGGAAATGAAGACATTTGCCGCCAGTAGCGCCAGTCACGAAGTCGTGCTTCGCACCCGGACGCTGTTACGAGACGACCGACTGCCAGATGAGAGCCACGTTCAGGGCCAGAATCACACCGGTAGCGAAGACCGCCGCGCCGATGAGCTTCCGGCAGGCAGTAAAACGACCCATCACTGAGCGCCGGGACGACAGCACCACGAGTGCAATGAGCGGGACCGGCAGGATGATGCTAAGGACGATCTGGCTGTCCACCATTGCCGTCATCGGATTAAACGTCATGCAGACGATGACCGCCGACGCGGTGCCGAGCTGGTCAGTCCGAGTTTGGCATGCGGGTCAAACTGGTATCAGCGAGAACACCGGAATAACCTGTGAGGTCAAAGGGACTCATCGTGCACTGCCGAAATTCTATGCCAGGGACCCATCTGGCGTAGCTTGCGGCGTAGGTTCCTAATTCTGCCCCCGCCAGTCATAGCCTCTTCACTACTTCGAAGAGAACGAATAGGATAGGTGGACCGATCTGCGTCGGTCCAGTCCTGCATACGTTCGACGGCCGCTCGGCCGGTCACGGTCAGGGGGAGCTAAGGCGTTACGCCCGGGCGTTGAGTTTTGCAAGGTGTCTTTTGCGTAGACAGGTCTCGAAGGGGCAATGGTGCGATGAAATTGATAGCCGCGTAGAGGGGATGGCGGGCTCGCCCGAAGTGGGCATGCGCAGAGTCCTCGACGGAGGCTAACGATCAAGGCTGGTGCGCCGTTCCCGATTTTTTCGACGCCGCCTGTCCGTCAGCATGCGGCCCGAGCGTCATTGTAATGGCGGGCTGATGTAATTCACCCGCCTTAATCCCATGACGGAGGCTCATATGCAATACCTGTTGATGATCTATTCGGACGAAAACCGCTGGAGCCAGATGACCGACAGCGAGCGGCAGCAAGGGGTTGCCGCCTATCACGCGTACACCGAATCGTTGAAAAAAGCGGAAGCGCTGATGGGCGCCAACCGGCTGCAGCACACGAGCACGGCCACCACGGTGCGGCTCGTCGACGGCAAGCCGCAGGTGCTTGACGGACCGTATTCCGATTCGAAGGAGCAGCTCGCCGGCTACTACCTGATCGACGTGCCCAACCTGGACGCGGCGATCTCGTGGGCGTCGCGCTGTCCCGGCGCGGCGCACGGCCTCATGGAAGTGCGCCCGGTCTGGACTGCCCCCTACGACGCGCCATCTGCCGCATGAGTCCGTCCAGCGGCGGCCGTGACGCTGACGGCGCCGCACATTCGATTGCCGAGGCGGTCGCTCGCCGAAGTTACGGCAAGCTCGTCGCGCTGCTGGCGATGCGCACGCGCGATGTCGCCGCGGCCGAGGACGCGCTGGCCGACGCGTTCGCGGTCGCGCTCGCGGAATGGCCGGAGCGCGGCTGCCCCGCGAATCCCGAAGCGTGGCTGATGACGGTTGCGCGCCGCCGGGCGATCGACGGCGCGCGTCATCGCCGTGTCGGTGACGAAGTGGCGAACCAGCTCGCGATCCTCGCCGACGAGATCGACGAGCGTGAAGCAGGCGTGTTGCCCGACCGGCGGCTTGCGCTGCTGTTCGCGTGCACGCACCCTGCGCTCGAGGCCGCGATTCACACGCCGCTGATGCTGCAGGTGGTGCTGGGGCTCGAAGCGAAGACGATTGCGTCCGCGTTCCTGATGTCGCCCGCCGCGATGAGCAAGCGCCTCGTGCGGGCGAAGAACAAGATCCGCGAAGCGGGCATTCCATTCAACGTACCCGAGCGCGAGGAGTTGCCCGGCCGGCTCGCTGCAGTGCTGGAAGCGGTCTATGCGGCGTATGCGGAAGGGTGGACCGATCCGGTCGGCGGCGATACCGACCGGCGCGATCTCGCCGGCGAGGCGTTGTTTCTTGCACAACTGCTCGTCGAACTGCTGCCCGAGGAGCCAGAGACGCTTGGTCTGCTCGCGCTGATGCTGTATGCGCAGGCGCGGCGCGATGCGCGACGCGATGCGGCTGGCGACTACGTGCCGCTGTCGGCTCAGGATCCGGCGACATGGAACACGCCGATGATCGACGCAGCCAACGCATTGCTACGGCGCGCAAGCGCATTCAACGCAATCGGACGCTTTCAGCTCGAGGCCGCGCTGCAGTCGGCGCACGTCTACCGCTGCCGGACGCATCGCCCGAACTGGGACGAGATCGTGCAGCTCTACGATGCGCTGCTCGCGATTGCAGCGTCGCCGGTGGTCGCGGTGAACCGCGCGCTCGCGCAGGCGGAACGGGACGGCCCGCAGGCGGCGCTCGACGCGCTCGAGCCGTTTGCGGACGATCCGCGGCTAGCCGACTACCAGCCGTACTGGGCCGCCCGTGCCGATCTGCTCGCGCGTGCCGGCGCGACGGCCGAAGCGCTCGGCGCGTACGATCTCGCGATCGGACTCGAGCGCGATCCGGCCGTGCGCCGGTTCCTGCAGCGCAAGCGCATGGAGCTGTTATCGGCGAGAAGTTAGATTGGCGCGTCGCGTTTGCCACGCGAGGTTGCGAGCCTCGCGCTGACGTCATTCGCTCTCGTGTCTGGACGGACACTCAATCGACGGCTTCATCCAGATTGCAGACGCACGCAAGGCCTCGCGCTCATCGTGCGTGCGCGGTCCCCGCGAATTCGGAAGTAACGCCAGCGCCGTAAGAAGACAACGTAGTCCTTTGTATACCCAAGAGACAGCGCACCCCTGCGTTGAGGCAGCAACTGCGGCGAACGATATCTGCGGATGCTTCTGGCCTACCGCGCTCGATCACTCGTCCAATAGGGGCCGCAGTGCACACGAGCGCGCTCACAACTCTGCGGCGCGCCGTCCGTCGATAGTGCCGCCGTACGTGGGGAACTCGCCGTGCGTGATTGCCGCACTGCCGTGGCTGGTCCTGAAGGGCATCTCTGAATGCTGGTTTCGCCGACTTGGATATCCCGCTGCGCGTCCTATACTGAAAGGGAGCCGCGCGGAAGCCGGCCCCTGATACAGAAGCGGACGAGAAATCGTTCATTGGGGCGCGGTAGCGGGGCCACGGAAACGCCTGCGTGAATAGCGCGGGCGTTTTCTTTTGCGGCCCAGATAACCGCTACGCCGCAAGTTCCGGCACGTTCACAAGCGCCGATATAGACGAGTTGTGGTTACGTCGGCGTCAGCGATATTGCCCCTGAAATCGCAGCAATCTGCTGCGCTGCCTCTCCACCACGGCTCGGTGTAGGTTCACGATTTCGCCCCCGCTGGATAAGGCTGGTCCACCGACGACCGCTGCACAAGGCGGCCCAGAAAGCCCTGCAGACTGATTATCGATTTGTTCTCGCGGCGCATGACTGTTGGTCCGGTGCGGGTATTCGAGACCTGAGTCAATGCGCCTACATTTGCATCTGCCGGAGCCGTCGGCCCGATCGGCGTTGAAGCCGATATTCAAGCGTTATCTACATGGAGAAATGACAAGTGAAGTTCTCAGTGAACGAGGAAATTCGCTCTGACGATATTGCAACCATTGAACATGCGATGAAGACCGTCGACGTCGACGCCAAGGTCAACGTTGACATTGACACGAAGACGGTAAGCGTTGATTCGTGGCTGATGCCGGAAGAGTTTCTTGTCGCTTTCGTCGATGAAGATTATGACGTGACCATTGTCGAAGCGTAGACAGGCATTTGACAGGATGCGGTGAGGGCATGCAAACCACCCAGGCCGCCTGGCCTTGCCAGGTGAGTTGCATCGGATCAACGTGCCTGACTTTCGACACACGCGACGCGTGTCCTGGTCATTCTCCAGAGATTCATCAGCATCAGGTCAGCTCTGTCCGGGACCAATAGCATCTGTGACTTCGACAGAAGTGCGGTGATGAACAGAGATCCCGGTCAAGGGCGCATAACGTGATCTGTGAATGTGCTGAGCGCGGCGAAGCGTACCCTTCGTGCGCGATAAGCTGAGTCCGGCGCATCCTTATCCGAAGGGCAGCCTTTGCGTCGCAAAACTGTTCGATCTTCTAATACACGAAACGCCAGACATTTTTACGTGATGGCCAGAAATGAGCAGGAAATGGCCTTAAACCATCACAGCTAGAGCGTTAGTGAAACCCCGTAAAGCGTAACCTGATCTCATTGGCGATCAGAAGATTGCTGGTCCTGGCGGGCACAGGGACCTGGTGATTTGAGTCACGGGGTCTTGCACAAATTGACGCGGACTGGATGGCACTGAACCTTGCCTTCTTTCGCATTCGGATATTTGTCTTCGTGTACCTGTGGACGCGTTGGGTTGATCAAGGCGGCAAGGGGTGCTGCCTTGGGTAAATTCGTGGCAGATACCGGGCATGAGCCCGACTGAGGACAGAGTCATCATGATGATGCGGAATCGGAACACCTCCTTCCTGTTTGGAGGCAATGCTCCTTATATCGAGGAACAATACGAGGCATACCTTGCCGACCCGAACTCGGTGTCGGAAGAGTGGCGTGGCTATTTCGACGCGTTGCAGGGAGTGCCGGCGGTTGATGGATCAGACGCGGGGGACGTCGCGCACGCACCGGTCGTGTCTCGCTTTGTCGAGTTGGCGAGGCAGACGCGAACTGGAGGACGTTCGGAGAGCGACGTACTGAGTTTCGCCCGGAAGCAAGTCGCCGTACAGGCCTTGATTTCGGCGTATCGCATGGTCGGCACCCGCAATGCTCGTCTGGATCCGCTGCGTTGGACTGCGCCGGTGCCGGTGCCTGAATTAAACCCGAGCTACTACGATCTGTCCCGCGTGGACATGAACACTAAGTTCAGCATGTCGGGCGCTTATTTTTCGGACGAAGACGCAACGCTCGGCGATCTGGTGCAGGCGCTGACAGAGACATATTGCGGGACGTTGGGCGCCGAGTTTATGCATCTGGCTGATCCAGATCAGCGTAACTGGTGGCCAATGCGCCTGGAGTCTTCGCGTTCAAAAGCTACCCTGGATACCGGTGACAAGTTGCACATCCTCGAACGGCTGACAGCTGCCGAGGGTCTTGAAAAATACCTGCATGCCCGCTACGTCGGTCAGAAGCGCTTTTCGCTCGAGGGTGGTGAGTCGCTCATCGTCCTGCTGGATGAGCTGGTTGCATATGGCGCCACGAGGGGAGTCAAGAGTTCAATCCTTGGCATGGCACACCGTGGACGTCTGAACGTTCTCGTCAATATTGTCGGGAAGCCGCCGGCAACGTTGTTCGACGAGTTCGATGGGAAGACCGCGAATCTTCTTCCCGCGGGCGACGTCAAATATCACAAGGGCTTTACCGGCTTGCTTCCGACGGCAACCGGGCCGGCAGAAGTGACGCTTGCGTTTAACCCGTCGCACCTGGAAATCGTCAACCCTGTTGTTCAAGGTATCGCTCGCGCGCGTGCCGAAGTATTGGGGCAAGGTGCGAGCGCAGTCCTGCCAGTGGAGATCCACGGGGACGCCGCGATTTCGGGGCAAGGTATCGTCATGGAGACGATGAACCTTTCGAATACAAGGGGCTTCGGCACAGGCGGCACGATCCATGTGGTGGTGAACAATCAGGTCGGTTTCACCACTTCCCACCCGGAAGATGTCCGGTCGTCGTTCTATTGCACCGACATTGCCAAGATGATCGAGGCGCCGATCCTGCACGTGAACGGCGACGACCCTGAGGCGGTGATTGCCGCAACGCGCCTGGCAATCGATTTCCGTGCGACCTTCAAGAAGAGCGTTGTTATCGAGCTGGTTTGCTTCCGCCGCCATGGTCACCAGGAACAGGACACGCCGAACATCACGCAACCGTTGATGTATCGTTCCATTGCGAGCCACCCTGGTGTCCGTACCCTCTATGCAAAGAAGCTCGTGGACGAACGGGTCGTGACGGCGGAAGACGTGGAGAACTATGTCCATCACTACCGTGAACGTCTTGACGCTGCGCAAACCGCCGAAGAGAAGAAGCCGGTCGATAAAAAAAACGAAGAGGTGAGCTGGCCGCAGTTGCTCGATGGAAACGTTGGCCGTATCTACTACGCGGCACCCTTGCCAGACCTCGTTCAGAAACTCGCACGCAAGATCACAAGCATTCCCGAGCAGTACTCGCTGCATCCGCTCGTTGGAAAAGTCACTACGGCCCGTCGCGAGATGGCGGAAGGCAAGCGTCCGCTGGATTGGGGTATGGGCGAGCATCTGGCCTTCGCCTCTCTTCTCTCCGCGGGTATCGACGTGCGCTTGAGCGGGCAAGACAGTGAACGCGGTACATTCAGCCATCGTCACGCGGTGCTCCACGATCAGAAGCGGTCGGTTCGTGGAGAGGGCACGTACGTCCCGCTGGACCATGTGTCGGACAACCAGGGAAAATTTTCGGTTACCAACTCGATTCTGTCGGAGGCAGCGGTTCTAGGCTTCGAGTACGGGTACTCGATTGTTCGGCAAAACTCATTCGTATTGTGGGAAGCGCAGTTCGGCGACTTCGCGAACGGGGCGCAGGTTGTTATCGACAACTTTCTGTCTGCAGGCGCCGCAAAGTGGGGGCAGCATAGTGGTTTAACGATGCTGCTTCCGCACGGTCAGGAAGGGCAAGGTCCGGAGCATGCGTCCGCCCGCCTTGAACGCTACCTGCAACTTTGTGCGGAGGAAAATATGCGGGTTTGTCAGCCCACGACACCGGCGCAGATTTTCCACCTGTTGCGGATGCAGGCAGTGCTCCCCGATCGCGTTCCGCTGATTGTGATGACGCCAAAGTCACTTCTGCGCCACCCGGAGGCTGTCAGCAGCCTCGAGGATCTCGCCAAGGGCCGATTCAGCGAGATTCTTGCCGAATCGTCTACGGAGGAAGCAGCGTCCAGGGTCGACCGGGTCATCCTGTGTTCGGGTAAGGTCTACTTCGAACTGCTTGAGCGTCGGCGTAAGGCCAGGAAGGACAATATCGCGTTGATTCGCGTTGAACAGTTGTATCCATTCCCTGCGAAGCAGATCAGTTCGGAGTTCGAGCGCTATCCGAATCTGAAGAGTGTCGTCTGGTGTCAGGAAGAGTCGAAAAACCAGGGTTCGTGGAATTTCGTAATGGAACAGCTGCTGGAAATTGTGAAGGCACCCGCAGTGCTTCGCTATATCGGACCTGAGGCAACTGCGTCGACTGCACCGGGTTACCCGTCGATGCACGTCGCGCGTCAGGAAAAGTACCTGCACGCAGCTATCGACGAGTAGGGAGGCAGCAAGGGCGAGTCGGAGACGATGTCACTGATTCGCCTTCGTTGGCAGGTTCAAAGGGGCACGGGTTCAAGTTTGCGTGTCCCTGACTTTGGATCGTTGTGTTTCTTTGCCGAGATCGTAAGATAGCTGACGAGGCGGGCGGTGTTTGAACGGCTCCTCAGACCGGACGTTTGCGCGCCGACATTGTGGCTGTGTCATTTCGAGGCTGGTTAGACGCCTGCCTGTGAATTCGGCTCGCCACAGCACACGGAGACGCTCGTGCCAGCACGACTTCACTCCGACGGAATCGCAGCCGGGGGCTCAATCCGATTGGGCTCGGCTTACACTGCTCGGCAATTCGACAAAATCCTCGGTCTTGCCCAATGCATTCATCGCATCGATCAGGGCAGGGGGCGGGCAGATCAGCTTGCGTTTTTCCAGATCGAGCCAACCGCCCGCTGATGTTACGCGGGCCACCAGCTTGCCGTCGCGCAGAAATTCATTGCGCAACAGCATACGGCTTCCATCGACTGACAGGCCAGCGAGCGCAAAGCCCACCATTACCCGATCAAGCAGATGGATCTCGCGAAAATATTCGATCTCGTCCTTCATCACGACCGGTCCGATGCGCAGCTTCATGAACTCCGACATCGAAAAACCCTGTTTCGCGAAGTACAACATTCGCGCATCGACTGATTTGTCGAGATAGGCGGTGTTGCGCATATGGGAATTGAAATCCATATCGCCCCAACCGGCGAAGAGTTCGGTCTCAAACATGGTGTGGCCTTACGATAGGTGTTGCGTGATACCTTCCTGCCGGTTTTGCCGGCCCGGTTCAACGCAGAATATCAGGGATGGGCCGCAAGGAGGGACGCTCGTGTGGCCGATCCTGTAGATTGGCAGGAGCGTGGACGGCACTGAGGCAGGGGATCGTCAGCCATCTGATGCCGCCGATGCGGGAGCGTCCGAACACGCGAGCACGGCTAATGCGCCTTCTGCAGATCCGCAATCGTCGCGGCGAGAAAACGCGCCGCCTCACCGCCCGTGACGACCCGATGGTCGAATGTCAGACTCAGTGGCAAGATCCGATGCACGGCGGGAACGCCGGCTGCCGCCACGACCTGCTCGTGAATTCGCCCGGCGCCGAGAATCGCGACAGTGGGCGGCACAACCACGGGAGCCGCATATTTGCCGGCGATCATCCCGAAATTCGACAGCGTGATCGTATTGCCACGCAGTTCTTCCGGCGGAATCCTGCGTGCCCGGATATCGGCACGCATCCGGTCGAGCCCGCCGCGCAGATCAGCTGGGTCGCGGAGCGCGACGTTGCGTAATACCGGCACGAAGAGACCATCCGGCAGATCGACTGCGATGCCAAGATCGATCTTCTCCAGCACGTGGCGCCGCCCCGCATGTCCGTCGAACCATGTGTTGAGCCCCGGTTCGGCACGGCATCCTGCCACCAGCGCGCGGATCAGCCGGATCGTGACATCGGTATGCGGCGGCCACGCATCAATGTCGGCGTCGTCGATGACGGTCGCCGCTGCCACTTCGCTCTGCGCGCGCGCCATGTTCTGCGCCATCGCGCGCCGCACGCCGCGCAGCACTTCGGGCGGCCCGAGCTCGGCGAGGACCTTCGCTACGCGCTGCACGTCAGCTGCCGTGATGACACCCTCCGGCCCCGATGGCGTCACCATCGCCAGATCGACATCCAGCTTGCGCGCGAGCGCCCGCGCCGCCGGGATCGCCTTGATCACGCCGACACCCGCACCCATGCCGCCGCCAGGCGCCGCCGGCGCTTCCTGCACCACATGCTGGCCGACCTCCATGTGGCCGACCACGGTACCGGCATCGGCTTCGTCTCCCTCTCCTTCGAAGGCGGCGAGCGGCGCGCCCAGATGCACGACGTCGCCCGGCTGGCCGAACAGCTTCGCGATACGGCCGGATTGAGGCGACGGAATCTCGACGATCGCTTTCGCCGTTTCGACCGACAACAGCGGTTGATCCGCGCGAACCTCTTCGCCGCTCCTGACGTGCCACTCGACGATCTCCGCTTCTTGCAAGCCTTCTCCGAGATCGGGCAGTTTGAAGACTTTCATGGCTTTACGACGCCTCCAGGGTCTGCCTGGCCGCGGCAACGATGCGCTCCGTGCCTGGCATATATTGATTCTCAAGCCTGTACAGCGGCACCACCACGTCATATCCGGTGACGCGTTGCACCGGCGCGAGCAGCGAGTACAGTCCGCGCTCGGCGATATTGGCCGCAATCTCCGCGCCAACCCCTCCGGTGCGCGAGCCTTCGTGCACGATCACACAGCGTCCGGTTTTCGCCACCGAAGCGAGAATGGTGTTCATGTCGAGTGGTTTGAGCGTCACCACGTCGATCACCTCGGCCATCACGCCTTCCTGTGCGAGCAGATCGGCTGCGGCCTGCACGTCCTGCAGTGCTCCCCCCCAACTCACCAGGGTGACGTCCGTCCCATCGCGCAACGTCAAGCAGCTGTCGAGCGGCAGCGCTTCGCCGTTATCCTCTACCGGCTGCCTGAAGAGCCGGTAGAGTCGCGTCGGCTCGAAGAAGATCACCGGGTCCGGGTCGCGGATTGACGCGAGCAGCAAACCGTATGCGCGTGCAGGAGACGACGGTGTCACGACACGCAATCCGGGGATGTGGGTGAACAATGCTTCAGGGCTTTCGGAATGATGCTCCGGCGCGTGAATCCCTGCGCCGCACGGCGCACGGATCACTAGCGGGCACGTCAGCCGTCCGCGTGTTCGATGCCGCAGACGCGACGCGTGATTCAGAACGTGATCGATGGCCGGATAGATGAACCCGCTGAACTGGATCTCCACGACCGGCTTCAGGCCCATCGCCGCCATGCCGATCGCGGTGCCGGCGATCGCGGTTTCAGCCAAAGGCGTATCGATCACCCGCTGCGCGCCGAATCGTGCCTGTAACCCGACCGTCGTGCGGAACACGCCACCGTTCACGCCGATATCCTCGCCGAGCAGCACGACGGCTGGGTCGTGCGCCAGTTCGTAGGCGAGCGCCTGATTGAGCGCTTCGACCATATTGAGGTCAGCCATGGCGGTTCTCCGCAGGAGGCGCGAATCCCTGCGCCATCGCCAGTTGCTCACGCATCGCCAACGGCAAGGTCTCGTACAGATGATCGAACATGGCGGACGTGTGCGACGGCGGCACCGCAAGATACGCTTCGACGGCCTGCTCGACCTGCGCAAGACACGTGCGGCCGAGTTGCTCGTCCTGCGCCTTGTCCCAGACGTTCATGCGCATGAGGTAAGTGCGCAGGCGCAGCAACGGTTCGTATGCCCATTGCCTGCTGAGGACCTCGGCGTCGCGATAGCGCGTCGCGTCATCGGCTGTGGTGTGATCGCCAAGGCGATAGCTGAGCGCTTCGATCAGCGTCGGGCCATCGCCGCGGCGAGCTTTGGCGAGCGCCGCGTGGACCACCTGGTGCACTGCGATCACATCGTTACCGTCGACCTGCAACCCATCGATTCCCGCAGCGACCGCTTTTTGCGCGAGCGTTTGTGCAGCGCTCTGGCGGCCGCGTGGCACCGAGATCGCCCACTGGTTGTTATTGATCACGAGGACAAGCGGCGCCTGCCAGACGCCGGCCATGTTCATTGCCTCGTAGAAATCGCCTTTGGACGTGCCGCCGTCGCCGAATATCGCCACCGCGACGCGCGGCTCGTGACGCAGCAGGAACGCATAGGCCGCGCCGGCGGCATGACACACCTGTGTGCCGATCGGCACACAGTTCGGAAAGTCGTGGCGGGGCACACTGAAGTCGCTGCCGCGTTCGTCGCCGCCCCAATACAGCAGACTTTCCGTCATCGTGACGCCGCGCAGCAATTGCGCGGCGTGATCGCGATACGAAGGAAACAGTACGTCGTCGGGCTCCATCGCGCTGGCGACGCCGACGCCAATCGCCTCCTGGCCGACCGACGACGCGAAGGTGCCAAGCTTGCCAGTACGCTGCAGCGCGACCGCCTTCGTGTCGAACGCCCGCGTCAGCACCATCGCGCGATAGAGCGGAATCAGCGCCATCGGGTCCTGCGCAAAGGCAGGTAACGGCTGGGCAGGCTCGCCTTCGGAGCCAAGATATTGCGTGTAGCCGATATGAAAACTGGCAGCCGTGCTCATGACCGCTCTCCATGTTTATTCAGATATCGTATCCGCGCCGGAGTTCACGTGCACGAGCGCTACCGCACGAACGTTGCTGAGCTTGCGCACTCAAACCGCTGCGCGTCCAGACCCGATTCCGGACGATGCAGGCGCGCAAAAGAGGCCTGCGCCTCGCCTCGTTGATCACACGCAGCAAACTAGCCGGGAATACGAGCCGAACGCTCGATTGTCGCGATGCACCATCGGATGGGCGGCCACGCGGCATCGGCCGGGTTTCCCGGACGCGTGCTTTCCGGCTCCGCGTATCCCTGCTGCGATCGATGCCGGGACCCGTGCGCGACGATCATCAACCACAGCCACTTTTGCTCGGGAGGAACTTATGTCACGATAAGTGCCTCGCTTCAATTTCCATCGCGACTCGCGCGGAGCGCGCACTAACTAGCGGCTGCGGTCACGGACAGGGTACGAAGCGTGGCGATGAGCGACTTCAACGTGCCGGACACCACCTCAAGAGCGTTGAAAAAGGCGGCTTGGGCATCGACCCCGCGTCGCCTGTTGGCACTCTTGCTCATCGCATTGATCTTCCCACTGGGACCGGCATCCACCGTTGCCGCCGAGGAGCGCGCCATGACTCTCACGCTAACGTCGCAAGCCTTCCGACAGAACGGGGAGATTCCCTCACAACATACTTGCGAGGGCGCCGATGTTTCCCCGCCGCTCGCGTGGTCCGGCGTGCCCTCGAACGCAAAAAGCCTGGCGCTGATCGTCGACGACCCTGACGCGCCAGACCCTGCCGCGCCGAAGATGACCTGGGTACATTGGGTGCTGTACAACATCCCGCCGACGGCAATCGGGCTGCCCGAGGGCGCTGCTGCGGGGGGATTGCCGAGCGGCACGCTCGAAGGCACCAATGACTTCAGACGTGCCGCTTACGGCGGCCCGTGCCCGCCCGTGGGACGCCACCGCTATTTCCATAAGCTGTATGCACTCGACACCGTACTGCCCGATTTGAAACGCCCCAGCAAGGCGGCGCTCGAAAAGGCCATGCAGGGGCACGTGCTGGCGCACGCCGAACTGATCGGCACTTATCGCAAGCGGTGAGCGAAAGCGTTGTTCGTGACCTCAGTCCCGGTTCGTAAAGACCGTCAATACGCCGGTGTAGCCGTAAAGGTGACTCCTTGCAATCTCGCCGCCGGCGAAGAATCCCACCAACGGTACCTCACCTAGCGCATTTCGCACCGTCTGCAACTCCGCATGCCGCGCTCCGAAGTGCGGACCGCCCCGTCCCGAGCAACTGACGTACAGCGCGCCCGACATGTGCCTCGCCGTGTCGCATTCCAGTTCCGCGCGGATTTCCGTTGCAATGCGCACCAGGTCGGCCCGGGCCGCCTCGCGATTGCGCGTGCAAAAGGCCAGATGCATGCCGGGCTCGACCCGATCCGCAATCGCCAGGACCCGGTGCTCGGGATCCACGCCCACCACGTGCCGCACGAGTGTATCCGCGCCGAACTTTCCAGGCCATGTCGGCACGTCCTCGACGCCGGTGCTCAAGCCCGCCAGGGTGGTAGACAGCGCCTGCGACAACGCATCGACTGGCAGATCCCGGTCGAGTCCAAGATCTTGTAGCACGCAATCGAGTGCGGGCTTGCCGTCCAGCGTGAACACCAGATTGCGTTCGGCCTGGGTGATGGTGCGCACCGGCCCGACAGGCTGGCAGCCTTGCGTCACGCGCGAAATCAGACCAACCTCGGGGCCGAAGAGCACGCCGGACAACCCCCCGGTGAACACGCCTTCCGCCATATGTAGCGGACGGTTTCGCGCCGAGGATAGCCCGCCGAAGAGATAACCAGTGGTCGTGCGGGCGCTCAGTTCGTGCAGCAATTCCTGCACATCCGGCGTGCTGCCTTCGGCATGGACCAAAGCGGTATAGGCCACGAACCCGGAGGATGTCGCAGGCAGTGGTTGCTGGCCGGAGAATAGCCGGAACGATTCCCGTGGCAGCGGAGCGACCATCAGCACGAGGGCCGGTTCGTCGATGTATTCGATGCCGCTAGCCGCTACCCCAACACCGGCCGTCCCGACCCAGGCGATGCCGGGCAGGCTCCGGTGCAGTTCATCGAGGATTGCCTCGGACGCGGGTGCGTAATAGTCGCTGAGGTAACACCAACCGAGCGTGAAGGGTGCGGATTCATCTCGCTGTGCCGCACGGGCTTCAATCTGAGCTTGAACTTGCCCCTGGCACTCGGCGAGAGCCGCTCGCCAGTCAGCGTGGGCAGCGTGAGCGTGGACAAACGAAGCGGGAAACATGGCGGAGACCTGTCGAAGACACCAATAGATTGGACCTCCGCTGGCATGGCGTGTTCAGCGGGACGAAAGCCGGAGCAGTCATTGAGGTAATAAAATGTATTAGCCTGGACCGGACCCGACAGGTAGTCGGGGAAGCAACGTAAGGAAGTGGATTCTGTAGGGAATCAGTTTCTCCCTGGCAAGCTCGAGTGAATCGAGTATGGGACATCATGGGCTACTGCGTCACCGCGTTGCAATGCTCCGGCGTGGTGTTCATCCCGGGACTGTACCTCTCCCAGCCGCTTGCGAACGGAGGCGCAACACATGGATGCTCACGAACCTGTCACGCGGCCGACACAGCCTGTCCGCCGCCCGGTGCTGGTCTGGGACGCGCCGGTGCGACTGTTTCACTGGCTGGTGGTCGTGCTGGTCACGGCGGCCTATGTCACCTTGAAACTGAACTGGATTGACTGGCACGTCCGGGTCGGCGAGACGCTGCTCGCGCTGGTTATTTCCCGGCTGCTGTGGGGCTGCTTTGGCAGTGAAACCGCGCGCTTTCGCAGTTTCGTGGCGTCGCCCGCCGCTGCACTTCGTCATTTGCGTCACCTGTTTCGCCGCGAGCCGGATGTGCAGGTGGGCCACAATGCGGCCGGCGGCTGGATGGTCCTGCTGCTGCTCGCGTTGCTGCTGGCCGAGACGCTGAGCGGGCTCTACGTCAACAATGACATCGCCGACGAAGGGCCGTTGAGCGAAGTGGTGCCCGTGTGGCTCGCCAACGCTATCTCGACGTTGCACGGGCTTGTTTGGGACGTGCTGCTCGCCGCGGTGGCGCTGCACGTGCTCGTGATCGCTCTCTACGCAGTAGCGAAGGGGCACAACCTGCTGCGTCCGATGCTAACCGGCTACAAGCTGTTGCCCTCGTCCATCGACGCGCCGCGGCAGACGCCAGCGCTGCTGGCGCTGCTGCCGCTCGGCGTCGGCGCTGCCGTGGTGATGCTGCTCGCGGCCTGGCTCTGAGTTTGCCGCGAACCTGATCTCAGGGTGCCGCTTCAGTGGTTGCGTCAGTTGCTCTTCGGCGGCACCACCTGGCCGCGGATCTCGCCATCCGGATTGTTCTTGCTGTGAACGTTGATGTACATGTCACCGGCTTCGAACATCCTGGCGTCGTCCGGGGATAGCGTGGCCTGACCGCTGATCGGGCTCGTCACCTCCATTTTGCCTTTCTGGGAGAGCCAGACCTTCACGCCGGCGTTTTTGCCGGCCGGAGCGGGCCCGTGGAAATGCGCCATCGTGGTCTGACTCGACAATCCGCTGAAGCTGATGTTCCAGGTTACGACCCGCGTGCTGGGGTCGTACGTGAGCTTGGCGCTGCCGCTGCCTGAAGTCTGCACCGGCGGGACCTGTTGGGCGCCCGTCAACGGCACTTCAAAAGAGACCGGCGCCGCTTGCGCCAAGGTCAGCGTACCCGCTAAGGCCAGACCACCGAACACCATGAAAGCGCGCTGCGAGATGGATCGTGACATTTGGTTTTCTCCTTCTGGGTTTGCCCTTGCTGGGCGGTAGCCATTGTCGAAAGGTGCGGAAGGCCCCGTCGGCGCGGCCGGCAGCCAAAGAGGTGAGACAAGGATAGACGCAAGCCGCCGGTAACTCCAGGTGGGGTCCCGGAAGCCTTTGGCCTCGAAGTGCTTGATCCTGGCCATTTTTGTCCACCCCTCCGAAAACTGGAAATACGCCTTCGGAAAGCACAAGGAGCCGGCACATTCCTCCACCCAGGTCAAGAAATGGGATTTTTCAGCAACGTTCTTGCGTGATGGACTTGTGGGGTTTCGAGTGGGGTTTGCCACAAAGAGGGGAGACGGTCTAACGCCGTCGCATTCCGCCGGACTCTCCACCGGACCCGCGCATGCCACCGATGTTGCGCTGCATCCCACCGACTCCGTGCATGCCTCCGGGCTGGAAGCCTCCGGGTTGGAACGGTGCGCGGCGGAAGCCCGTCACGATGTGAACACTGAAATGGTTGTGATCCAGCTGACGGAATTTATTAAAGCGGTGAAAACGGTGGGAATTGTCGACAAAAATGAAGCTCACGCCCCAACTGATAAACAGGGGTGGTCCCCACCACCACGGATCGGAGTACGGGTAAGTCGCTACCGGATACCACATCACGTTGCCGTCGGGACTTTGCACGAACTGCCATGTCCCGTCAGGCTGCAGGCACGCACGTCCGACGACCTGCTGTCCCGTGCCGTCGATTTCCGCCTGCCCCACCACCGCGCGGCAATTGCCATAGTTGCCCGACACATCTGAATCGTCATATGTTTGCGAGAAGGCAGGCGCAGAAACGCCTAGACAGAAGAGCAACGTCCCGAGCCGAAGTAACCTGTTCATGATGGGGTTCCGCGTGGATCCCCGACGTTTCGACGCGCGGCGTCACCGGCGTCACCCAGCACATCGGTGTGCTTGCGCAACTTCGCGCCGCGGCGCGATAAGGCTTCCCGCCGGGGACATGGTTGCCTGCTCGTTAAACGACCGGATGCACCGGTTTATTCCAGGGCCACATGGGGTGAAAACCGCGTCAGCGGAGCGTTAGCAAGCCCCGTCGTCGCGCGAACCGACCAGCGGTCAATCGCCGAAACGGCACTGTGCATCATCAGCCTGTCATTTTGCCGACCTATGATGTTTTACTTTTGCCCCTGGTCGCGGCCTCATTGTTACTGGGAGACGAACATGCTAAGCCCACACGAATTTGCCACCCTCATGCTGGTCCGCAGTGCACCGGACCAGATCGACATGAATCGCAGCGAAGTCGACACGCTGCTGGAACGCCAGCTCCTTCTGCTGGAGCAGATCGCTGGAGGACATCAACGGCCTTTGCTGACACCAGGCGGCCACTCGTTACTGGAAGCTGCCAGCCGTCTCCCACGGGCGCATTCGCAATCGCTCGCGGATTGTGAGTGGGGCGGCGACGAACCGATCTAATTGCAGGACGTACGCCACGGGGCGGGTCCGCGTCTGCCTGCCAATGGCGACAGAGAAGCATTTAAATGCGTCGCCCAGTTGGGAAGCGCTGGCGCACCCCGTGAACACCTCAATCGTGTGAGAGATTAACGGGACTGATCCCGTACGTTCGAAATTGAACACCCGGGACCCGTCTGGCGTCGCTCGTGCGCGTTCAGCGCTTCTCCGGGCCGTGCGTCCGGATGCCCGGAAGCGGCCAGCGCGGCATCGATCGCGGTGAGCGCCGACCCCAGTCCGGCTTTAAGAATGTCTTTCCGGACGCATTCCAGCTGATGCGTCGCCGCACTTCTGTCTGCGCTGGTCGCGAGTCGGCTCAGCGCGCGCGCTCGTTCGATGACAAGCATCGCCCACGGCAACGGCTCCGCTCGCATGAATGTTTCCAGCGAGCTGGCGTATCGCAGTGCGTCGTCCCACTCCGCGGCTTCGATGCAGGCTTCGATCGCATTGACATGAAAGCGCAGGACGGAGTGGGCGAGGCAGGGCTGCGCCAGAAGTGCTTCACCCTCGCGCAACGCCTGGGCACGCTTCTCTGAGCTCGACGCGGCGCGAGCTATCATCCCGAAGGTGGCGGCGCCGGCGAAACCCAGGCCGGTGTCGTATGCGAGTGCGAGCGCAGTTTCGATCTCCTGCATCGCTTCATCGCGTCTGCCTTGCCGCAGCCGAATGTCGGCCAGCGACAGCAGCAGCGACGATTCGAAGCGCCGCGCTCCGGCACGCCGCGCGAGCGGGATGCCCTTCAGGCATACGGCTTCGGTTTCGGCCACCCGTCCAGCGTCGACGAGCACCGTCGCAAGCGTCATGAGCGCAAAGACCTGCGCGGGAACCAGCCCGAGCCTTTGGGCATCGGCGGTCGCACGTTCGACTTCTGCTATGGCCTCGTCCAGTAAGGCTGCATATCGCAGGCAATGTCCCAGCATGCAGCGGTTAGGGATTTCTATCGCGATCCATCCTTGTCTCGCGCACAGCGCGACGCACTGTCTAAACGACCGGAGGGCCTGTTGCATGCGCCCTTGATCCAGCTGAGCATCGCCGAGGCCGCTCAATGCCCGCACCTCATACTCGGAGTTCATGCTCCGTTGCGCATGGCGCAAGGCCTGAACGTGCTCGGCCTCACACGCCACCGCATCGCCGCGGGCGTAATAGAGATTGCCGCGCATGTTGTGGATCTGCGAGCGTTCGCCATCGAGCTGCAAGCGGTTGGCCAGGTCCTGCGCGTGAGACAGCGCGTCAATAGCCTGCGCGAAGTCCCCGGTAACCCGACAGCCCGCGGCAACGCCCATCCACGCCTTGCATCGGTGCACATCATCTGCCGCGAGATCGAGCGCGGCCCGATTCGCGTCGATCGAATCTGCCGAGCTTCCCAACTCGCGCAGCAGCTCGCCGGACAACAGCGACAGCTCGCACTTCAGCACCGGCTCCCCGGCGAGGGCGATGCCGCGCTGCGCCAGCGAGAGTGCCGAGTCGTAGCGAAACCGCTTCGTCTCATCCCGGGCTGCCAGAAGATAGGCGTGCGCGGCCTCGGGATCGTCCGCCCTGTCCAGATGCTGCGCGCGCAACACCGGTTCCCGTTCTCCAGCCAGGTGCGCCAGCTGACGATGTAGAAGGCGCTTGCGGCTCTGGAGAATCGACACGTAGACCGCTTCCTGGATGAGCGCATGAGTGAACTGGTAGTCCTCTCCATCGCAACGAATCATATCCGCCGCCACCAGCGCCTCGCAGTGATCTATCGCGTCGCCGGAGATGGCTTTCAGGCCGTGCGCCGAAAACCGCTTGCCGATCACCGAAGCGGCCTGTAACGCTATGCGCACGGCAGGGGACAGTCGGTCCACGCGCTCCAGCACCAGGCTCTGAATGGTGGGAGGGACGCCCGCAGGATCGCTCTCTTGCGGCGCGCGTAGTAGTTGCTCGAGAAACAGCGGGTTTCCTTCAGCGCGATCGATACATCGTTGCGCAAAGCCACTCGAGACGTCGACCCACTCGCTGGCGAGCCTGCTCGCTTCGTGCGGAAGCATCGGCGCAAGATCGAGGGTCAACAGCGGACTCCCATGCAGGGTGGCGCGCCATGTCTGGTCCAGCGGATCGCCTTCAATGCGCGATGTCATGACGAGGATCAGCGGAGCGTGCACAGCGGCCTGCGCTATCGAGAGCAGATGCCGCAGTGTTTCCCCGGACGCCCAATGAATGTCCTCTACCGTCACCAGCAGCGGCCGGTTGCGGGCGACCCGCTGCAGAATCATGGTCAGGTCTTCTTCGGTCCGCTTCGCCCGGGTATCGTTATCGACTGCGTGATAGGCCGCCTCTTCTGCGGCGGACAGGTCCAGTTCGAGCAAGGCCGTGATCAATAGCGCTTCATCCTCGAGTACGAGGCCTGTGTCGATTGCCTGCTGGAGCACTGCGCGCAGGTCGGGCCCGCTGCCGGGCACCGCCGCTGCCAGAATGGCTTTGAGCAATGCGGGGACGGCAGCCTTGCCTTTGGCGACTCCGAAATCCAGGACCTGCTCCAGAGGGACGTCGAAACCTTGCAGACTGGCGCGCGCCCGAACTTCGTTGACGAGCCGCGACTTGCCGATACCGGCATTGCCGCGGATGAAGATGGTCATCCCCTTGCCCGTCACACACGCGCCGTCGAGCGCCGCGGCTAGCTGCATCATTTCGGACTCGCGCCCGACGAAGGCGGACAACGGCGTAGATGCGGCACACAGGCTCTGCACTCCCCACACCGTCACAGGGAGTGCGAACCCTTTCAAGGTGTGTGCGCCAAGACTTTCAGCAGCGATGAGCGTTGGAACGGCCCGGTACACGGCTTCGGAGATCAATGTGTCACCCGGCGCGGCCAGCGCCACCAGGCGGGCGGCGAGATTGACCGTGGCGCCCGTGATCGAGTAGGTGACAGCGGACCCGCTGCGATTCACGGCTGTTACCACCTCCCCGCGTGCCGCGCCGATGTGCAGCACCATAGGCAGTCCGTCGCAATCGACGAGATCCGCTGCCGCGGCATGCATATCCAGCGCGGCGCGCAGCGCGCGCTCGGGGTCGTTGCCGTGAGCCACAGGAGCGCCGAAAGCGGCCATCACGGCGTCGCCTATGCGATCGAGTATCTGTCCGCCATATCGCGCGACCACCTCTTCCATTGCAGCATAGAAACGCACGAGCATTGCCCGGACCTGCTCCGGATCGCTGCGCGCGCATTGTGCCGTGTACCCTGAGATATCGGCGAACAGCACGACCGCCTGGCGGCGATCCTCAATTGCGTGGCTATGAGTGGAGGCCGGCGTACCGTGCCCGCCGTCATACTCCGTTGCCGCAGCGAAAATGCTGGAGACGGCGCCGCTAGCAGCAAGAGGCGCTCCGCATTCCTGGCAAAATTTCGCCGATGCCGGACAATCACACTGACAGCGAACACATTTCATGTTCCAGGCCAGAACGACGATCATTGAAAACGGCGTGCCGCCCGGAAGGTGCTCGCGATCAAAAAGCACCGGCTTTCGATCCTGCAGGCAGAACGCGCGCGGTTGGTGCATGCGATCTATTTATTGTAGGACAGAACCCTGGCCAGGATTTCGAGCGTGACAGACACGATGCAGTGCCAACCCTTCGCCAGGTCGCGAGAGATCCTCACGTCTGGTCGGAGCGGCGCCGCAGGCGCGATACAGGCGGCCTCTTAAGAAGCGCGTCGGCATGCGCACTAACCCGGGGCGTGGCGCGATCTGCGATGGCGCTGCCCGGATGAGCCGGTTCTCCCTGATCTTCCAATGCCCTTTGACTATTTGTCGGCATCGCCTACATTTGTTAGGCGCATAAATCGCTGCGTGGAGGCGCCAGTATGCGAGCCGAGCAGCTTGACCACACGTACGTACTTAACTTCGTAGCGAAATACCTGTCGCGTGGCGCGTCATCCGACGCCTACGCCGAGCCGTGGCGCTTCCCGCTGATAGACAGTTGCAAGCCAGCCGATGATGCGGCTTCGACCCAGGCATTCAATCTCGTGACCTTCGTATGGCGGGCTGCTCAAGCGGAAGATCATCGCCCGGTTTCGGTAGTCGGCAGCTTCGACAAGCTGTGGGACTCGACGCCCCTCGAACGTGTGCAATTTGGCGGACAGGCGACGGTCTATCTGGCCGTGACGGTGCGTGTACCCATAGGTGAAGTCCATACGTACAAGTTCATTGTCGGCGGTGAGGCGGTACTCGACCCGATCAATCCACAACGTCAGCGCCTTGGTAACGGCTTTGAATGGTCGCGCTTTTTTACGCAGTACTGCACGGCGCCGATCAGTCTGGAGGAGTGGGAAATAGCGATCCTCGCGCGTTTGACCAACGAGATCCTGCCATTTACGACGGGCGACGCGAAGCAGTTTATGGATCGCTATTACTTCAACTCCGACCGGGCCGCACAGGACACGACCTTCCGGCAGGCCTTCAGGCTGGAACAACCTGTCGGCGCAGTCAACTTTATCGACAACCTGCTTTCACGCGATGAAGGCCACCGGCTGATTGACTACAGGATCTGTCTGAAGCAGATTGATGCCGTTTTGCGCAACCGCTTCCCGAACGTTGAGCCGGCGCAGCTACCCACTGGGGCATATGGCGACCTGTACAAGGAGATGGCTAACGGTCGTGTAGAAGGTTGGGATACGGACAAATATCGGAGCCCGTGGTTCTTTCTCACACTTTTACGCCGGCATACCTGGCTTGGCGCATTCTCGCACCCGAAGTACGGCGGGAATGCGGGTGGGGCTGGCTGGGCATACCTGCAGGACCAGTTCGAAGACCAGAACGGACAGCCCTGTTTCGACTGGCAAAGGGCGATCGAGCGACCGCTCGGCAAGAGCGTCGATTACTTCGGCTAGCGCGCCACGGACGGACCCATGAGAGACGCATATGACATCGTCATCATCGGCAGCGGTGCTGGCGGCGCACCGATCGCTCATCAGTTTGCACTGGGCGGCAAGACTGTTCTCATGCTGGAAAAGGGTCCTCTGATCCTGCCGCAGTACCAGGCGCCCGGCGGCGCGAGCGGGTTCAAGCGCGACGAGTTGTTCTCCGACGGTGCGGAGAAGATCGTGCGTCTCGAGGTCGTCAACCAGGGCGCATCGTACTACTCCAGTCATGTGGAACCGGATCTGAATGATGAGCCGCACGTCTACCGCCGGCAGGACGGCAACAACAATGATATTGACTGCGCCACGATTGAGGGCTACACAGCTCAGGTCGTAGGCGGTGGCACCCAGCTCTATGGCGGCGTATCGCTGCGCTACACGCCCCGGGATCTGACGCTTGGGCAGTGGAACAACCGTGCGGGAGCGTCGCTCGTCGACGATCCGGCCGGCGACGTGGCCCGCGAGGCGCGCGACTGGCCGATCACCTACGAAACACTGGAGCCGTACTACGCAAAGGCCGAAGAACTCGTGGGCATCAACGGCGAAACGAATAACCAGTTGAAGCCGTTCACGAGCGGCAACAGGTACCAGCAACCGCTGGATATCAACCCGATCAGCGAGCATGTGAAGACGGGCATGAGCGCACTCGGCATGGCGTACTACCGGACACCGCTTGCCGTTATCACGTCGGACCATCCGCCGAGCGGGCGCAAGGGACCCCAGCCGGGCGACATCGCCAAAACGGCGTACGTGAACCGTTACGGCGACCCGATGGGGTTCAAGTCGAGCACATGGGTTTCGCTGCTCGCGCCGATCCGCTATCTGGAGAACTTCACGCTGCTGCCGAACTGCACGGTGACGCATCTGTCATCGAGCGACGCGCAGGTCCGCTATGTGAATTTTCTTGGCCCGGATGGCCTGGAGCATCGGGTTTCAGGACGGGTTGTCATCGTGGCCTGTTCAGCCATCGAAAGTGTCCGCCTGCTTAAATTATCCGCGCAACTCGACAGCCAGGGCTTCGGCGCCCGAATCAATCAGGATGGCAACGGCATGCTCGGGTCTTACTTCCTGACCCATTGCTTCGGCGGAGCGTCGGCGCTCGTCACGCCTCCCGAACGCTACGACAAGTCGGAGTCGCTGGACAGCGACTTCGCGACAGACTTCTGCCACAAGGACGAATTTCTCGAATCCGAGCGTCTGTGGGCGGGTGCCGTGATCTATAACAACACCTCGGACCGTGCCTTGCCGCTTGCCCTTGCGCGCAACTACGGCAGCCGGGATCTCGACACGCTCTGGGACGGCTTTAACGGCGCGACAGACATGGTGGGCGCCGCAATGACGCAGTTTCTCGATAACAGTTTCGGCTGTGGCCTGTCGATCACGTTCATGGCCAACCAGGTGCCGGTCAAGTCCAATCGCATCGAATTGCACCCGACGGTCCGGGACAAATGGGGGCGGCCGGTCGCCTATATCATCAAGAACTGGCATCCGCATGACCAGGCCGTGATGGCCCGGCTTGCCGACCTGTGCAACCAGGTGCTTGTGAAGGGCGGCGTGAACAGGGATGGTTCGTCGGGTTATGTGTTCGGCAGGGACGAGACGGCTCGCTGCGCCAATCACATTCTCGGAGGCGCGCGCTTCGGCCTTGACCATGCCGATTCCGTGCTGGATCCCGATTGCAGGGCGTGGGGTTTCGACAATCTCTATGTCACCGACGGTTCCTTCATGCCGACCTCGGGCGGCGCCAACCCGACACTGACGATCGAAGCCAATGCCTTTCGCGTTGCCGATATCCTGTTGAAAAGGATCTAGCGCCATGGACCCCAGGCTCGGCTTGCTGTCTACAGATCCGTCGAACGAGATTTTTTCGGTCGTCTTCTTCCCGGACCGCATCTACCACTCGGCGTATCTGAATGCGACGCGCAGTCCGCGCTACCGGTACGACGTCGAGGAGGTACGCGGCTATCTCGAGGTGCTGTGTCTCAAGGGAAGTGTGTTTCTTGACGGCGCGCTCTACGCGAATTTCCTGCGCATCGAATACCGCGGATCGCGTCTGACCGAAGCGATCCGGACGCGAAACCGGCTGTTGTGCAATAGCTGCGTGGCCTGGGTGCGCCTCACCAATGACCACGGCGACCAGGTTGAAACGACGGGGAGCCGGCCGCTGACGTTGCACTACGACGACTGGGTCAATGCCTACCAGGCGGAGGTCTGGGACACCCTCGAGCAACCGCGCACGACCCGGCACGATGCGTCGGTATTGACGATGATGGGGCGGGATAACGAGATCACGCTGATTCCGCAGTTCTCGGCGATGCTTGCGGATGTCAGCTCGATTGCGAAGGTCGAACTGGCGTTCCGCGAGCCGGCCAGACAATACCCATCAGGAAGCCTGGCTGTTCCGGTCAACGACCTGGCGTGGGACAACAACTACACGCGCACCCACCAGGCGCCGCTCGTCAACACCCCCAGTGCGCCGCAAAACACGGTGCAGGATCTGAACTACCTGCTCGACTTCCAGCGCGGCTGGTTCAAGCATGCGAGCGATGTCATACCCGTGCTCTACCGCAATGCGATGATGCTGGCGAAGCCCGACGGCACGTACACGAATCCGGATGCTTCTCCGGACAACATCATCCAGATGCGCTGGCTCTTCCAGCGCGAACTGGGCGGTTCGATGATCTTCTTTCACGAGGTCACGATCCCGCCGGGGAAAGTCGAGGGCAATCATCAACACGTCGGCTCCGAAGAGCTTTACTACATTATCCAGGGCGAGGGCATCGCCTATTTGCGCGTCGGGGACGACCCCAGTCTCGGAGACGAGTCGGATCCGCGCTACAGGAACGCGAGGCGCGAAGTCTTTGGACTGGGAGAGCAGGTGTTCAAGGAATTGCCTGTCAAGCCTGGCAGCATGATCTTCACCAAGAGCGGCGGCATGCACGGCATCCGCAATCCCGACACCAGCACCGAACCGCTCAAGTTCGTCGCATTTCTCTATCACAGCGCCTGATCCGGGAGATCGCGGATGCAGCTCCTGCACGATGAAGTAGTGCCCGTTCGTCCGGGTGTGACACCCGATTACCAGGAAGCGAACCCGATCGTCAGGTTGCTGGCCCTGATCGAGGGCGCCGTGCTGGCTGAAGGAAGGGAGTGCTATACCTTCGACAAGCTGCAATACCTTTTTCCGATCCGGACACTGCAACTGTACGGCCCGAGCGCGCCCAACAGCAGCAACATGCTGGATCCTTGCTCGCAGGACGACAAACAGGACTTTCAGAAGCAGAACGTCAGGTCGTTCACGACGGGCGACACCGAGCTCATACGAGGCCTTGTTTCGGTGGGGGACTGGACCGGCCCGTTCATCCGGATCTCCTATCGGGCCGGACCTGATTCGGTTCTGGCCTTGCGCACGCAAGGCGGCCTGGGGCCGGCTATCAGGCTGTGGATCAAGGTCGGCGCGGTTGCTTCGACGGTATTAAGGCGCGTGCCATACGACGACGAGTCCGGTCGCTATGCGATCGAGTTATGGGGATGGACGGGAACGCCAGCCGACCTGCGTGCCGCACTCGGCCCGCGTGGCCAGGTAGCGTTCGACCTCGGCGCGCTGGTTGCGGATCCTGTGCTTGTTCCTGGGGGCGACGACTTTACCCGCGAGGCACTGGATGGCAAAAAAGTCAACGACGTAGCGCCCGATCACGCCCTGCATCCAACCTTGCCGCTGCATATCGAGCTGGCCTGGGCCGACGAGGCGGGGCAGGTATGGGATTCGCTCGACGGCGCTAATTACCAGTTCGAATTCAACATGATTCTTCGCGGCTGGGAGCATTTTCTGAAGGTCGGAACCAGTCAGTTTCCGCACGGGGGACTGGGCTTTCTCGAATATCGCAACCTGCTGTCGAACTATTGGGGCTATGCCGGTTTGCAGGAGCTTGGCCGCACGATTCCACCATGGAGCTTTGATGCGTTCGGACACAAGGCGCCGGCACCCGATCGCCATGAATCGTTCATGACCGTCGACTACATGGACCTGCACATCATTCGTGCAAATGCTGCGATCGGCCTGCATCGACACCGTGACAATCAGGAAGTGTTCATGGCGATCGGCGATCGTGCCGGCTTGATGGTGATGGGCGACTGGGCGAAACTGCCGAACCGCGAACGCTGTTTCGAGGTACGCACACTGAACCCTGGCCATCTCACGTTGCTCAAGGGTGGCAATCTGCACGCACTGATCAATCCCACGGATCAGGACATGTTCGTGTTCATGTTTGGCGGTTACGACTAGCGAGGCGAGGGGATGTCAACCACCCGGACTCAAGGCGACGTCAAGATGGGCGCGAACCTGGTACCCGGAGGCGTGACGTTCCGGCTCTGGGCACCTTCAGCCCAGAACGTCTACGTGTTGACCGGCGCGCAATTGCAGGCCGCTGAACAGAGTGGATTTCAGCCCGGCCCGGATAGCGCGATGTTCAGTCTTGGCGACGGATCGTGGAGCGCCTACGTCGCGGGTCTGGGAGAGGGAACGCCATACAGGTTCTGGGTGAAGGGTACAGGCAGCACCGGGCTCAAGCGTGACCCGCGCGCCCGCGAGTTGGGCACCGCACCGGCTTACCCCGTGTGCGACTGCATTATCCGCGACGTGGCGCGTTTCCCATGGCATGACGAAGACTTTCGTGCGCCCGCGTTCAACGACCTCATCCTGTACCAGCTGCATATCGGAACGTACTACGCGGTAGACCCTCAAGGGCAGGACAAGCGGCGCACCATCGGCAAGTTTCTCGATCTGCTCGATCGCATTGAATACCTGAGCGATCTCGGGATCAACGGCGTGCAGTTCATGCCGGTACAGGAATATCCGAGCGAAACCAGCCGCGGATACAACGGCCTCGACCTTTACTCGCCGGAAATCGACTACCAGGTCGAGGATCGGCAGGAACTTCTCCGCTATCTGAACAAGGCGAATGGGTTGCTGGCGGCGTGCGGCAAGCCTCCTTTGACGCCCGATCAGTTGAGCGCCGGACAGGATCAACTGAAATGCGTCGTCGACCTGTTCCATCTCAAAGGTATTGCGGTGTTGTTCGACCTGGTATTCAACCACGCCGGCCCGGGTTTCAATGACCAGTGCTTCAAGTTTCTCGATCGCCAGCAATATGGCGACGACAATCGCAGCCTGTACTTCACCGATCAAACCTGGGTGGGCGGAAACATATTCGCTTATTGGAACCAGGATGTCCGCCAGTTCCTGATCGACAACGTCAAGCAGTGCGTCGAGGAGTATCACATCGATGGTGTGCGCTATGACGAGGTCACGGTGATCGACGCAAATGGCGGCGGCCGTTTTTGCCAGGATGTCAGCAGCACGGCCCGTGCGGAAAAACCGCAGGCCATCCAGATTGCGGAATATTGGGGCGGTGACCGTGCCGCTGCGATCCGGTCCGCACCCGGCGGACTCGGATTCGATGCGGCATGGTCCGACAAGGTGCGGCTCGGCATTCGCACCGCCGTGCAGCAGGCTGGCGGTGGATACGACGCGTCTGTCGACATGCGGGCGCTGCTCGGGTGTCTCTATCGACCAGACGGCTTTGACGCGGCGTGGCGCGCAGTCAATATGCTGGAAGATCACGACGTCGTGTTCGCTGGAAGGGATTTGCGCATGGCAAGGCTGGCCGACACGACCGACGCGCGTTCATGGTTTGCGCGAAGCAGGGCAAGACTGGCAATGGGCTTGTTGATGGCGGCGCCCGGCATACCGCAGATCTTCATGGGGCAGGAGATTCTTGAAGACAAACAATGGAGCGACGACATCAATTTCCACGCGGATCTGCTCATCTGGTGGGACGGACTTGGCGTTGATGCCGTAATGAAGGACTACCACTCCTTTTGTCGGGATGTCATTCATCTGCGCGCCACGCTGCGCGGATTGCGGGGCGATTCGATGAATGCGTGGGTGACAAACGAACAGGACCGCGTGATCGCCATTCACCGCTGGATCAATCTGGTCGGAGAGGATGTCCTGTTCGTTGCCAATCTCCAGGAAACGAATCGATATGGCTACCGCGTTGGCTTTCCCTCCGGTGGGCGTTGGCGCGAGATTTTCAACAGCGACTTCTACGACGGTTTTCCGAATCCCCAGGTCGTCGGAAACGATGGGAGCATCGTCGTCGAGGGTGGCGAAGGCTGGAATGGAATGCCCGCGTCCGCTGCCATTACGCTACCGGCCAATGGTTTCGTCGTGTTTTGTCGTTGACCCAGTCGCGTCTGCGGTTCGTGGCGGCACGAGCGGTCGCGAGTCGAACGTGAGCAACCGGTGGGGTGGTGATACCCGGCGCTCGAAAACAGGATCGGTTGGCCAGACTCGTCACAAGCCTCCTGCAAGCGACGCAGAAACTCGATAGGTGGTCTCTATTGGGATCTTGTGGCTTAGGCGTTTCCAACATAAGGAAGCCTGCACAGTGGGTAAGAAGCCGCTGCTGCGGCCAATCCCGGACCAAACGAGCCATCGATTCATGTGTGCCGTGGTGGCACGCATAACGCCGAAAATGAATGGCAAAGGTTTCAAAGTGGACGGGGTTCGTTCGTTCCCTATAGATGGGGGCACCACGCGGTTTTCTGATGGTGGCGGCTGGCATTGCATACGACCCTTTGCAGGGCCAACGTGCTTGAGGGGCCGGGATAGCGTTCGACGCATGCCAGGCGCCGTTCACGTACGTTGGCCCGGCGTGGGCCAGGCAAGCAGTGGCCGGGCTCGATTGACCTGGCGGTCCGGTCGAACAGTGCGGCCTGCACGTTCATAAGGAACCCGATATGTTGATCCACATCCATATCCGCTTCGCTGTGAACCAGAAGGACGACAACGCTGCGATCCTCGCGGAGTTGAAGTCAGCCCTGGAGCTGGTCAAGAACGGCCCCGTCTTCATCATCGGAAGCTGGCAGACCGGCGACTTTGGCCACGTCTATGCCGCCGCGGTGCGCCATTTCTCCGACAATGCGGTGACGCCGTTCTCCATTCTGGTCCTGCAAGCGGAAGGTTTCGGTGTCAGCGGGCTGCTCAAAGACATCGAGTTCAGCGTCCGCTCCGTCAGCGAGCGGCAGAACGGCGCTTTCACAGTGCTGCACACTGACGCAATCAGCAAAATCCGCGCGATCGCCGCGATGACAGAGCTGATGAAGACGGTCAAAAACGCGCACGAACCTCAAGTACAAGATTCCATCAATCAAGGCCATTCTTATCGTTGGCGACGGATTCAATCACGACACCATGCAATTGAAACATGTGTTCAATCTCGGTGAATTCTGGGAGCGTCAGAAAAAGTATCATGGGGCGATTCCAGGAGAACGGCTTTTTCGACTATATGACGGCATTCTATGACTGTGATGTCGTCCACCTCGGCATGAAGAGCGGAGGTATGGATGTATTGGGGATCTGGGGCCAGAAAGTCGTTTTCATCGATTCCCTTAGATCGCGGAAGGTCACCAAGGCACGTGTCGGAGCCTGGACGACCAAGAGCCCGCTGCCCGTTCCAATTAGCGAGATGCCGACATCAATGGGCAAGGCCATTGAAATAGCCCGAGCCAAAAATCCAAAATCATTCAAGACCACGTTTTCAAGAGAAAAAGACGTTCAAGCCATGGAAACATTAGCCCGCGAGCAGAATCTGGATGATTTGTTCAACAATGAGGATCTAGGCAGAATCGCATCAGCGGTAAGTCAAATGTTCGGTTGACTCGTGCAGGTTTTTTCCCGGACAGGAGGGGCCTTGGCCGCAATGACGTCCATCCAGAGGAAAACATCACCCTCGTTTCCGCAACCCGGCACGCCCATAGTCATCGTGTACGCGGGACTTTGCCCTGGCCTGCCGGGCGGCTCTTCACGTGATCGATGAACGCACGCAGCTTCGGCATGATCTGCCGACGGCTTGGATAGCAAAGAAACACACCCGGCATCACCGGCGCGAACGGCTCCAGCACGTGCACCAATTTTCCCGCTCTCAGACCTTCAGCGGCCATCGGCTCAGGTAGCTGGGCAAGGCCTATACCTTCGACTGCCGCACCCAGCATGGTGGGAAAATCATGGGCGATCAGAGGGCCCGATACGGCGATCTCGATCGCGCGGCCGTCGTCGTTGAATGACCACGGCGCGAGCGCACCGTCGGATCGCCGCCATCGCAAGCATGCATGCTGGCGCAGATCGTCCATGCGTTTGGGAGGGGGGCGGCCTGCGAAGTAGGCCGGGCTGCCGACGATGACGAGACGAAACGGGGGCGTCATCGGCACCGCGACCATGTCGGCGGCGACGAACTGACCCAGCCGGATGCCGGCGTCGAACCCTTCCGCTGCAAGATCGACCAACTCCTTGCTTGCGACGATCTCCACTTCGATCTCGGGATAAGCCTGGCAGAAGGATGCAATCAGGGGTTCCAGCAGCAATGGCACCACCGCGCGCGGCACGGAAAGTCGCAACAATCCGGCGGGCCGCTGGCCGAGTCCGCGCGCAACCTGACTGGCGGCGACCAGCTCCTCGAAGGCAGGCTTTGCGCGCGAAAGAAACCGTTCGCCCGCTTCGGTCAGGCCGACGCTGCGCGTGGTACGGATGAAGAGCGCCGATCCAATGCGCGCTTCAAGTACACGCACCGTCTGGCTGACGGCCGACGGCGTCACCCCGAGTTCTGCGGCTGCCCGGCGAAAACTGCGATGCTGGGCAACGCTCAGGAACACCTCCACGCCATCGAGCGCGCCCTGCCTGACTGTGAAGTTCTGCTTCATGGCACGTCAACATTGTGATGAATAGTCGCTCGCGAGAGGCCATGGTACACCTACGCCTGCAGATGAGGAGTCGCGACAATGTCGACTCGCAAGCCCTGAACAATCCGCCAGGACCGTGGAGGAACCTTGCAATGACCGATGCATTTGATGGCGTGCGCGATCACTATCGCGCGACCGGCCTGACCGGGCGGCTGAAGATCGCGCTCACGGTCCTTGGGCCGGAGGATCAGCGGCTCACGCCGCAGCAACTGGGCGCCCTCGACCAGTTTCACACCCGTGGACTTGCTGCCACCGCCGAGCTTGCCAGACTGGCCGGGATCACCGCCGACATGTCGGTGCTGGACGTCGGTTCGGGCGTTGGCGGGCCGGCCCGGTTTCTGGCTGCAACCTATGGTTGCCGGATGACGGGTATTGACCTCAGCGAACCGTTCGTGGATGCCGCACGCTATCTCACCCAGCGCACGGGGCAGAGCGAACAGGTGTCGTTTCATGCCGCCAGCGCGCTCGAACTACCCTTCGACGATAGCTGTTTCGACGTCGTATTGCTGCAGCACGTGGCGATGAACATCGCCGATCGCGCACGACTTTACCGGGAGATCGAACGCGTGCTGAAGCCAGGCGGCAGGTTTGCGACGTTCGACGTCGTCGCAAACGGCAGCGAACCGTACTACCCCGTTCCCTGGGCGCGAACGCCGGCAACAAGTTTTCTCCTGACGGCCGATGCAACGCTCGAGGCGATCGAACAAGCAGGTTTCCGCACGCTGGCATGGCAAGACGACACCGAGGCCGCCAAGGCCTGGATCACCCAACTGCGTGCGTCGGGGCCGCCACCTTCACTAAATCTTGGCGTGGTGATGGGGCCGGACTTCGCACAGCTTTCCACCAACCTGGGGCGAAATCTCATGGAAGGCCGACTCGGTATTTTCACTGCGGTGTTCGAGGCCGCGCCCACGAAGATGCGGATTAACACGGAGAACGGCTCATGACCGCCGCCCCGATTCCCGCTGTTATCGTCCCGCCGCGTCCCGCGTGGCGCAGCCTGCTTTGGCTCATCCCGCTGACGGTCCTGTGGATTGCGTTGATCTACTGGCAGCCGGTTATCCCGGCTAGCGGCGTTCCGACCACGGCCCACCAGCTTACGGCCCACGCGTTTATCGCGCTCGGTTTGTGGCTCGGCCTCGAAAGCGCGGACCTGACGCCGGGCCAATGCCGCACAACCTGGCTGGCGGTCATGATCCCCTACACGCTTTGGTTCGCGCTCGCCTGGAGCGCGGCGATCAATGGCGTCTTTCGCATCGACGCTTCACCCCCACCTGTGCCGTTGCTGCCGTTGGCAATCTTCCTGCCGGTGATCATCGGCGCGCCGCTGCTACTGTTGTCGAAGCGGGTGGGGCAGGTGCTCGATGCGATGCCGGCGACGTGGCTCGTCGCTCTTCAGCTTTACCGCGTATTCGGCAGCTGGGCTCTCGCTGCCTGGCTGAATGGGGTGCTGCCCGGCGTGTTCGCGTTACCGGCTGGAATTGGCGATGTGCTGACCGGCCTGTTCGCCGTGCCGGCGGCAATCGCCGTGGCGAGCGGTACGGCTCAAGGGCGGAAGGCGGCGATCGCCTGGAACATTCTCGGCCTCGCCGACTTCGCCGTCGCGATTACCTTGGGGATAGTTACCACGCCCGGGCGGTTCCAGTTGATCGTTCCTGGCGTGCAGAGCATCGGCGCCGGCGCTTATCCGTATGTGCTGACCCCTGTTTTTGTAGTGCCAAGCTCGATCCTGCTGCACGCGCTGTCGCTGCGCCAGTTGATCCGGCGACGCGCCGGCTGATCTCCTTCCTATCCTTCATTGCGCCAGACGACACCTGACAGGAGGCAACATGTCACCGCAACTTCTCTTCCAATTGCATCTCGTTCTGGGGTATGTCGCCTGGCTGCTTTGCTTCCGCGTATACGTCTGGCCCAGGCTCAAATCGATGGACCCGTTTGAAGCGCAACGCGCCATCGCTACCTTGCACAGCTTCCGTTTCTTCGGGCTGGTCTTCATTCTGCCGGGCGTCGTCAGCCCCGATCTTCCTGGCAGCTTTGCCGTGTTCGCCGCATACGGTGACTTCGCAACGGGAGTTCTGGCGATGCTGGCGCTACTCACAGCACGTATACGCCCACTGTTCTGGTTGTTCGTCGTAGCCTTCAATGTTGTGGGAGCAACCGACCTCATTCTCGACTACTACCACGCCACCCTGTCCGATCTTCCGGCGCGCGCGGGAGAGCTGGGCGCTACGTACGCGATTCCGATCCTCTACGTGCCTGTGCTGATGATTACGCATGTTGCCGCCTTCTATCTGCTGCTGCGTCCTCAGCCCAAGGCGGCTCGGATCTACTGATCTTTCCGTATGTCATGACATTGGCAAAGCGTAGCCTGCTTCCGCCAGCCGGCGATGACCGAAGGATTCGACGAACATCGGTGTACCTTGGGTTGATGCTGTGCGAACTGCTCTGTCCGTCGCACGTCATTGCGGCGCTGATCGAAAAAGCGGTGTGCCCGAAGGCCGTCTCCGGGGGGCGAAGACAACTTGCCGCCGCGCCGGCTCAACGCGGCGAGATGACGATCGCCGCGCGGCGGTTCTGGGCCCGGCCGGCGGCCGTGCGATTGTCGCCCACCGGGTCGAGCTTGCCTCTCCCGATGGTGTCCACGCTGCCGGCAGGAAGTCCGGTGTCGATCAGTTCGTTCGCCACGGTCTCGGCACGGCGCTTCGATAACCGGACGTTGTAGGCATCCGTGCCCACCCGGTCGGTGTACCCATAGACGCGCACGCTGGTCAGCCCCACCGACACGAGCGTGTGGCCGATATGCTCGACGGTCCGGCGGACGTCAGGCTTGAGATCGTAGCGGTCGAAGTCGAACAGGATCGGTTCGCTGGAGCCGAACTCGAAGCCCTGCTCGGTCTCGTCGAATCCTTCCGACTTGAGCGCCTGGACCTGCGTCTGGGTCAGGCCGCGGTAGAGCGGCGGCGTCTTGCAGCCCCCGAGCAGCATACAGAAGAGCAGTGCGCTCCCAATGCCCACCCGCGAAATGCCTGCTGGAAACAACTGTCTCATCATCGCATCCCCCTTGAGCGCGCCCGCCCTGCGCGCGCGCTGTTTCGCACCCTTGCGACGGCCCGGATGCTACGTCAGATCATGGCGTCAAGCCTGTCCGGCGACGCTTTCGGCAAACTGCCACGAGCCCGGCCGCGCGCGCTTGGCCCGGTACATCGCGGCATCGGCGGCGCGCATCAAGCCGATTGCGTCGGTCGCATGATCGGGATACACCGCAACGCCGATGCTCATCGTGATGGCCACCGTGCGACCATCGGGCAAGACGATCGTTGGCGCCATGGTGGCCAGTACGCCCTCGGCGATACGGCCGGCGCTGGCCACCTCGCGCATTGGCGCCAGCATCGCGGCGAACTCGTCGCCGCCCAGGCGCGCGACCAGATCGGCCTCGGGCATCTGCGCGCGCACCCGCGCCGCGATGCCGATCAGTACTGCGTCGCCGGCTTCATGGCCGAGACAGTCGTTGACCTCCTTGAAACGGTCACAGTCGAGATATAACAGGGCAACCCGCTGGCCCGTCTCTGCGGCCCGGCTGAGGGCGCGCTCGAGGCGCGACTCGAACTGCACACGGTTGGGCAGGCCCGTCAGGGCGTCGTGGTTGGCCTGGTATTCGAGCGAAGCGTTTTCTTCGCGCAGGGTGTTTTGCCATTCTTCGAGTTCATCGAGCAAGGCGTTGAAGTCGTCGCCGAGCTGGTTCAGTTCCGCGATCGCTACGGGCTCGACCCGCTGCTCGAACGCGCGCTCGCGCCGCACCGCGTGGGCGACCCCGGCCAGCGCGCGTAGTGGCGCGATGATGTTGCGCAGCAGGCGCTGCGAGCTCACATAGGCGCCGAGCACGCTGATGGCGAGGCCGGCCAGGATCCCGCCGATGCCGCCAAGCAGGAAGCCGAAGAACTGGCTCCCCTGGCCGCGCACTTCGACCTGACCGACGACGATGCCGTCATGCAGCACCATCGTGGTGACGGGTCCCGGCAGCGCAATGCCGGCGACCTCCCGCTCGAATCTGGCGATCGCGCTGTGGACGGGCAACTGCCACGCCGCGAACGGCAGGCCCTTGCCATCAGTGACGATGACCTCGGCCACATCCTCTTTGTTGGCGATCAGCCCGATCGCCTCGGCCGCAGCGATGCGGTCGCCGAACACCAGCGCCGCCTCGACCGTATAGCCGAGCGAGCGGGCCAGCAGGTTCAGATTATTGCCGGCATAGGCACGTAGCGCGATCACCGCGACCACGATCAGTGACACGGCGGCCATCGCGACAGCGACGAACGCCAGGCGCAAGTGCGCGCGGCGCAACACGCTTTGCAGCGTCGGGCGCGGAGGGGAGCCGGGAGGCGCAGGCTGTCTCATGGCGTCAGTGGTCGCCGGGCGAGCTTGAGCACACTCGGCTGAACCCGTACGCCGCTGCGCGCCACGGCGTCGAGATTGATGTCGAACGTGATGGGTTCGTCATCGACATTGAGGCAGAACATGCTGCCGGTCGTGCAGGACGGGTTGTGTTCCGCGATGGTCAGGACTGGATGGCCGGCCAGGGCGGCTCTGGCTTGCTGCCTTTCATCGTCGCTCAGGTCGCCGAAATAGACGACGTCGCAGGCTGCGCCGATGGCAGGATCATCAAAGCCGATGAACTGCGCGTCGACCGGCGTCGAGCCAGCCTGCAGCGTGTCGACGAGGCCGTGCGCGTAGTCAGGCCGGCCCGTCACGCACAGGCGCAGGCGGGTGGCCGGCGTCGGCCAGTGCGTGAAACTGATGATCCCTAGCACGACCTGACGCACGGCAGCGTCGCGCGGCGAAATGGTGGGATCGGCGCGGCTCGTGGTGCTGGCGGGCGTGTCGCTGGCTGGACCGGCTGCAATGGCGGGTGTCCCGAGGTGCGCGGCCGCTGCCGCGGCCAGCGCACAAGCCACTGCGAGCAAGGCGTGACGAAGCGGCGCGGCCCAGCCATGCCGACCGGACGCCGTCTGCGCCGCGAACGCCGCCGCGCCGCCTGGTGTCAATGCGACCGCACGACGGGCAGCCGCCCAGCACACTCTCGCATGCATGATGAAAACACTCGTTGGCGCCGATCGCGGCGCTGCCTCCTGCCTGCCGCCATTCGCGGGCCTGCACCATATCGGCGCACGGAACGGTTATCTTACGCACAAAGTCGTGCGATCAACCAGTGGGAAACACCCGCCAGCACTTTGGGGAGAAGGTTGACAGCCTTCCCGATCACACAGGAATCACGCCGCAACGAATCGAGGTCCACGCCAGGTGATCAGCCGAAGTTCGGCATATCGGTCAACCTGGCATGGCGACAACAGTGGCGACGGTTTGAGGTCCGGCACGCTGCCTGTCGCTACCCAGCTTGAGAGCAAGCTGTCGGGTCGGGTCAGCGATGGCAGCGTGCGGGGTCATCAGATTGTTCGGCACGCCTCTGCGCACATCCGGCACGCGTCGCTACATGTACCGCAGTGCTCGGGTGCATGACCTGCGCATTCGTCTGCACACTCGTCGCAGATCCGCGCGCAAAGCGCACAGAACTCAGGGGCGAAACGGCTCTGTCGCGCCAGCGCGGCCGACGTAAGCCGGCATAGCGACGCGCAATCGATGTCGAGCCGAATGCACTTTGCCAGGACCGCAATGCCGGGTTCTTCAAGGCATGCGGATGCGCAGCGCGCGCAAGCGGCGGCACATGCATCGCATGCATCGATACAGGGTTGATAGGCTTCGGGGTTCATCGTATCGAGCTCCAAATACGAGAAAGGTGGGCAGGCTTCGCACGAGCAGGCGCCCGCTTTTCGCCGGCGTACACGATCGCCCCACACGGCGGCGGCAGGTCATTACGCGCATACGTGTAGACGAGTGTAGTCCACCGCAAGTAACGTCGGCGACGTCATCATGTTTGCTTGCCCACCCCCCGCGTTGTCCCGCCTTCAGCCAGTTTGTCGAGCCAATCTGTGCGCGCGCATCCGATCTGCGTCCCGCGGGTAGTCGTACTTTTCATGCGAAAACTGACGATGACCGTCAGTCAGCGTCCGCTTCGCAAGCGACGACTAAAGCCATTCCAGCAAGGATTTCCAGGGCAAACCCTGGATAACAAAGTCCGCAGTTACGCCCGGTGTTTCTGACGGAGTTCCTGGAGCGTCGAGCGCATGGACGAATCGCCCGGGCGAGCCGCTTGCGCTCAAACTTCGCGCGTTCTTTTTTCTCCTCGCCGACAGGCCGGCGCGATTTCCCAGCCGTTAACCCCGGTGCTGAAAACGCGCATATCCACCACGTTATTAAAACGGGCAGAGCGTCTCCGCGGCGCGGCAGACGGGTTGAAAACACATCGGCTCGGGATCGTCTTAGGTAAGAAGCGCACTCGCAATTCAGCGCGGAGTTTGAAGAACTGCGTGGCTTGTTGACAGACTACGCACACCGAGAAGGATCCTGATTCCCTTAATAGCACAATTAACTCAGTATAACGAATTATATGAGTTGACCTTTCATTGGTTCACTTTCCGTGGATCAGGACGATACTTATATGTGCGGGGGTAATCCAGGCGCGGTGCATTGGAACTGGAGGTGCCGAAATGACTGAAACCCATGTCGAGTTACCCGGCAGTCGTCGCCCGTCGAAGAGCGACGCGCGGCGATTGCGCGATGTCGATCCGCACGCGCATATCGAAGTCACGATCACTTTGAAGGCTCCCGCATTGCCGGATGTTACGGCGGCATCGGAACCGGCATTGACTCCGGAGGAATTCGCACAACGTTATGGTGCAGCATCCGGGGATGTTCACACGGTTGAGGCCGTGCTGCGAGGATACGGCCTGACGACCGAGGAACTGGCCCCGGACCGGCGCAGCCTCAGGATGAGCGGAACAGCCGCCGCAATGGAGTCAGCATTCCATCCGGGTCTCGGGATTTATCACAACGCCGAGCAGGGCGAATTTCGCGGCCGCGAGGGGACGCTGAAGGTACCCGCGGAGCTAGCCGGGATCGTGACCGGTGTGTTTGGCCTGGACCAGCGCCGGGTGGCGCATCGTCGATCTGCGCAACCGGCGGAATCCATGGGAAGGCCACTCACGCCGGCGCAGCTGGAGGTCCTCTACAACTTTCCGTCGGGCGATTGCGCTGGCCAGAGCGTTGCCATCGCGGAATTCGGTGCTCCGCTTCAGTCGGGCTCCTTTCTCGCACCGGCCTATCTTGCTGACGACGTCAGGGCATTCTGCGCTGCGCAGGGCAGGGCGCTACCGAACATCGAGATCGTATCCGTCGACCTTTCGCCGCTTACTGCCGCGCAACTTCACAGCCTGCCAGCGAACGTGGGCAACGTAGTGTTGGACGAGACGGGCGAAGTGATGATGGACGTGGAAATTGTCGCGGCATTGTGTGCAAATGCAACCGTCTACGTCTACTTTGCCAGCTTCGATCAGAAGGGCTGGGTTGATCTGCTAACCCAGGTGGCGTCGGGTCAGCCTGCCACCCCGGTGTGCCTCTCGATCAGCTATGGCCTGGCCGAAGACTCGCCGGACTGGTCCGCAGCGGCCCTGCAGGCAATCAACAATGGACTGCAGGCGGCCGCTCTGCAGGGCATTACGGTGTGCGTCTCGGCCGGAGACGATGGCTCGGGAGCAAACATGAGCGGGGCTCAGGCCCACGTGGAATTCCCGGCATCGAGTCCCAATGTGCTCGCTATTGGGGGAACGATGCTGACAGGCAGCGCCGCTTCAGAAGTTGTGTGGTGGGAGTCACCGGGAAGGCGAACCACGAAAGGGGGAGGCGCGACTGGTGGCGGCGTCAGCACCTTGTTTGCGCGGCCTGGATGGCAGAGCGTGAGCGTTCCTTCGCTCAACCGGGGCGGTATCGACGGCCGGGTCGTGCCAGATGTCGCAGCACTCGCCGGCCCTCCGCTCTACAATCTGATCCTCGACGGACAACCGTCGCCAAATGGCGGGACGAGCGCCTCGGCGCCCCTGTGGGCTTCGTTGATTGCCCGGATCAATGCAGCATTGCCCGCTGACAAACGACAGCGTTTCATCGCCCCTCTGCTGTACGCGCAAGACGCCGATGGCAAGCCACAGGGGCAGTCGGCGTGCCGGGACATTACCAGCGGCCAGAACGCGTCTCATCCAAAACCTGGCAAGGGATATTCAGCCGGCCCAGGCTATGACGCAGTGACGGGTTGGGGCGTACCGGACGGCAAAGCCTTGCTCGCTGCATTGACAAGGGCTTAGATGCAGGGTGGTTTTCGCGCACGCTCTAACGGTTTTTCACGCGGCGGCGTGATCTTGTGCGCCTCGGTCCTGCCGTCTCCACGTCGGACCAAATGAGGACGATGTGAACCCATGACGCGATCTGGTTCGACGCTTCATCGGTTCAGAATTCTGCGAGGTAACGACAAATGTCAACAGCTGCAACTGCCATTCAACCCGACCAGCCCTATGCCGATCCCATTGCCTACGGCAACGGCCCCAACGATTCGATCACCGATTCCACGGAGCAGGCGGCGATCACACACCATCAGATCGTCCTGAGCGGGAAGGCGATCGACTATACAGCGACGGCCGGCCATCTTGTCACGCGCGATCCGAGTAGTGCGCAACCCGCGGCCAAGATCTTCTACGTGGCGTTCACGGCCGACGGCGCGGACCATAGCACCCGGCCGGTCACGTTCTTCTATAACGGCGGACCCGGTTCGTCATCGGTTTTTCTCCTGCTGGGCTCGTTCGCGCCGCAACGCATCAAGACAGAGATGCCGAAATTCACGCCGGCTGCGCCCTACACGATGGAGCCTAACCCGGACAGTCTGCTGGACAGAAGCGACCTCGTGTTCATTAACCCGGTCGGCACCGGTTATTCCGCCGCGATCGCGCCGAACAGGAACAAGGATTTCTGGGGCGTTGACGAAGACGCAGGCTCGTTGCGGCAATTCATCGAGCGTTTCCTGACCGTCTACGATCGCTGGAATTCGCCCAAATTCCTGTTCGGGGAATCCTACGGCACCGCCCGCTCGTGCGTGCTCATGTGGTTGCTGCATGAAGCCGGCATCGACCTGAATGGCGTCACGCTGCAGTCGTCGATTCTCGACTATTCACAGGCCGGCAACCCGATTGGGCTGTTGCCAACCTGTGCCGCCGACGCGTGGTATCACCAGAAGATCAACGTCACGCCGGCCCCTGCCAACCTGCCGGCGTATACGCAGACCGTGATTCCGTTTGCGCTGACACCGTACGCGGCCGCCCTGGCGGCGTTTCCGAATCCCGATGCTGCGACCGTGCAGAAACTCAGCGATTTCATCGGTATCCCTCCGGTGGTGCTCGATAGCTGGAGCCTGAATGTGGCGGCACCCAATGCGATCGGCAATACGGCGTTCCTGACGACCCTGTTGCAGGCGCAAGGTCTCGAGCTTGGAGCTTACGACGGCCGGGTCACCGGAGTAGGGACGGGCATCGCTGCCGTGATCAATCCGAATTCGGGCGGCAACGACCCAACGATGACCGCGGTCAGTGGCGTGTACACCGCGATGTGGAACACCTATCTTAACGACACGCTCAAGTTCACGTCGGTGTCGCCCTTCACGGACCTGAACGATCAGGCGTTTGCAAACTGGGACTTTGGTCACATCGACCCGACGGGTGCCCAGAAGGGGAAGGACGTGAACGGCAACATCGTGCTGTACACGGCTGGCGACCTGGCGGCGACGATGGCGCTGAACGTCGATCTGAAGGTTCTGTCGGCGAATGGTTATTACGATGCCGTCACGCCTTTCTATCAGACCACGATGGACTTGCAGAACATGCCGTTGCAGGACGCAACGGTGCGCAAGAATCTGACGGTCAAATACTACCCGTCGGGTCATATGATCTACCTCGACGGCAATTCACGCACCGCACTGAAATCCGACCTTGCGTCGCTTTACGACAGCACGACATCCGACCAGGCAGCCATGGCTCGGGTGCGCGTCCTGCAGGCGAAGAAAAGGCCGGCCACGGGGTCCAGGACGTAGCGGATACTGCTTGTGGCGAAGCCGGAGGGACGCGCCGGCTTCGCCACGGGCGGCACCGCCTGGCAGAACACAGATCGCAGCGGACGTTCTGCGGCAAACGGGGCCAACCAGATAGCGAAAGCCCGATCTACCTGTCCGAGCCACGAGCCACGCGAAGCGCACCCGTCCGGCGACAGTGTTATCGCGCCGCTGCAGGTGCGTTTTGCGCGAGGATGGTGGCGAATACTTCCGCCAGTGACGTCGATCCGAAACGTCGTTTGGTGGCGTTCGTTTCGACGTCGATATAACCCGCGTTGTGTGAGTCGTAGAGGTCGGTAATCAGTCGCGCATGATGCTCGCTCAGGCCTGCGCGTAGCAGCGTCGATGTCCACTGATCGCGCGGCAGTTCATGCGCGACGATCTCCCGGCCTGCCGCTTCGCCAAGCGAGCGTGCCACATCGAGGGCGCAAGGCCGCGCGGGTCCTTCAATGCTCACGACGCGCACTTGCGGATCCGGCGCGCCTTCGAGCAGCAGCGCCGCGCCCGCCTCGCCGACGTCATGCGCCGACACCGTCGGGAATCGTTTGGTCAGCGGGTGGTGAAAACTCGGCAGCACGCCTGTCGAGAGCGCAACCGGGGACACGCGTGCCCAGTTCTGCATATGCTCGGCCGAGCGGAGCAGCGTCAGATGCGGCACGGCGCGTTTCAGCCGTTCCTCGAGGTAATGGAAGAGCAGCGTGATGCCGCTACCGGCGTCGAGTTCAGCCCCGTAATCCGATATCGCAAGCACGTGTCGGGGCGGATTTGCACTCAATGCGTCGGCAGCAACGTCGATCATGTCACGCATCGCGCGTTCGGGATCCGGATGAGCCGACGGTACGGGGCACAGCATCTGCACCGAGTGCGCGCCCTGGATGGCGCTCGCGACGGAGTCGCGATTCAGCAGGTCCGCAACCACCACTTCACATCCCAACGCAGCGAACATTCGGCCCTGATCCACAGTCCGCACGACCGCGCGCACGGACTGGCCCGCATCGCGAAGACGTTTTACGGCGACTTGTCCTGCCTTGCCGGATGCTCCGAATATGACGTACATCAAGCGCTCCTTGTCTGTTTGCTTGAGGGCATCATAGGAGCGTGTTGCAGGCGGGACGCGCGCGTGCGGATCAATTTGAGCAGATTCGGATGATTTTCGGGTCGGCGATGTAACGTGACATCGGGGACAAGCGGACCGGGCTGAAACGCATCACAATGCACGCACAAACCGTGGACTTCCGGAAAGGAGATGTCATGCAACTCGCGACGCCGCATCTCACGTCGAATCTCACACCGCAAGTCGGTCGCAGAGTCAGCCTGCGTTCCAGCGCGGCACTCGGCTGGCAGGGGTTCGGCGTCGAAATGCTGGGCATCCCGGCTGGCGAGCACCGGATTCCTGCGACCACGCATCACAGGATAGGCGTACACGTCGGTACGCCCGTCAAGGCACGATGCCTGTGCGACGGTCGCCGCGTCGCCCGCATTCAGGCGCATGGCGACGCCGACGTCATCCCCGCTGGCCTCGACGGCGTGTGGACCGACGAGTCGGACTGCACGATTCTGCGCATCTGGATCAGCGATGAATTCGCACGCACGACGGCCGGGCAACTGCACCTGAATCCGGCGCGTGCGCACATCAGGCCACAGTTCCAGCTACGTGACAGGCGTCTGCACTATCTCGTCTGGGCGTTGCGCGCCGAACTCGAAGCTGAGGAAGCATCGGATGCGCTCTATGCGGAGAGTCTGTGCACGGCGGTGGTCGTGAGGCTGCTGGAAGGGGCGCCCGAACCCGACAACCGCCGGCGCTCGCTCGCCCCCAACGCGGCGGCGCGTGTCATCGACTTCATCGAAAGCAATATCGACAAACATCTGACGCTCGCCGAACTGGCTGCGCTGGTCGACTTCAGCGTGCCGCACTTCAAGGTGTTGTTTCGCGAGACGCTCGGCATGCCGGTCCATCAGTACGTGATCCATCGAAGGGTCGAGCGCGCGAAAACCCTGTTATTGCAGGGCCGTTTGAGCGTGACGCAGATCGCGCTTGAAGCGGGCTTTGCGCATCAGAGTCACATGGCGCACTGGGTCCAGCGGCTGCTCGGCGCGACCCCGCGCGAGATAGTGAAGAGCGGACGCGATGGTCTCGATGACCATCGGATCCTCCCGGCAGGCAAGGCTTAGTCAACGGGGCAGGCAGGCGTTTGCCTTAAAGCGCTATGCGCGCACGCTTCCTCTCCGGTCAGCCTTTGACGCGCCCGGAGCGAGGATCATAGGGCGCCTTCAGATGAACCGTCGCCGGCAGCAGCTCACCGGCGACGTCGATTGCGTATCTGCCGCCTGTCAGATAGTCCACATCGGCGGCGCCGTCCGGATTGTTGATGTAGCCCATCGCAACAGGACGGCCCAACGTATGGCCGAACGCCGCCGAACTGACGAAGCCCACGGGCACGCCATTGCGCAGGATCGCTTCGCCGCCCCAGAGCATCCGGTCGCTGGCGCCGTCAGCCGTCAGGATCGCCAATCGGCGGCGAACCGGCTGGTCGCGCAGCGTCAGCAACGCGTCCCGGCCGCGGAACGGCACGTCCGTCTTCAGCTTGCAGGCGAATTCGAGCCCTGCTTCGAAGGGGTTGACGTCCGGCGTGAGCTCGCGGCCCCACGCGCGATAACCCTTTTCGATGCGCAGGGAGTCGATCGCGTAGTAGCCGGCGTTGACAAGGCCGAAGGGTTCGCCGGCAGCGTGCAGCGTTTCATACACACCGACCGCGAATTCGACGGGCACGTACAGTTCCCAGCCGAGCTCGCCAACGTATGTCAAACGCGTCGCGCGTACCGTCGCATAGCCGATGTCGACTTCGCGGCTTTGACCGAAGGCGAACGCCTCGTTGCTCCAGTCGGCTTTCGACACACTCTGCAGCAAGGCCCTTGAACGCGGACCCATGACAGCCAGCACCGCATGCCGACCGGTGATGTCGACGAGCGTGCAGTGCCTGTTGGCGGGGATCAGCTTTTCGATGGCGTCGAAATCGCGCGTGGTTTGTGCCGAGCCGGTGACGATCAGATATTGATCGTCGGAGAGTCGGCATAGCGTGAAGTCGGATTCATAGCCGCCCCGCTCGTTGAGCAAGCCGGTGTAGACAGTCGTACCCGGTGGCACCGCCACGTCGTTGGCGACGATGCCTTGCAGGACCGCCTCCGCGTCGCGTCCTTTCACGAGGAATACGGAGAACGACGTCATGTCGAAGAGCGCCACGCCTTCGCGACACGCGCGATGCTCGGCACCGCTCCAGGGCAGCCAGTTCTGCTGGCCGAATGCGTAGTCGACGCGCGCCTCGGCAGGCGAGGGCGCGAAGAAATTTGCGCGCTCCCAGCCCATCTTGCTGCCGAAGCATGCCCCGTCGTCCTTCAGTTGCGAATAGAGGGGCGAGCGCCGGAACGGCCGGGCAGTGTCCAGCTCGCGATTAGGCCATGGCATGGCGTAGTGCAAGCCGAGCGTTTCCTTGACGCGATCGTGCAGCCACGTGTCGTTGCCATTGAAGCGCGCGAAGCGGCGGATATCGACCGGCCACAGGTCCATCGTCGGCTCACCGGCGACGATCCATTCGGCAAGCGCCATCCCTGCGCCGCCGGCCGACGCGATACCCATCGAATTGAACCCGGCGCCGACAAAGAAGTGACGCAGTTCGGGGGCTTCGCCGAGCATGAAGTTGTTGTCGGGCGTGAACGACTCCGGCCCATTGTAGAACTGCCTGACCTGCGCGGTCTCGAGCGCGGGCACCCGATGCAGCGCGTTTTCCATCAGGATCTGGAATTGATCCCAGTCGTCGGGTAGCAGCTGGAATTCAAAGTTTTCCGGAATGCCGGCCATTCCCCACGGCTTCGCATTCGGCTCGAAACCGCCCATCACGAGCCCGCCCACCTCTTCCTTGAAGTAAATGTATCCATCCGGGTCGCGCATCACCGGCAGGTCGGGATGTACACCTGCAAGCGGCTCAGTCACGATGTAGTAGTGCTCGGCAGAATGCAGCGGCACCGTGACGCCGCACAGGCGGCCGATCGCTTTCGCCCACTGGCCCGCGCAGTTGACGACGATTTCCGCATCTATCGTGCCCTCGTCGCCGTCCTTGTTGCGCCATGCGAGGCCGCTCACTTCGCGGCCACCGGTGGCAGCCTGCCTGGTATGGACAGCGGTCACGCGCGTGTTCTCGACGATGCGTGCACCGCGCGTTCTTGCTCCGCGTGCTAGCGACTGAGTCAGGTCGGTCGGGTTGGCCTTGCCGTCGCCGGGGAGCCATACGGCGCCGAGCAGGTCGTCCGTGCGCATGACCGGCCACAGCTCGCCAGCTGCGTTCGGGCCGATCACGTCGCACGCGACGCCGTATGCGCGCGCAACTGCCGCGGTGCGTTTCAATTGCGTCATGCGCTCGGCCGTGCGCGCAACCGACAGTGATCCGCACTGTTTCCAGCCGGTGGCGAGGCCGGTGTCGGCTTCGAGTTCGGCATAGAGCGCGGTCGAGTAGCGGATCAGCTTTGTCATGCTCTCCTGCGCGCGCAGCTGGCCGACGAGACCGGCGGCGTGCCAGGTCGTGCCGCACGACAGTTGCCCTTGCTCGAGCAGCACGACATCGGTCCAGCCCATACGGGTCAGGTGATACGCCACCGAACAGCCGACGATGCCGCCACCGACGATCACCACGCGCGCATGTCGAGGAATGTTCGTGGATTTATGTTGATCCATGTTTGATGTATGTTGCAATATGTGGAAACGTGTGTAGATTGCAACCAACCGACACAAAATGCAACATCGGCGCGAGAAATAGAAGGCGCTGTGGCCACGATTGCGCCAGCCGCGAGCAGGCGCAGCAAGGGGGAACAAGCTGTTCCTATCGCGATGGAAGGCCAGCCATATGCCGGTAGAAATCTGGAGAGTCGCGCCCGAGAGCACGGCAGAATCATCTCAATCGCCTGTCGATCAACACGGTGGCAGACTATGAACGTTGATTTGGTTGGATTTACGTTGAATTGTGTTTCCAGAGGCCTTTCACCTTTGCTAGACTGCCCCAAACCCCATAAATCCGGTCTTTGCCACCATGTTCTCCACGCAACGGCAGGCTGAAATCATGCGCATCGTGCGTGCAAAACAGACCTGCACGATCAATGAGCTCGCCGACACCTTCGCGGTATCCGATGAAACCATTCGTCGCACCATCAAGCCGCTAATCGGCGACGGTCTGCTGGTGAAGGTCCACGGCGGCATCATGCTGCCGGATCATCTCGACGAGCCGCCATTTCGGCGCCGGATGAAGGAAAGCAGGGAGGGCAAGCAGGTGATCGCGGCGCGCGTCGGCGCGATGGTGCAGGACGGAGACTCCCTGATCCTCGACGGCGGCACGACTTGCGTTCATATCGCGCAGGCGCTGTGTGCGCGCTCCCGCCTGACGGTCGTGACGAACTCCGCCGAGATCGCCCGCACGCTCGCGCCGCGCAACGAGAACCGCGTGTTCATGACAGGCGGCGAACTGCGTCCCGACGACTCGTCGGCCTTTGGGGAAAACGTGCTGACGTTCATCCGGCAGTTTCACGTTCGCTACGCGATCGTCTCCGTAACTGCGGTCGACAACCAGGGGCATTTCATGGATTCGCTGCCGTGGGACGCTGCTTTTGCGCAGGCTGCTTTCGCACAGGCCGAAGAGCGCGTGATAGCCGCCGATCACAGCAAGTTCGGCCACAGCGCGCTAATCCGCGCCTTCAATGTCGACGAGATCGACCAGTTGATCACGGACGAGCCGCCGCCCCCGGTGCCTGCTCAGGTGTTTGCGGCGGCAGGCCTGAAAGTGAGCGTCGGTGCGCTGGCGCAAGCCGGATCGCGTGAGCCGGAGGGCGTGACAGCCTGAAACCCGTCCAACACCGCCGCCCGAGCCGCACTGTACATTCCCGGGTGCGCAAATCACCATTGCACGCTGTGCGAGGCCTTCCGCCTGGATTGGTTTTCACATTGATTAACGATTTTGACGTTCTCGCTTTACGATTTCTGACGGGACTTTCTGATAGATCACCAGAAAATAACCACTGAGGCTTTGATAACCAGCGCGGTCCTCCCGGCCTGAGCCAGCGGCGTAATCGCCCGTCTGGCGGGGCCGGAGAACTGAGCAAAAACCCGTCACCCGGTTAGCTTGTGCAAATCGCGATTTGACAATTCTTAAACGATTTAATCTCGCGCCCTCCCTATACTCTGGCGCACGATTGTCAAATTTCGTGGGAAAGTCGGACATCGATGGCGTCGAAACCGGCGGGCGCTGGAGCAGCGCGTATCGACTACCCGCACCGCCACGGTTGGCGCGTTTGGGAAACTGAATGCTTTTCAGACCTGGACTCGCGCGTATTCCGTTTCGCGAGAAAGGCGAGCCGCGCAAGGCTCGGCGTCGTCTGCATCGGATCGAACTGGTGACGTAGCCCGACTACGCTCCGGCGGCGTGGGACCACGCGCAAATCCATCTGGACGCGGCACTCTTTTGTCGACAAGCCGCGCAGGATAGCGAAGAAGGACAGGAAGGGCGTGGCGATCATGCCGCAGGAACGGGCGGCGATCGCTTTGATGGCCAGCCGGGAAATGGACGGGGTCAAAAGGCGGCGGAAAACAGCGGCCGTGTGATCGAATCCAGGCTATCGGCCATGACTGAGGGGAACCGATGACCGATTGACGTCATTTCCGGTCGGGCAGCGCTTTTCGATTATGATCAAAAGCCCGTCGGGAAGTGTGCGTATCCGCCCTTAGAGCGGACTGTTCGCTGCGATATATCCATGGGAACTGCGTGCTGTATGCCGTTGCCAATCGGGTACTGGATGATCGAATAGATAACGTGGCCAGCCAGTTACGAGAATGAATTTGCGTTGCGGGGTTTTATGAGAATTGCTGTGCTGGACGACGATCAGGCCCAAACCGATTTTATCTGCCAGACATTATCGGCGGCAGGGCATATCTGTCACGCGTTTTCCTCAGGCCGCGAACTGGTGCGGCAGTTGAGGCGGCAGACATTCGATCTGCTCGTGCTCGACTGGAACGTGCCGGACATATCGGGCGAGGAAGTCTTGCGCTGGGTCCGGCAGAGCCTTTCCGAGCGACTTCCGATCCTGTTCATGACGAGCCGCAGCCGCGAAACGGATATCACGTCGATACTCAACCTCGGCGCCGACGACTACGTCGTCAAGCCGGTTGCCGGCAGCGTCCTGCTCGCGCGCATCGGTTCGCTGCTGCGCCGCGCCTATCAGTTCAGTGCTTCGTCCACGCGCGAAGTCTATGGAGACTACGACTTCGATCTGAGTGCGAAGCAGGTGATCCTGAAGGGCAACGCCGTTGCGCTGACACAAAAGGAATTCGAACTTGCGCTGCTGCTGTTCCAGCATCTGAGCCGGCCGCTGTCGCGCGCTCACATTCTCGAAGTGATCTGGAAGCAGGTCACCGAAATCCCGTCGCGTACCATGGACACGCACGTGTCGATGCTACGCGCCAAGCTCAATCTGCGTCCGGAACATGGCTATCGGCTGACACCGATATACGGCTATGGCTATCGCCTTGAACGGGTGGAAAGCGCCGGGACGCCAGAGCGGGGTGACGCATGACGGGTGCCGGTGTGCGGATAACGCGCACGCCGGCGCCAGCGTCCATGCGAAGAGCATGCCGCACGGTGTCGTTGCTGGCGCCGTATCTTGCCGCGGCGTTCGGCGCTTTGTGGACCTCAGCGTCGTTCGCGCAGACGCACCCGGCGCCTGGCTCCAACGCCATGGCGCCGTACATCGCAAAGCGCGGCGACACGCTCTACGACATCGCAGGGCGCTATCTGCGCGATCCCTCGGACTGGGTGACGGTGAGCCGGCTGAACCATGTGCCCACGCCGCGCCGTTTGCAGCCTGGTGTGAAATTGCTGCTGCCGGTTGAACTGCTGAGGCGGGATCATCTGACGGCGCGCGTCGTCGCGACCAGCGGTCCCGTCGAACACGCGTTCCGCAGTGGCCCATTCACGCCAGTCAGCGTCGACATGATGCTGACAGAAGGCGACCGCGTACGCACTGGGCATAACGGATTTGTCACGCTGGAACTGGCAGACGGCTCGCACATCGGCGTGCCACAGGACAGCACGCTCGGCATTGACACGCTGCGCCAGACCGCACTCACCGGCGCAACCGACCGGGTGTTCGATCTGCAGGAGGGCGAACTCCGCACCGAAGTGACACACGCCACGAAGAAGGACGACCGCTTTCAGATCCGTTCGCCGTCAGTAGTGGCGGGCGTGCGTGGTACGAGCTTTCGCGTGCGGTACGATCGCGACGGGGCGTCGACGACAACCGTCGAAGTGCTCGACGGTGCGGTCGGCGTCGACGCTGCAAGCCGGGCTCCACGCGCGCCAGGGGTGCCGCTTCAGGCTTCGGCGCAACTCGTGACGGCACACTATGGCAACCTGACCCGGGACTCGGGCGCAATCGGTGCTCCCGTCCCGCTGCTGCCCACGCCGGCGCTCCTCGATCCGGCGAAGCTTCAGGCCGCCAAAGAAGTCGCATTCGACATCGTCCCGCAGCCGGAGGCGCAAGCCTGGCGCGTGCAGATTGCGCGCGATGCGGGCCTGCTTGCGTTGATTCGCGAAACACGCGTGACGGAGCCGCAGGCGTCGTTTGGCGATCTGCCCGACGGCAGCTATTTTGTCAGCCTGTCTGCAATCGACAGTCAGGGGCTCGAAGGCCTGCCGCAGGTGTACGCTTTCGAGCGGCGCCAGTTCGGACTGGCCGCTTCGGCCGCGCCGCGTACTGGCACCCGCGACTACGAATTCCGCTGGTTCGTGAGCCGGCAGGCCGACTCGACGCGCTTTCGCTTCGTGCTGGCGGACACCGCCGATCTGAGCCATCCGCTCATCGACCGGACCGATCTCGAGGGCGGCGAACTGCTCGTGAAGGATCTGCCGCGCGGCGTCTATTACTGGACCGTGATCGCCGAGCAGTTCGACAATGGCACGTTCTACGAGACGGGCAGCGCGGTCCGGTCGTTTACGCTGGCCTACTGATCCATACAGGCAACGGCCAGCGCATGACTTTCGACCCACGCGCGCGACTCGGACGGCCAGTTGGCCGCCGCTTTTTTTTCGAGTGGCTGGCGGTTGGCTGCCTGGGTGTCGTGGTCATTCTGCTCGCGGCGATCTGGCGGCTGACGTCCGGCGTCGATCATCTCGTCTACGACCGCTTTCTCAGTTCCAGGCCGGTGCCGGTGTCACCGGGTATCGTCGTCATCGAAATTGACAACGCGAGCATCGCCCAGCTTGGACGCTGGCCGTGGCCGCGCAGCGTGCACGCGGACCTGCTCGACCAGCTCGCGAAGGCGCAACCCGCCGCCGTGGTCTACGACGTGCTGTTCACCGAACCCGCAGAGGACGACGCTCGACTCGCGCTGTCGATCGGTGCGCATCCCACGTACCTGCCTCTCCTGCTCAGTCCGGAAGGCGCCAACGGCGAGCGCGTCGCGGTGACGCCGGTCACCGCGCTCGCGCAGGCCGCAGCGGCGCTTGGCCACATCAATCTGGAAGTCGACGGCGACGCCATCGTACGCAGTGTCGCGCTCTTTGAGGGCGACGCACACTCGCGCTGGCCGCAACTGATGGTGCCCGTTTACCGGGCGGTGCGCGACGGCAAGCTCAGGCTTGCGGGCGGAAACGAGCGCTTGCGCGGCTTGCCCGATCATGCCGCGGGCGACCACGATAGTGGTGAAGCGCGCTTCCTGATCCCGTTCAGTCCGCGAGCAGAAACCTACGCGAAGGTCTCATTTGCCAGCGTGCTCGCCGGCGACGTGCCCACGGAGATGCTGCGCGACCGGATCGTCCTGATCGGCGTGACCGCGTCGGGTCTCTATGACCGCTTCTCGACCCCGGTCTCAGGGGAGCTCGGACCGATGCCGGGCGTCTACATCCACGCGAACGTGCTCGATACGTTGCTGAACGGGCGCGCTATTCTGCCGGCCCACGCGTGGCTGCTATTCGCCGTGTCGCTGCTTCCGCTTGGCGTGCTGCTTGGCGGATTCCTGGTGCTGTCGCCGCGTCGCTCGCTGCTGCTCACAATGGGGCTCTGTGCCGCGATGGCGGGCGGCAGCCTGGCGCTGTTGTACGGCGCGCGACTGTGGATGTCGCCAGTGCCCGCCATCTTCGGCCTCGTCGCCGTGTATCCGATCTGGAACTGGCGTCGCCTCGAGATGACGATGGCCTATCTGCGCAAGGAGTTGCAGAGTCTCGCCGACGAACCCCATCTGCTGCCTGAAGCGCCACAAGAGCGCAATGAATTCGCCGGCGATGTACTCGAGCAGCATATGGCGCTGATGGCGCAGGCGGCTCAGCGCGTGCAGGACATGAAGCGCTTTGTCTGGGACAGCCTCGATAGCGTGCCGGAACCGATTCTCGTCAGCGATCTGCGCGGCGTCATACTGATCGCGAATCACGCGGCGAAGTCCCATTTTGCACGGCTCGCCGCGCCCGCACCGGAGGGGCGCGCGATGCGGGATGCGCTCGGCGATCACGCGTTCGTGAAAACCATCGATTCGCACGCGGATACCGACGCGTTCGCCCGCGGCCACTGGCCTGCGCCACTCGATCCGACGCGACGCGACTATGCGGACATGATGGAGCAGGGCATCGAGGTGCGCGACGGCGACGAGCGCGACCATCTGTTGCGCTATGCGAGGTGCACCAACGCACAGGGCGAGGTGACGGGCTGGATTGCCGGCCTGGTCGACGTGACGGCGTTGCACGCGGCCGAACGTCAGCGCGAAGACGCGTTGCGTCTGCTTTCGCACGACATGCGTTCGCCACAGGCCTCGATTCTTGCGCTCGTCGAGATCGAGCGGGCGCGTATCGAGTCGGAGCATACGCGCGAGTTGCTGGATCGCGTCGAACGTTACGCGCAGCGCGCGTTGACGCTCGCCGACGACTTCGTGCAACTCGCGCGTGCGGAATCGCAGACCTATGTGCTTGAACCGCAAAGCCTCGTCGAACTGCTGATCGATGCAAGCGATGAAGTCTGGCCGCAGGCGCACGCGCGCCGCATCCGTCTGGAGACGCAACTGGAACAGGACGGTGACGATGCCGACGGTTATTGGATCTGTGCCGACCGTTCGCTGATGACGCGCGCGCTTGTCAACATTCTGAACAATGCAGTGAAGTACAGTCCTTCGGATACCCGGATCGCCTGCACGATCTCCCGTGAGGCTGGCTTACCGGCTCGCGTGCAGTGCACGATTCGAGACGAGGGCTACGGCATTCCTGCTGAAGAGCAGGCGCAGCTCTTTGAGCGTTTCCGGCGTTTTCATGAGTCGGAGCGGCCGGAGGTGGGCGGCGCCGGGCTCGGGATGGCATTCGTCAAAACCGTGGTGACGCGCCACGGCGGCGATGTGCACGTCGAAAGCGAAGTGGGCCGTGGGACGGCGTTCACGGTGTCGTTGCCGGCATTCGATGAAGTCGCTGATTGATCACCGCAAACACCACGAGTGCGAATAACTTTCGAAGCGGGACAAACTTGAAACCCCTGTTGATCCTCAGCGCCGCGCTCGTCGCGGCGATGCTTGCCGGATGCGCCGGCGTCAAGACGGATGTGCGCGTATCGCCCTTGTCCGCCACGCTGGCTGACGAGCGCACCTATGACTTTGCGCGTACGTCGCCACAGGAGGCGACTGCCGAACATGCGCAATACGAAGCCCTTGTGCGCGAAGAACTCGCGCGCTACGGGTTCGCCGTGGCATCGAAGGAACGTGCGCGATATGTCGTGTCGCTGGCCTACGATACGCGGGCGGCGGCGGTCGTTGTCGACGTCGCGGGCTGTGAGAGCACAACCGAAGCGTGTGAGGCACCAGCGACGACGAGTGTTTTTCCTGGGCGACGGCTCTATCGTCACTCGCTGACCATGCGCTTTTTCGATCGGACGAGCGGTCAGGAAGTCTACAAGGTCACCGTGACGAAGAGTGATCGCGACGCGGACCCGCTCCACGCTGTGCCTTACCTAGTCAAAAGCGCGCTGGCCAGAATGCCCTATGCAGGGAACCGGGACTGGCGCGTGACGTTCGGGAGCGTGGAGACGGGCAGGGCACCGGGGATCGAGTCCGTCAGCCCGGTCACGCCTTAGCTGTTCTGTCGGCTACGGCTACGGCTGCCGCTACGCGGAGTCAGTGCCGTCGCTTTCAGGCCAGCGGTTCTCGAACACGCACTGGTCGAGCGGCATCCGTGACGCCCAGCGTTCGGTTTCAAGCATGGGTTGCGCGTAAAACTCGTCGACATGCCCGAGACACAGGATCGCAACAGGCCTCGCGCCAGCGGGGATGTGCAGCAGCGTGCTGACCGCGTCGACGTCGAAGATCGACACCCAGCCCATCCCCAATCCTTCCGCGCGTGCGGCGAGCCACATGTTCTGGATCGCGCATGCAACGGAGGCCAGATCCATCTCCGGCAGCGTGCGGCGGCCGAACACGTGTTTCTCCCGTCCATCCATCAACGCCACCACCAGCAGTTCGCCGCACTCGAGCATGCCTTCGACCTTCAGCTTCATGAATTCATCATGCCGCTTGCCGAGGGCATCGGCGGTCTTGAGCCGTTCGCTTTCGACGGCGTCATGCAGGGCACGGCGCAGCGCAGCATCGGTGATGCGAGCGATGCGCCATGGCTGCATGAAGCCGACGCTCGGCGCATGGTGCGCCGCATCGAGGAGCCGCTGCAGCACGGCGGGATCGACCGGGTCGGGCACGAAATGGCGCATGTCGCGCCGCTCGTGGATGACCCGATAGACCGCCGCGAGATCGGAATCGCTAAAACGCTTCGCCATGAAAGAGTGCGGCCGCGAAGGCCGGATTGGAGGGCCAGTAGCTGTGCATGTAGGTTGCGACGATCTTACCAGCCCGGTACACCGCTTCGCCTCGCGCATCAGAGTGCGGGCGCACGGACGTGAGGTACGGCGCCATGGTCGTCGTCATATGCGAGTAGTGAAACGTGTGGCCGGTCATCGTGCCGTGCATGCCGTCGAGTTGCTGCATCCCGAGCGACGCGAGCCGCGTCTGCATCGTTGCGTGGCCTGGCAGCACGCCTAGCATCAACGTGCGTTTGCCGCCGGTGTCGGTCAATGTCTCCAGCAGATACAGCATGCCGCCGCACTCGGCCACGAGCGGTTTGCCGGACGCTGCATGAGCGCGAATGGTAACGGCGCTGCACGTGTTGCGCGCGAGCCGCTCCGCGTGCAGCTCGGGATAGCCGCCGGGCAGATAGAGCGCATCGGCGGATTGCGGCACGGGTTCGTCAGCGAGCGGGGAAAAATACGTGACGCGCGCGCCCAGTGTCTCCAGCAGTTGAACATTGGCGGGATAGATGAATGCGAACGCTGCATCGCGTGCTACCGCGACCTGCTTGCCGTCGAGAAGACGGGGGACCGCCGTGCGCGCCACCGGTCCGAAGTCGACCGCCTGCGGCAGTTCGACAAGCCGCGTCTGCGCAAGCGCGTCGGCGGCGCGATCGAGCCGTGCGTCGAGGTCCGCTATTTCGTCTGCCTGGTGCAGACCCAGATGGCGATCTGGCAGTTCGATATCGTCCTTGCTAGCGATATATCCGCTCCATTGCATGCCGGCTGGCAACGCTTCTTCCAGCATCTGCGCATGACGCGGCGACCCGACGCGATTGGCGAACACGCCATGAAACGGCACGTTCGGCCGGTAGTTCGCAAGCCCAAAAGCAACCGCACCGAACGTCTGCGCCATCGCTTTCGCTGAAATCACGGCGACGACCGGTACGCCAAACGTCGTCGCCAGATCGGCGCTGCTCGGCGTGCCGTCATAGAGGCCCATGACGCCTTCGATCAGGATCAGATCGGCTTCGGCGGCCGCCTCGGCGAGCATCGTGCGACAGGCCGCTTCGCCGACCATCCACAGATCGAGCGACTGCACGGGTGCACCGCTTGCGCGCGCGAGAATCATCGGGTCCAGAAAATCCGGCCCTGTCTTGAAGACCCGCACGCGACGCCCCATCCGCTGGTGATAGCGGGCGAGTCCGGCCGTAATCGTGGTCTTGCCCTGACCCGACGCGGGCGCGCTGACGAACAGGGCGGGGCACGCGGGCATCGCTCAGAACTCCACGCCGCGCTGCGCTTTCACGCCCTGCTCGCGATACGGGTGCTTGACGATGCGCATTTCCGTGACGAGGTCGGCGGCTTCGATCAGCGCGTCCGGCGCGTGACGTCCGGTCACGACCACGTGCAACATGTGGGGGCGCGCGGTCAGCACGCCGAGCACTTCATCGAGCGGGAGGTATTCGTACTTCAATACCGTGTTCAGTTCATCGAGAATCACCATTTGATAGTCGCCGCTTTCGATCATCCGGCGCGCTTCGTCCCAGCCCTTGCGGGCGGTGGCGATGTCGGCTTCACGATTCTGCGTATTCCAGGTGTAGCCGTCGCCCATCGTGACGAAATCGCAATGCGCCTGGGCGCCCAGGAAATCGCGTTCAGACGTATGGAGCGCGCCCTTGATGAACTGCACGACGCCGAGCCTCATCCCGTGTCCGAGCACGCGCACGGCCATGCCGAAGGCGGCCGTGGTCTTGCCCTTGCCAGTGCCGGTGTTGACGATCAGCAGGCCTTTCTCGACGGTTGCTGCGGCCTGCTTCTTTTCGTGGCCTTCGCGGCGGCGCTGCGTCATGCGTTGATGCGATTCGAGATCTGTTTTCATGGCGTTTCCTGTTGCCGGGATCCTGTCGTGCTGCGTGACGATGTGATGATGGAGGCGATCGCGACGGTTACGCCGCCGACCACCGTTTTGCCGACGATCAATATCGAGTCGGGAGAAGCGAGAAGCGCGCAGGGCTCACAGACGCCGTCGACGCCTGCGAGCCCGCGAACTGTGTGAGAGGGCGTCGGCACCGCGCCAAACCCGGCGATCTGCTCGCGTGTAAACCTTCGCAACGGGAGGGCATGACGCACACAGAATTCGATCAACCCAGGTTCCTCGGCTTTCGATTCGACCGTCGCAACCTCGCGAACGTTGTCGAACGGTCTGCCCGCGAGCGCTACCGTTACCGCCGCCTCGATCTGTTCCGCCGAAGCCAGCCGTCTGCAACCGATGCCCACGGTGAGCGTCTTCATCGATCGTGGCTCGCCGATGGGATGCCGTGCGCCGACACGCCGCCGATCACGACAATCGCGGGCGAACCGAGTCCGGCGCTGGCCACGTGGTCCGCCAGCGTATCGAGTTGGGCGAGCACATGGCGCTGCTCGGGGCGCGTCGCCGATTCGATCGCGGCGCAGGGTGTTTGCGGATCCATCCCGGCCTGTAACAGCGCCGTGACGATCTCGTTCAGGCGACGCATGCCCATGTAGATCACGAGGGTCATGCGTGTGGCGGCGAGCGCGTTCCAGTCCGGCTCGCTGCTGCCCGCGCCATGACCTGTGACGAACACGACGCCCTGCGCGTAATCGCGGTGCGTCACAGGAATGCCGATCGCTGCCGGCGCCGCGATGCCCGCCGTGATGCCGTTGATGATTTCGACTCGAATGCCTTCGGCTTGCAGCGCCTGTAGCTCTTCGCCGCCACGGCCGAAGACGAACGGGTCACCGCCTTTCAGCCGTGCGACGCTGCGCCCGGCGCGTAGATGAGCAAGCATCGAGGCGACAATGTCGGCCTGCGAGGCCGACGGCTGGCCGCCGCGCTTGCCCACGTACACGACCTCGGCGTCGGTCCGCGCGAACTGCAGGACATCGGGATTCACGAGATCGTCGACGAGTACGACGTCGGCCTCGCCGAGCGCGCGTGTCGCCTTGAGCGTCATCAGTTCGACGTCGCCGGGGCCGGCGCCGATCAGCCAGGCGCGGCTCATCGCGGGCAGCACGGCGCGGGCCTCGCCATGTTGGCGGGAGACGGAAGCGGAAGGGCCGTCGCGAGGACGGGCCCGGAGAATGAATGGGTCATGCGATGCCACACGTCATGCGCAACGACCGCGCGTCTCGCGCACGCGGCCGGTCGCGCTCAGGCACCAGGTTCCGTCCCCCGCGGATCCGGCGTTCGGCGATCGCGACGGTCGCCCCTTGCGTTGGCCGGTATCCGGGCTGACGACCTCATGTCATTCGCCTTCCCAGCTGCCAGTTGCAGACAGTGGCGTTGAATGACATGCGCGGACCGAAGTCCGCAGGCCGCTTACCGTTGCGGGGACAGCACAGGCCGGGCGCGTTGCCGCGCTTCCTGTTTCCCGTTTAACTGCACATGCGAACGCACGTGCGGGCACCAAACGCGCGCATACGATAGCACGGGTTTGCCCGGCGCAGGCTGCAGGGGGTTTCACTTGCCCGCTGTTGCCCTGAGTTGCCCTGAGTCCCTTCAGGCAGGGCGTTTTCTTGACGCCGGGTTTGACGGAGCCTACACTCCCACGCACTCTGGTGCTCGCGTGCACGCTCTGTGCACGCAGTTAAACGGGAAACAGGGAGCCTGTCCTGCACGGATCGGGCCAACCTGTGCTGCCCCCGCAACGGTAAGCGAAGGCATCGTGAAAGCGATGCAAAGCCGGCTTCAATGCGTGCGCGTCATGACCTGACAGGCAAGCATCTGTCCACTGCGCGTGATGTCGAATGCGCGGGAAGGCGAAGCGGCGTTTTCGCGAGCCCGGATACCGGCCAGAAAATACGGATTGGCGCCGCGGGGATGCGGCGCATGGTCCGCGTAGTCCACGAATTCACTGAGCTTCCGGTTGTTTCCGTAAGGCCGTATTTCGTCCCCGCGTGTTGCCCGACGATCGTCTGACGTTTCGACTGTCGCATCGCGGCGTGAGCATGCCGCAGGGCGTTGCGGGCGGGCATCCGGTGAAGTTCGGGGCTTCATCCTTCAAACAGTCCACCACCCTGGAGTCAGGATGCAGACGCGCAAAATTCCCGTAACGATCGTGACGGGCTTCCTCGGCAGCGGCAAAACCACCTTGCTTCGGCACATTCTTCAACATGCGGGCGGACGCCGGATCGCGGTGATCGTCAACGAATTCGGCGAACTGGGTATCGACGGTGAGATCCTCAAGGGTTGCGGCATCGGTTGCGACGAGGAAGGCCGCGAGGTGGAAGGGCAGTTGTACGAACTGGCGAACGGCTGCCTGTGCTGCACAGTGCAGGAGGAATTCTTCCCGGTCATGGAGCAACTGGTTGAGCGTCGTGACCAGATCGACCACGTGCTGATCGAAACGTCCGGCCTTGCGCTGCCCAAGCCGCTCGTGCAGGCATTCAACTGGCCGCAGATCAAGAACAGCTTCACCGTCGACGCAGTGGTCACGGTAGTCGACGGGCCTGCCGCAGTGAGCGGCCAGTTCGCGGAGAATCCGCAGGCAGTCGACGCGCAGCGCAAGGCCGACCCGAATCTCGACCACGAATCGCCGCTGCACGAACTGTTCGAAGACCAGTTGTCCTCCGCCGATCTGGTGATTCTCAACAAGACCGATCTGCTTGCCGATGCGCAACTGGCTGCCGCGGAGGCACTGATCCGCGACGAAATTCCGCCCCAGGTCAAGGTGGTACGTGCGCATCTGGGGCAGCTCGATCTGCACGCATTGCTCGGGCTTGAGTCGGCATCGGAGGACACGATTCATCTGCGTCACGACCATCACGGGTCCGCAGACGATCCCGATCACCATCACGACGATTTCGATTCCGTTGTCGTTCAGGCGCAGGTGTCGTCGCGTGAAGCGCTTGTCGCAGCATTGCAGGGGCTGGTCGAGAACCACACGATCTACCGTGTGAAGGGTTTTGCGGCCTTGCCCGGCGCGGCGATGCGGCTCGTGATTCAGGGCGTGGGACGTCGTTTCGACAGTTACTTCGATCGTCGCTGGCAGGCAGGTGAGCCGGTAGCGAGCCGCTTTGTGCTGATCGGCGAAGATCTCGATCAGGCGACGCTGCAGCAGGCGCTGACGGTCGCGCTGAGCGCCGAGCCGCAACAGGTGTAACGCGGTATGCATCTGCTGCGCACCACGCCAGGTGGCTTCGTCGACGATACCGCCGGCGTCATACGGATCGACCAGCAGCCGGCGGACATCGTCGTGCTCAGTTCGGCCGATACCACGTTGTCCCTGCTCGCAAGCGTTTTTCCGCGGCTGGGCGCGGATTTTCCGAGCCTGCGGCTCGCGAACGTGACGTTCCTGCGGCAGCCGGCGTCGGTGGATTTCTACGTCGAAGACGTGTTGCAGCATGCGAAGGTCGTGATCGTTGATCATCTGGGCGGCGAGACGTACTGGCCTTATGGCATCGAGCAGGTGGTCGCGCTCGCGGGGCGCAGGCAGCAACTGCTCGCAATGTTCTCCGGCGATCTGCAGGAAGATCCGAATCTGCTCGCGCGCAGCACGGCGGACGCTACGCTATGCCACCAACTGTGGCGCTATCTGCGCGAAGGCGGCGCGCAAAACGCGGAAGCGTTCCTGCGTTTCATCGCTTTCCGCGCGTTCGGCTGGGGGCGTGAGCCCGCACTGCCTCAGCCTTTGCCGGCGGCAGCGCTCTATCATCCTGCACGCGACGTGCCCACGGTGGCAGACTGGCAGGAGCGCTGGCGCCCCGGCGCGCCGGTTGCCGCGATCCTCTTTTACCGCGCGCATTTGCAGGCGGCGAACACAGCTGTGTTCGATGCGCTGATCGATGCGCTCGATGCACGGGGCCTGAATCCACTGCCGCTTGCGATCACGTCTCTGAAAGATGCGGTCAGTCGCGACGTGCTGCAGCAGCTGTGCACACAGCACGACGTGGCGTTAGTGCTGAACACGACGGCGTTCGCCGCGTCGGCGATTGACGATCCCGAGCCGTTGGCGCTCGCCGGCGATGCGCCCGTCATGCAGGTGATCCTGAGCGGCGGCAACCGCGACGACTGGGTCAAGGACAATCAGGGCCTCAATTCCCGCGATATCGCGATGCACATCGCGTTGCCCGAAGTAGACGGCCGCATCATTACACGCGCCATCAGCTTCAAGGGGCTTGCCTATCGTTGTCCGCACACCGAAGTCGACGTCGTGCGCTATCGGCCGGACCTCGAGCGGGTGGCGTTTCTCGCCGAACTGAGCCGGCGCTGGTGCCGCCTGCGGGGCATCACGAACTCGGACAAGAAACTCGCGCTGATCCTCGCGAACTATCCGGTAAGCGAAGGCCGGATCGGTAACGGCGTCGGGCTGGATACGCCAGCGTCAGTGGTCGGCATACTCGCTATGCTGCAAGAGCAGGGCTATCGCGTCGACAATTTGCCTGCCGATGGCGATGCATTGATGTGCACGCTGACCCAGGGCGTGACGAACGATCCCGTCGTGCGTGATCTGCGTCCTGCATTGCAAAGTCTTTCGCTGGATGACTATCTGACGTATTTCCAGCAACTGCCCGCCGAGGCGCGCGACGCGCTCAATGCACGCTGGGGCCCTCCAGAACAGGACTCGACGATCCGGCGTGGGCGCTTCATGATCGCGGGCTGGCGCTGCGGCCATGTGTTCGTCGGCATCCAGCCGGCCCGTTCACGCGACGGCGGCGATTACGCGAGCTATCACGACGCCGATCTCGTGCCGCCGCACGCTTACCTCGCATTCTATTTCTGGTTGCGGCACCGCTTCGATATCGATGCCGTCGTCCATGTCGGCAAGCACGGCAATCTGGAATGGCTGCCGGGCAAGAGCGTCGCGCTCAGCAATACGTGCTGGCCGGATCTGATTCTCGGGCCGATGCCGCATCTTTATCCGTTTATCGTCAACGATCCGGGCGAAGGCAGCCAGGCTAAGCGGCGTGCACAGGCCGTCATCATCGATCACCTGATGCCGCCGCTCACCCGCGCGGAGAACTATGGGCCGCTACAGGATCTCGAACGGCAGGTGGACGAATACTATGAAGCGTTGATGGTCGATCCGCGTCGTTCGAAGCTGCTGCGGCGAACGATTCTGGAAACCATCATCAAGCATCGCCTGCATGAGGAACTGAGTCTGAGTGTGCCGGACGGGCAGGACGCTGAAGACCTGCTGTTGACGCGTGCCGACGCGTACCTCTGCGAGTTGAAGGAAGCGCAGATCCGCGACGGCCTGCATACGTTCGGGCAATCGCCGCAGGGGGTGCAGCGCCGCGATACGTTGCTGGCGCTCGGGCGCTTTCCGGTTGGCGACGGGCAGGGTGCGAAAGCCGGTCTGATCGACGCGTTAGCGCGCGACCTCGCGGTCGATCACGTTTTCGATCCCTTGTCGGCTGACTGGTCTGCAGCGTGGGACGGCCCACGCCCCGAAATCCTGCAGCGTGTCAGTGATGCGCCGTGGCGACATAACGGCGACACGCGCGAACGTCTCGAACTGCTGGCAGCGGAACTGTTGCGGCGCGTGTGCGATGAAGATGCGCCTGATGCTTCACATGAGCCCTGTACGCTGCCCCAGGCGGAATGTGTTCTGGAACGGCTGCGCAACGACATACTGCCGCGCCTCGACGCATGCGGCCCGCAGGAAATGCTCCAACTGAAGCGGGGACTCGAAGGACGTTTCGTGCCAGCAGGGCCGAGCGGATCGCCTTCGCGCGGGCGCCCGGATGTGCTGCCCACCGGCCGCAACTTCTATTCGGTCGACACGCGCGCGGTTCCGACGCAGTCCGCATGGGCGCTCGGTCTCAAGTCCGCGCAGCAGCTTGTCGAGCGGCACGTCCAGGAGCATGGCGACTACCCGCGTGCGATCGGCCTCTCTGTGTGGGGCACGGCGACAATGCGTACCGGCGGCGACGATATCGCTCAGGCGCTCGCGCTGCTCGGTGTGCGACCGAAGTGGGCGCCGGGCAGCCACCGCGTTACCGACTTCGAGATCATGCCGATCGAGATTTTCGATCGCCCGCGCATCGACGTTACGCTAAGGGTGTCGGGCTTCTTCCGCGACGCGTTCGCGAACGTGATGCATCTGTTCGACGCTGCCGTGCAGGCGGTAGCCGAACTCGACGAACCCGAGGACCTGAATCCGATACGCGCGCGTGTCATGCGCGAGCGGGATGAATTGATCGCAGGTGGCATGGACGCAACCGAGGCGCGCAGGCGGGCAGGCTGGCGCGTATTCAGCGCGAAGCCGGGGTCGTATGGCGCGGGCCTGCAGGAAATGATCGACACGCGGCAATGGCAAACGGATAGCGATCTTGCGGGCGCGTATCAAGCCTGGGGCGGCTATGCCTACGCGCAGAAAAGTGCGGGCGAAGAAGCGCGGCAGGCGTTCGGCACGCGCCTCGCATCACTGGACGTCGTGCTGCAGAACCAGGACAACCGCGAACACGACGTGCTCGACTCGAACGACTACTACCAGTTCCAGGGCGGCATGGTCGCAGCGGTGCGACATCTGGCGGGCAACCAGCCGCATGTCTATCACGCCGACCACAGCAATCCGGCCGCGCCCCGTATTCGCACGCTGCATGAGGAGATCGCGCGGGTCATCCGTTCGCGCGTCGTCAATCCAAAATGGCTCGACGGCGTCAAACGGCATGGCTACAAAGGTGCGGCGGAAATCGCCGCAACCGTCGATTATCTCTATGGTTACGATGCGACTGCTCGCGTGGTTTCCGATCATCAATACGCGCTCGTTACGGACGCGTACCTGAATGACGCCGATACGCGTGCGTTCCTCGCCGGGCACAATCCACATGCGCTGCATGGCATCTGCGAACGCCTGCTCGAGGCGATGCAACGCGGCCTGTGGCAGAACCCCGGCGACTATCGCGAGCAGGTCGAAGAACATCTGCTGGCGAGCGAACAGCAACTCGAAGGAACACGACAATGAACGCATCGACGCAGCCCCGCGAAGCCACGGCGCCATCGCGTGCCAGCGCCGCGTTTCCGTTCGCCGCGCTGATCGCTCAGGAGCCGCTGCAGCAGGCGCTGCTGCTGGCGGCAATCGATCCCGGGCTGGGCGGTGTGCTGGTCAGCGGCCCTCGTGGCACGGCGAAATCCACGACCGCGCGCGCGCTCGCCGAACTGCTGCCCGAAGGGCAACTGGTGACCTTGCCGCTCGGCGCGAGTGAAGAGCGTCTGATTGGCACACTGGATCTCGAAACGGTGTTGCGTGACGGGTCGGTGAAGTTTTCACCGGGATTGCTGGCGAAAGCGCATCGTGGTGTGCTGTATGTCGATGAGATCAACCTGCTGCCGGATGCGCTCGTCGATGCGCTGCTCGACGCGGCGGCGAGCGGGGTCAACACCGTCGAACGCGATGGCATCTCGCACAGCCATGACGCGAGCTTCGTGCTGGTCGGCACGATGAATCCCGAAGAAGGCGAGTTGAGGCCGCAACTGATCGACCGCTTCGGCTTGATGGTGGAACTGCAAAACTGTTTCGATCCACAGATCCGTCAGCGGATCGTCAAGGCGCGGCTCGCGTTCGATTCCGATCCACTAGCGTTTCGCGCCGCGTATGCCGCGCAGCAGGCCGCGTACGTGCGGCGCATTCACGCGGCACGCGAACGCTTGCCGCGTCTCGTATTCGACGACGCGCTTCATGATCACGTCAGCAAGGTGTGTATCGAGGCCGCCGTGGACGGACTGCGCGCGGACCTGGTGATGCTGCGCGCGGCGCGCGCGCTTGCCGCGCTGGAGGACGACGCGGCAATCAGGACCGGTCATGTCGATCGCGTTGCTGACGCCGTGTTGCTGCATCGCCGCCATCCGCGCGACGCGCATACCGCGCCGCAAACGCCGGAGCGTCAGCGGACTCCGCCTGCGAATCCGGCGGCGTCGCAAGAGGCGCGTGTGCCGTCCGACCCCGAGAAAGGTCAAGGTCAGGGGCAGGGCGATTGGGGCTATCTGGAGCCGGAACCGACAGGAACCACGACGGTAAAAGGCGTCATTCCGCTACCAGCAAAAAAACGCTGAGCCATCGACAAAGCGCCGCCGCTGGGTTCCCCAGCGCTGTTCGATGGCCGCAGGCAGCAGGCGCAGGCAGGCGTGGCGCCATGCAACGCACGCAACGCACACGCATCGACTGGACGGCCACGCTCGCCGCCAAACGGCGCGAGCGGCTCGCGCCGGAACACCTGCGCTTCGTGCATGAAGCAGCCACGGGCAGCGTGCTGCACTGCTTCGTACTCGACTGTTCCGGATCGATGCTGAGCGGTCAGCAACTGGCGCTGGCCAAGGGCTTGCTCGTCGCGATGTTCGATCAGGCCGGCAAGGCTCGCGTGGAGGCGGCGCTCGTGTGTTTCGGCGGCGTTCGTGCCGATGTGCGCTTTGGGCCGGCTGTGCCGCGTTGGTGGAATGAGCGCTGGCTGCGTCCGGTGGGCGGCGGGGGCGGCACGCCGCTCGCACTCGGCGTACGCCGTGCGGCGCAGTTGCTCGAACGTGCGGCGCGCAAGAGACCGGCACAGCAGCGCTGGCTGTGGATGCTGACCGATGGGCGCAGCGGCAGCATGCCGGCGCGGCCCGCGATTGCCGATCAGATCGTTGTGGTCGATTTCGAGCGCGGGGCGCTCAGGCTCGGCCGGAGCGAACGGTTGGCGCGGGCGTGGGATGCAGCGTGGTGCACCCCTGAAGATCTGCTCGCGTAGCCGTTCGACTGACCGATTCAGACCATTGAGGGCCAATGAGGACCTCGGGTTCAGCGGGTCATGTTAGTCCAGATGTACGCGTCATCCTGACGATCGAACACGAACGCCTTGAGCGCGGTTTGCTGCACGGGTTCGAGCACATCGAATTCCAGACCGTGCGTCGTCAGCCCCTTTTCCATCTCGTCGGCTTGCAGGTTGCGGATAACCGCACGCGTTTCGATCAACGTTTCGACGTCCCCGGACTTGACCCAGAACGACAGGCGCAGGCGCTCGCCCACACGGCCCAGCGTTTTCGAAGCGGCAAGCGACAGGCCCAGCGCGCTGATGCCGTTGGCAATTCCGAGACCGTCGTAGAGGTCATTCGCTTCGCTGCCGTAGCGGACCGCGAGGTGGGCTCGCACGCGGATCGAGCGACGTTCGCGCAGCCGCCGGATGGCACCGGGCGGCGACAGGACCACGTAGTTGAATGGATAGTTGCACAGGGCCTCGACGGTGCACGTAAAGCGGTACACGGCCTGGCTGGCGATCGCAACGATATCGACGTTTTCGTTCACGGCGAGCGGTACCGGCCGGCCGTCCTGAAGTGGCGGCGTCACGAAGAGCGTCTGATTGGGCGCGAAGCCGATCACGCGGCTCGGATGCATCGGCCGGCCCATGCCGATCTGCGAGCGCATGCCGAGCAGCGCGCCGATGGTGAGATGCATGTCGGCGAGGCAGGTCGGCTGCGGCAACTCGGTTGTGGCAGCCAGCGACGCTCCGCTCCTCGCCGCCTCATCGATATCCCGGCGACGCGGCCTGAAATGCCGGAAGAGGAAATCGCGGTCCCCTTCGCTTGAGACAAGCGCGTCCTTTTCCAGCAGGACGGTGCCGTCATGATCGGTGACAGCCCATGCAAGCGGTGTACCTACGGGCAGATCTTCCCGGGCGAGAGCGGCGCTGGGCGTTGCCACGACAGGCTCTTCTACGATGCTGGAAGACATAGACGGACGACCTCATTTTGGTTCATACCGGTCGTATACGGCTGCCCCGGTATATAACTTTAGTGAGATTTCTAAAAGAACTGCACAAGGTCGATATTTATTCGATTTGGCATAAAATGCGCAACCGTTTGCGTCGACTTTACAAAGCCGATAACAACTTCAGTTAAGTCCTTGTGCTCACTTATACCAGCGCGGCGTATAAGTCCATTCACGATTGCCATTGAGCGAATAAGAACGCGTCAGAGACGAGCCGACAATAACCATGGTCCGCATATCGACGCTCTCCGCCCGCAGTTCGCCGAGCGTCGTGTGAGTGAGGGCCGCGCCAGGCCTGCCGATATCCCTTCCGAGCACGACCCTCGTCGATGGCGAGCGATATTCGCGGACGATATCCAGCGCCTTGTCGAGTTGCCACGGCCGCGCGCGCGAAACCGGGTTATAGAAAGCCATCGCGAGATCGGCTTCGGCGGCGTGTCTCAAGCGCTTCTCGATAATGGTCCACGGTTTGAGATTATCGGAGAGCGAGAGCATGCAAAAATCGTGGCCGAGCGGGGCACCTGCTTGAGCGGCAGTGGCCATGGCCGCAGACACGCCCGGCTGAATATCGAGTTCGACGGCCGCCCATTGGGCGTTATTCGAGGTTTCGAGCGCTTCAAGGACGGCGGCGGCCATCGCAAAGACGCCAGGATCGCCGGACGACACCATCACCACCGATCGTCCACTGCTGGCAAGCTCAAATGCGTGCCTTGCGCGCTGCATCTCCTCGCGGTTGTCCGTGCCGTGCACCTGCTGGTCGGCCCGGAACGGTCCGGCCATCTTCACGTAGGTTTCGTAGCCGAGAATGTCGGTCGCGGCGCTGAGCGCCGAGCGTACCGCCGGTGTCATCAAGCTGGCGTCGCCAGGCCCGAGGCCCACGACGGTCAGACGCCCGCGCGCCTGGCCGATGGCGGCCGGATCGACCGGTGCGAGCGTTATTGCCAGCGCCACGTCTGTTTCGCTGTGCAGCGCTTCGTAGGGCATGCGCATCGCTGTTTCGAGCATTCGCTCAGGTTGCGCATCGCTTGCCGCGACAGAGGCGAAGCGCAGCGGCACACCCAGAATATTGGCGGCTTCGGCCAGCACTGTGTTGCTCATGTGTTCAACCGGTGCGAGCAGCGCGGCAAGCGACAGCGGCGCGAGTCGACGTGCATCGAGCGCCTGCCGAATACGCTCGACGATGCTTCCGTCGACGACACCGGTCGCCGCCACAACGGTTTTCGGATGAATCAAAAGCTCGTCCGTGCGACCGTCCCACATGGCGGGGGTGATTCGTATCGCCAGACGAGCCGATTCCGCACGCGGCAACTGCGCATCGTCGAGCCACGGCGCGTCGCCTTCCACGCGCGTGCTTTCGCCGGCCAGCAGATCGGACACGAAGCGCTTGCCTTGCTCGAGACTCGATAGCGCGTAGCCATCGGGTGGATTGAGTACGCAGGTGCCGAAACGCAGTTCCCCGCTGGTCGTGATTGCTGGCGCAACATCCAGCGCTTCCGCGATTTCGCGTGCCATGACGTTGACGCCAGCAAGGCCGCCGAGCAGTGGCACAACCGCGCTGCCGTCTTCGGCAACGGCGAGCACAGGCGGCTCGGCGCCCTTGTTCGACAACCGCGATGCGACGCAGCGGATCACGATGCCCGCCGCACACAACACAACGAGGGGCGTGCCGCGCGCATACAGCTCGCGCAGATGTGCGCTGAGCTCCGCGTAAGCGATGTCGGCTTCGACACGCCCCTGCAAACCGTGCACCTGAGCGCCGGGATAGCGCGCCTGGATGTGACGCGCCGTGGCGAGCGCGCCTGTGCCGAGAATCACGATGGCCGGTGCGGGCACGTTCATCCTTGCCATTTTTCCCCCGGCACGACGAGCAGAGAAAAATACGGCGACGCCATCGGATCCACTTCGGCAAGTGGCACGATCCGCTGGTTTGTCATCGTGGCGCGCTCGACGTACAGCGCGCGCCCATCCAGCCCGAGTTCGCACAGCACGCGACGCACCTTGTCGAAGTTGCGGCCGAGCTTCATTACGACGGCGGCGTCCGAGTCGGCGAGCCGCCGCTTCAGTTCATCTTCCGGCAACACGCCGGACAGCACGGAAAGGCTCTGGTTGCGATACACGAGCGGCGACCCGAGCACGGCCGCCCCGCCCAGCATCGAACAGACGCCGGGCACCACTTCGGCTTCGAAACGGCCAGCGAGACGGTCGTGCAGATACATGTACGAGCCGTAAAAGAATGGGTCGCCTTCACAGATCACCGCGACGTCGCGGCCGGCGTCGAGATAGGCGGCGACGAATTCCGCGGCGGTGTCGTAGAAGTCGGCAATCACCGTTTCATAGGACAGCGGCGGTTCGAGTGCTTCGGTCGTGACGGGGTAGATGAGAGGCAGACGCGTTTGCGTATCGTCCAGATGCGCTTCGATGATGCCGAACGCGTTCCCCTTTTTTCCTTTCGCCGCGAAGTAGGCGACGACAGGCGCGGCCTTGAGCAGGCGCACCGCTTTCAGCGTAATCAGCTCGGGGTCGCCGGGGCCGACGCCGAGTCCGAAGAGACGTCCTCGTACCGTCATTTACTCCACCTCCGTCGCGAGTGCGTTGACCGCGGCAGCCGCCATCGCACTGCCGCCGCGCCGGCCCGCGACGATCACGAAAGGGACGCCGCGACTATCTTCGGCAAGCATCGCCTTCGATTCCTGCGCGCCGACAAAACCCACCGGAAAGCCAAGAATCAGCGCCGGACGCGGTGCGCCGGCATCGAGCATGTCGAGCAGATGGAAGAGCGCGGTGGGCGCATTGCCGATCACAACCACGCTGCCGGCAAGGTGCGGGCGCCACAGTTCGAGCGCGGCGGCGGAACGCGTGTTGCCGATTTCGCGCGCCTTCGCGGGCACCGACGCATCGCCCAGCGTACAGATAACCGGATTGTCGGCTGGCAGACGCGCGCGTGTGATCCCTTCAGCGACCATGCGCGCATCGCAGAGAATCGGTGCGCCGCGCGCGAGTGCCTCGCGGCCCGCTGTGCCGGCTCCGCGCGAAAACCGCAGATCGTCGACGACGTCGACCATGCCGCACGCGTGGATGACGCGCACCGCGAGCTTTTCAAGGTCGGCGGGAATGCGGCTCAGGTTGGCCTCCGCGCGGATCGTCGCGAAAGATTGGCGATAGATCTCCTGACCGTCGCGAATGTAATCAAGCATCGAGGGGGCTCCGGGCCAGCCGCTCCAGAGAGTCGGCGGCCTGTTCGATTGTCAGATGGTGCGCGATGCACTGCCCGAATCCGGGTGTGCCATCGCGACGATAAAGGTCGTAGCGAAGAGGCGCGACTGCGAGCAGCGTATAGGGTGCGCAATGGGCCGCCGCGCATGAACGGGGGCAGCCGCTCAGGTGCACTTCGACACGCTCTGGCAGCCGCGCAGCGAGGGCGCGTGCGTCGGCCTTTGTGTCGGTGTTGCCCTTCGCGCAGCCGGTCGAACCGGCACAGGCGATGACGCGTGTGAGCGGATCGGCGGGTTCGCAGGCGAGTCCTAATGACGCGAGTCGTTCAAGAGCGCCCGAGACGGCCTGCGGTTCGATGTCCGGTAGCAACACGCCTTGCCAGGGCGTCATGCGAACTGTTGCATTGCCGGATTCGGAGGCAAGCTCAGCAAGGCCGTGGAGCATCGGCGAGTCCATGCGCCCCAGCGGCGGTTGTCCGCCCACATGCCACAAACCGTCTGCATTTTGCGGATGTGCACCGAGTCGAAATGACGCGTCGGCAGGAACGCGGCGCCACGCCCGTACGGATTGCCTGCGCAACAGGGTGAAATTGACTCGTCGCTCCACGCGTTCCAGAATGGTGTCCGAAGAATGTGTCGCGAGCAGATTACGCATGCGGGTGTCGTCGGGGAAAGCCAGTTCCAGGAACGTGTCCAGCAGCGCGCAGACAAGCTCTGGCACCTCGGATGGCTCGACCGCGGCAAGCGCCGGAGTGAGTGCGGCGTCGCTTCCGGCGACAGGCGGGCAGCCCGCCAGACCGAATGCGAAGCGCACGCGAGCGCCATCGGGCATCGCGGCAAGCCAGATATCGTGCGGATGATCGAGCCTAGCGAGCCGCTCGCCGCCGTCGAGCAGCAGTGCAAATTTCGGAGACAGCCCGGCGAAACGCGGTGTGCCTTGCAGCAGCGCGAGAATCTGCGCCGCAAGCGGCGTCGTGTCGATCAACGCATGGGAGTCTCGTCCCGCGAGCGGGCTTGTCATCAGGTTGCGGACATCGTCGCGGGCGCTGGCGCTCATGCCATCCGTGGCCTCTGCGCCGCCGCGCGGCCCGAGCCCCGCTTCCAGCAGGCGTTCGACCAGCGCCGTTTCGTGGCCTGCCCGTACACCGCGTATCTGCAGGTTCGAGCGATTGGTCGCCTCGATCACGCCGGATCCGTGTTGCCGCGCGGCGTCCGCGATCGCGAGTGCCTCTGGCGCACGCAGTTCTCCGCACGGCAGTGTGATCCTGCAGATGCCGCCGTCGCGCGCCGGCACGATGCGCAGCAGGCCGGGACAGGCCGAGGGGCGCAGCGTGGCAGGCAATACGGCGGGAGTCGGAGTGTGATTCAAGGGGGCACCGGGTTAGCGTCGCGCGACGGCCCGAGCAACCCGCGAAAGGGGCAATGCTGCGGCATCGGTACACCCCGCCCGATGTTGGCTGGCACGAACAGTCTCGCCGGCAGGTCTCCTGGCTGGCAGGTCGTCGTCTGCACCGGCCTTCCCGGTCGAACCAGTGGCGCAGGTAAAGTGCGGACTCGCTGCATACAGTTGCGGGGGCAGCCACAGTGGCACTGTGTTCCCTCTTCGGCCCCGAAGGGCACCGGCGAACGCTGTATTATGCCTTTTTTCGAACAGCGCAAGTACGCTGCGGCCTTGGTTGGCGTGCCGCGGCAGTGATATCGGGATTCTGAATGGAGAGGGATGCATGCCGGCATGGCTGACCGTGGTGGGGATGGGCGATGACGGTTTTGCCGGTCTGGGACGGACGGCGCGACGCGCATTGCTCGATGCGTCCGTCGTCTACGGCGGCGAGCGCCATCTTGCGATGCTGCCGGCCCGCCTGCGCGCCCGGCGCGAGCCCTGGCCGCGGCCGTTCGACGTGGCGTCCGTGCTGGCGCATCGTGACGCGGCCGGCCCGATCTGTGTGCTGGCAAGCGGCGATCCGATGCTGTTCGGCGTCGGGGCGACGCTCGCGCGGCAGCTGCCCGCCGACGAGCTGCGGGTGCTGCCCGCGCCGTCGTCGCTGTCGCTTGCGGCCGCGCGTCTTGGCTGGCCGTTGCAGGACGTCGCGACGGTGTCGCTGGTCGGGCGGCCGCTGGCGACCGTGAATGCGCATCTGCACGACGGCACGCGTCTTTTCGTCCTGAGCAGCGACAGCGGCACGCCCGCTGCGATCGCAGCCCAGCTCACTGCGCACGGCTTCGGCCCCAGCCGGATGATCGTGCTGGAGCATCTGGGCGGCGCGGCGGAGCGGCGCATCGACGGTCGCGCCGAGGCGTGGAGCGCCGACAGTATCGCCGCGTTGAACCTGATCGCCATCGAATGCCGCGCGGCAGACGATGCCCGCGTGCTGCCGCTGACAAGCGGGCTTCCCGACCATGCCTGGTTGCACGACGGCCAACTGACCAGGCGCGACATCCGCGCGATCACGCTCGCGCGTCTTGCGCCGAGGCCAAACGAGTTGCTGTGGGACGTCGGCGCGGGTTGCGGCTCCATCGGCATCGAATGGATGCGCGCGCATCCATCCTGCCGGACGATTGCCATCGAGGCCCATCCCGAACGTCAGCGCTTTATCGAACACAATCGCGATGCGCTGGGGGTGCCGGCGTTGCAGATCGTCGCTGGCCGGGCGCCCGACGCGCTCGACGGCCTCGCTGCGCCCGATGCGATCTTTATCGGTGGCGGCGTGACCGTGCCGGGCGTGCTCGACACATGCTGGCAGCGGCTGAAAAGCGGCGGCCGGCTGGTCGCCAATGCCGTGACGCTGCAGGGCGAAGCGGCCCTGGTTGCGTGGCGCGACAGCCACGGCGGCACGTTGACGCGCATCGCGCTTGCGCAGGCGCAACCGCTCGGCGGCTTCGATACATGGCGCCAGGCGTTGCCGATTACCCTGCTCGAATCCCGCAAGCCGTGATGCGTGACGAAACCCCCGAACAGCCCGTACCACTGCGCAGCGGCTATACGACCGGCAGTTGCGCGACGGCGACGTCGCTCGCCGCTGCGCGGCTGCTGCTGACGGGAGTCGCAAGCGACGTGGCCGAAATCGTGCTGCCAAAGGGCCAGCACGTGCCGATGCCGCTCGTGTTTTGCCGCCTGACCGGCGACGGCGCGGAAGCGGGCACGATCAAGGATGCAGGCGACGATCCCGACGTGACGCACGGCGCCGTGGTGTTTGCCCGCGTGCGCTTGCGCGCGGAGCCGGGCGTGAGTTTTCATGCGGGCCCTGGCGTCGGCACGGTCACGCGTGCGGGGCTGACGCTGGCCGTCGGCGAACCCGCGATCAACCCCGTGCCGCGTCAGATGATGACGACGCACCTCATCGAGCTTGCCGCCGAACAGGGCTATGCGGGCGGCTTCGAGGTGACGATCGGCGTCGAAGGCGGCGAGGCGCTCGCGCTGAAGACGATGAACCCGCGGCTCGGCATCGTCGGCGGGCTGTCTATTCTTGGGACGACGGGCATCGTCCGGCCGTTTTCGTGCTCAGCGTATATCGCGTCGATTCATCAGGGCATCGATGTCGCGCGGGCCAACGGCTACATGCATATCGCCGCGTGCACAGGAAACGCAAGCGAAGACGCGATGCGCAGGCACTACCAGTTGCCCGATATCGCCCTGATCGAGATGGGCGATTTTGTTGGCGCTGTGTTCAAGCATGTGCGTCGCGCGCCCGTCGAGCGCCTGAGCGTGTGCGGAGGTTTCGGCAAGCTCAGCAAGCTCGCAGCGGGGCATCTCGATCTGCATAGCCGCACCTCGAGCATCGATCTCGCTCAACTCGCGACGTGGGCTGCGGAGCACGGCGCGGACGACACGCTGCAGGACGCCATCCGTATATCGAACACCAGCCAGCAGGCGATGGCGATCGCGCGCGCCGCGGGCATCCCGCTCGGCGATATCGTGTGCCGCCACGCGTTGCGGGTGGCACGCGATATCGTGCCGGCGAGCGTGAAGGTCGAGATGTTCACCATCGACCGGCAGGGCAACATCACGGGCGTCGCGCAATGACACGCATCCTGTTGCTCGGCGGCACCGGCGATGCGCTGCAGATCGCACGGCAACTCGGTCCCGAACACGTCTATAGTCTCGCGGGTCTCGGCAAGGTGCCGACTGATCTGGCTTGCGCGGTGCGTGTCGGCGGCTTTGGCGGCCCCAAGGGGCTGGCGGATTACCTGAGGGCGGAGGGCATCGGACTGCTGGTCGATGCAACCCATCCGTATGCCGCGCAGATCAGTGCGAATGCCGCGTCTGCGTGCGCGACGGCGGGCATTCCGTGCTGGCGCGTGCGGCGCTCGCCCTGGCAGCCGCAGGCGGACGACGACTGGCGCGTGGTCGACGACTGGGCTGGCATTGTCGCCGCACTTGCTTCGTTCCATCGACCGCTTTTCACGCTCGGGCGCGAAGCGCTTACTTACCTCGACGAGGTGCCCGCCCATCAGTTCTGGATCGTGCGCTGTCTCGACGCACATGCAGGAAGCGCACGCGCCCGCGTGATGGATGCGCGCGGGCCGTTTACCGTCGATGGCGAACACAGGCTCTTCGACGAGCATCGGATCGACGTGGTGGTCAGCAAGAACAGCGGCGGCAAGGCGACCGAAGCCAAACTGAAGGTGGCGCGCGCGCTCGGTTTGCCGGTCGTGATGCTGCGTCGTCCGACGCTGGCGGCAGTGGATCGCGAGTTCGACGGCCCGGCTGACCTGCTCGGCACGTTGCGAAGTGAGCTTCCCTAAAGCACTGAACACACCAGGAACGCGTGCAGATCATCATGCCATGCACGCGGATCGAATCACGGAGTCGTACATGACGGTATTTTTCATCGGCGCAGGACCGGGCGATCCTGAACTGATCACGGTCAAGGGGCAGCGTCTTGTGCGCAGTTGCCCGGTCATCCTGTATGCCGGGTCGCTGGTTCCTGAAGCCGTGCTCGAAGGCAATAGCGCGGAGCGCGTCGTGAATACGGCCGAACTGAATCTCGACCAGATCGTCGCACTGCTTGAAGAGGCGCATCAGAAAGGACAGGACGTCGCGCGCGTGCATTCCGGCGATCCCTCGCTGTACGGCGCAATCGGCGAGCAGATCCGCCGGCTGAACGCATTGAACATTCCGTATGAGATCGTGCCGGGCGTGACGGCGACGGCAGCGTGCGCGGCCTCGCTCGGATGCGAACTGACGTTGCCGGACGTCTCGCAGACACTGATCCTGACGCGCTACGCGAGCAAGACGACCATGCCGGCAGGCGAGGCGCTCGGCGACCTCGCGCGACATCGCGCCACGATGGCAATTCATCTGGGCGTGAGGCATCTGGCCAGAATCGTCGATGAACTGCTCCCGCACTACGGCGCGGATTGTCCCGTTGCGGTGGTCTATCGGGCGAGCTGGCCCGACGAGGAACGCGTGAGCGGGACCCTGGCGGACATCGGTGAAAAGGTGCAGGGCACGCAGATCGAGCGTACGGCGCTGATACTCGTCGGGAGAGTGCTGGCCGCCGATGCGTTCAGCGATTCCTCGCTGTATGCGAAGACGCATCGACAGGCTGTCTGATCGACTGGCGGCGTTGGGCCCGCGTGTGTCGATCCGTCGCGGCGCCCTGAGCCGCCGTGAGCGAAAGCAGGGAAGCCGCGACGAACGAGACGCGAGTTAGGGCAAGGCCTAGTGCAGATGGACGTGTGAAGCTTTGGCTGCCGCTCGCGGCTGGGTTACCGCGCTGACGGCAATCAACACGATCACGTTCACAGCAAGCGCCAGGAACCCGATGTTCACGTCCTTGAAACCATCGGACAGGAACGGGAACAGTTGCCCTACGCTCAGGTGCATCGTGCTCGTCAAGGCGACAACAGCCACACCGGCCAGAATCCCGCAGAACGCACCCTGTTTCGTCGCACGGTTGCGCTTGAAGAGACTGCACAGCAGAGCAGGGAACAGTTGCGTGACAAAGCTGTATCCCATCAGCAGCAGCGCGACGATCGTCTCCCCTCCGTTGAGCGTAAAGGTGACCGCAACCAGTGCGACCACCGGAACCAGCAGGCGCGCGAGCCGGCCCACCGTGGCGTCGGAGGCCTTCTTCTGCAACGCGCCGCGGTAGACGTCATTCGCCAGAAGCGTGGAAGCGCTCGTGAGAATCATCGAGCCCGGCACGAGCGCCGTGAGCACGCCCGCTGCGCCGATCACACCGACGAGCCACGGGTCAAACGTCAGGATGGACAGGCGGAACAGCGACAGGTCGATATCGCCGCCTTTCAGACCCGGCACCCTGAGCGTTGCCGCAAAACCGACGAAAAACACAAACAGCAGGATCAACTGGTAAAGCGGCAGGATCATCGCGTTACGCCGGAAGATCCGCTCGTCGCGTGCCGTGAAGATCGAGCCGAACGTGTGTGGCCACATGAAGAAGCCAAGCGCGGTCAGGAGCACCGTCGACTGGAACCACGAGACGCTCGAACCCTTCGCCGGGAAGGTCAGGAAGCCGGGACGGGCGGCGTCGATGGCGCGGAACATGTCGCTCAGGCCGCCGTAGTGATGAATCGGCAGATAGATGCCGAGGAACAGCACGATCGCAAGAATCAGCACATCCTTGACCACCGAGTTCCACGCCGATCCGCGCACGCCCGAAACCATCACGTACGCAGTGACGACAGCCGCCCCGATCCAGATCGCCGCGGTCGACGATATCACGCCATACGACGCAGTCGCGACGATGATGCCGAGCCCCTTCAGTTGCAGTACGAGATACGGAATCAGCGCGGCGACACCCACGAGCGAGACCAGCACGCCCAGCGCGGGACTGTCGTATTTGCGGGAGAAGAAGTGCGACTGGGAAACAAGCCGTTGCGCCTTGGCGTAGCGCCAGATCGGCGGCAGCATCCAGTACGACAGAATGTACGCGAGCGTCCCGTAGGCCAGAATGTAATAGACCGGCGCACCTTTGCCGTAGGCGAAACCGCTGCCGCCGAGAAACGTGAACGTCGTGTAGATTTCGCCCGCCATCAGCAGGAACACGAACGCAGTGCCGAAGCTGCGGCCGCCAACTGTCCACTGCTCGAGGTTCATGTCGTGCCCGCGCCGGGCACGCACGCCAAGGAACAGCGCGAACGCCGTTACGGCCGCAATGAGGATGAGTGCGCTGCTCATGACTGCACCTGGGCTTCGTCAACGGGTTCGCGGTTGGCTGGGTCGAAGGCATAAATGATCGCCATGATCGCTGCCCCGAGCACGACCCACATCACAATCCAGGCGAGTACGAGCGGCATGCCGAGCACGAGCGGCTCGACCCGGTTGACGAAAGGAACACCAAGCAGGATACCGATGAAGGGTAAGGCAGCCAGCAAACGCAAGGGCATGGACGACTCCTCGAATGCGGTTGGTACGTCTTGTGGTTTTTTTCCGGAGAGCGACGCTGTGATGAACGCGTGCTGTCGCGCCGACTTTATGCCTGATACATCCCGTCCGTAAAGGCGATCAAAAATACTGAAGGCGGGTTGAAAGGGTCCGGCGATCCGCGGTAATCTGGCCTTGCTGTCTGTCTTGCGCGTGCAGGTTGCCGGGGATGTCGCCAAAGACTTCGTTAAAGAGTGAGGGCATCGATGCGATCGTTCCTGCTACGGTCGCCCGATGATACATTTCAGGTCGCTGCCTGGCATTCTGCATTGCGTCAAACGAAGGCGGCGCGGCGCGGGTGAAAAGTAAGCGGGATGTCGTGTCGATTGGCGTATCGATGCCATCCCGTCGTACAACAACCGGCTGCTCGGTCCGCTTCCACAAGGGCGGTGCGAGCCAGTCGCCATACGCGGATCGCACACATGGTACAGAGCCTGATCTCCGACATCCTGTTCGGCTTCACGGGATTGCTCGCCATCATCAACCCGTTTGGGATCGCGTTCGTTTTCCTGGACCGGACCGACACGCTTACCTACGAAGAACGGGCCGCGCTGGCGAAGAAAGTCGCCGTCAACGCCTGCATCGTGTTGCTGGTCGCGTTTTTTCTGGGCACCCCGGTGCTCCATTTCTTCGGCATCTCGATTCAGGCGCTGCGCATCGGCGGCGGGCTTGCGGTCGCGGTCGCCGGCTGGCAGATGCTGAACGCGCCGGAGGTCCGGCCCAATGCATCCGCGGTGAGAAACGTCGATGCGGATAACGCGATGTCGAAGGCCTTTTTCCCGCTCACCGTGCCGCTGACGACAGGTCCAGGCTCCATCGCGACGGCGATCGCGTTGAATGCAAACCGCTCGCGCAAGCTCGCCGACTTCGTCGTGTCGGCCATTGGGTCGATCGCCATTTCAGTACTGATCGCAGTCGTGGTCTACCTTGTCTACAGCCGCGCATCGTACTTCGCGCGTTATCTTGGGGTCGATGGCACAAAGGTCGCCATGCGAGTATCGTCGTTCCTGCTGCTCTGCATCGGCGTGCAGATCATGCTGACGGGCCTTCAGGAGTTTCTGACGCCGATTGCCCAGATACGGTGAGGTAAAGGCCGTTGCGAGAGGTGTATCAGAGGAGACGGATCATGTGTCGCTGGCTGGCTTACACAGGAAACCCCATTCAACTCGAAGCAGTGCTGTTTCGCGCCGATCATTCGCTGATCGACCAGAGCCTGCATTCACGTATGGGCCACACGACGACCAACGGCGATGGCTTCGGCGTGGGCTGGTACGGCCATCCTACGGATATTCCGTTCCGCTACCGGTGCATCCAACCCGCGTGGAGCGACCGCAATCTGCGCGAAGCCGCGCGTGCGATCAAGGCGCCGCTCTTCGTCGCACACATTCGCGCCGCAACGGATACGCCCGCGCAGGAAACCAACTGCCATCCGTTTCGCTACGGGCGCTGGCTCTTCATGCATAACGGGTTGATCCGTCATTACCCGAGTGTCCGACGCGACCTGATGCTGGCGATCGATCCTGATCTGTTTCCGTCGATCGAAGGTTCGACCGATTCGGAAGTGATGTTCTTTCTGGCGTTGACCTTTGGCCTCGAAATCGCACCGGTGCTGGCGCTCGAACGAATGGCCGGCATGATCGAAGAGACGGCCCGGCGACGGGGCGTGGAACATCCGCTGAACATGACCGTGTGCGCGACGGACGGCGAGCAGATCGTGGCAGCGCGTTATTCGAGCGAGTCCCAGTCGCGCTCGCTGTTTCATAGCACGTCGATTCGACATCTACGTGAGTTGTATCCAGAAGACCCGCGCATGAAGGCCGTCGGCGACGATGCTTACCTTGTACTGTCGGAGCCGCTCGTTGACCTGCAGGGCGCCTGGGAGGAAATCCCGGAGCGTACGGCCGTTGTTACCAGAGGTCCCAATATCGAGCAGTTTTCGTTCAATCCGGCGCTGCCTTGAACTGAAGCTGGGACGGCCGCCAGGAAGGCGGCGCCCCGGCAGCGGCGTGCGCCGTTTAGATCGCGCGCCGGATTTCAGCCGCGCCGAATGCCGCCAGCGCGAGGCCCGCGACACGGTCGATCAGATGGCGAAGCTTCGCGCCGAGCGCATGGCGGGCACCCGATACCACCGTGACCAGAAAGCACCACCACGCGATCGAGCCGCTGAAGACGCCGGATACCGTGGTCAGCGCGATGCCCGTCGAAAAGGCCCCGCGCGGCGCAAGCGTTGCGAACAGCGCGGCGAACATGATGATGGTCTGCGGATTCGTCAGCGTGAGCAGCAGTGCGCTTGCGTAGGTCCGCACCGTGCCGGTTGCGGCGCCATTGGTGGCCGCCGCGTCGGTCGCCGGCTTCTGCATGAACGTGCGAACGCCGAGATACAGCAGGAAGAGGCCGGCTACGAGATGCAGCGGCCTGTCGTACGCGAGCATGAACTGCGACACGCTGACCATGCCCAACGCGGCGACGAGTCCATAGAGCGCGTCGCCGCAGGCAATGCCGAAGCCGATTGCAAGCCCGGCGCGCGGTCCCTCGGCCAGCGTGCGCCGGATGCACAGCATGCCCATCGGACCGACAGGGGCGGCAACCGCGAGACCAACGCCCGCAGCCGTGAGAAAAAGACCAACACCAGTCATGCGTGCTCCACGGTGAAATGAACGACGCCACTTGCGCACGCGAGTCCTGGCGAGCCTGTTCGGCCGCGCGGGCCCGGTCTGATCGGCGTCGGAAAGAGAAGCTGGCAAGTGTCCCGCAAGGACCGGAATATTACAAGGCCGGCCCGAGGTGTCACGCGTAGCAGACGGCTTCGATCCGGTATCCGTCCGGATCGGTCACGAATGCGGCGTAGTAAGTCGGCCCGTATGCCGGCCGCGGCCCGGGTGGCCCATTGTCGGCCCCGCCAGCGCCGAGAGCTGCGCGATGGAACGCGTCGACTGAGGCGCGATCGTTTGCCTTGAAGCACAGATGGAGGCCGGATTCCGGATCGGGCGCGACGGGATGGGGCGCCTTGACCAGCCAGAGGACGGGCGTATCGGGGCCGTACGCAATGGCGTCGTCTGCGTCACTGAGACGTTCGTAGCCGAGCGCGCCGAGCGTGGCATCGTAAAACGCACGTGTTTTCGGCAGATCGGCGACGCCGATGGAAAGATGGTCGATCACGATGACGTCTCCAGTCAAAGTTGTCGGGATCACACAAGCCTGACGATCGTGGTAGTCAGGTTAGGACGCACTACAGCGCTCTGTCAACCGTCATGACGGTTAGGTAGAATGAAGTATGGTTACTGCTCGAAAAACAGATAAAAGCTTTCTGGTTCCGGGGCCTTCGGAAACGCTCAGTCTTGATTTTGCAAACACGCGCTACTGGCGCGGCGAAGACGAGCCTACGGAAAGCCTCAGTACACTCGACGATGTGCTCGCGTGGTGCGAGCAATCTGGCGCAATCCCGCTGGAGCTGATAAGCGTGTTCCGGGAGGCATATGCCAGCGACGAAAGCGCGGCAGGCAACGCATTTTCGTCGGCATGCGCGCTTCGCGAGACGCTCTATCGCTTGCTACTGGTCAGCGCGAAAGGAGGCGGTGCGGCGGCGCGGGACGTGGCTGCGTTGAAAGCGTTTTTCGCACGCGCCGCGAGCCGCTCCGAACTGGTGATGGCGGACGGCAGATTCATGTGGGCGATCGGGCACGGGCGTGTCGACATCGAACGCCTGCTGAGTCCGGTGCTGTGGTCGGCGGCGGACCTGCTGGGCGGTCCGCGGCTCGCCAGACTGAAATGCTGCGCCAACGGCCGCTGCCGATGGCTCTTTATCGACGACAGCAAGAGCGCGAATCGAAGATGGTGCTCGATGTCGTCGTGCGGGAATCGTGCGAAGGCGCATCGGCACTATCACAGCAAGCGCGAAACGTGACATTGCACCAATCTGGCTGAGACAGCCTGCTTACCGCAACAGGAGGCGAAGTCCTGATGGATGCTCACGACGACTTTCGTGACGGCATGCTCGACGTCGGCGCCGGGCACTCGATCTACTGGCGAAGCCAGGGCAACCCGGACGCGCCGGCGATCGTCGTTCTGCACGGCGGCCCGGGCGGCGCGATGAACCTGCAGTGGGCAGACTTTCTGGATGCCCGGCAGTGGCACATCGTATTCTTCGATCAGCGCGGATGCGGCCGCTCGACCCCGTTTGGCGAACTACGCAACAACGGGCTGGCGGACCTCGTCGGTGACACCGAGAAGTTGCGCGAGCGGCTGGGTATCGAGCGCTGGGCGGTCTTCGGCGGATCGTGGGGCACGACGCTCGCGCTTGCTTACGGCGCAGCACATCCGTCGCGCTGTCTGGGTTTTTTGCTACGGGGCGTTTATCTCGCCCGCAGCGAAGACACCGACTGGTTCCTGTGGGACGTCCGGCGCGTTTATCCCGACGTGCACAACACGTTTCTCGACGCCATCGAACGCGCGGCGGGCCGGCGTCCATCGAACGCGCACGAACTGCTGGACATGACTGCGGCGCCGCTCGCCCGCTTCGACACGGCCAGCACGGCGCTGGCACGTGCATGGCGCGATTACGAAGCGACGCTATCGCGCGTCAGCCATGACGCGTCCGGGCCGGAGACCGAGGCGCACAGCGAGGAAGAGTCGTCGCGGGCCGCGATCGCAATGGCATTGCTCGAACGGCACTATATGGCCGACGAATTGCCTCCGCCACCGTTGCTGGCATGTGTGGAGCGTTTTGCGCAATTGCCCTGCCATATCGTGCACGGCCGCTTCGACATGGTGTGTCCTGCCGATCAGGCGAAAGCGCTGGCCGACGCGTGGCCGCGCGCCGAGTTGCAGATCGTCGACGCGGCCGGGCACTGGACGTTCGACCCGCACATTGCCGCGGCATTGGGGCCGGCGGCGCAAAGGCTGCGGGCGGATATCGGCGATGCCGCCGGATGAATCCGAAGGGCGGCGTTCTTTCAGGCGCCTTGCTCCAGAGCCGGATCGTACAGTCCGAAGCAGGCGGCGCTGTTCAGTTGCGCGCGTTTGAGCAATGCTTTCTGCGCGGCCTCCACATTGGCTGCGAGTCCTTTCCATGCTGCGAGCGGCGGCTCCTGCAAGGCCCGGCCGTAAGAGAAGCTGAGTCGCCAGGGCAGAGGGCCGATCCGGTTCATTGCGTCGAGATTGGCGGTTGCCTCTTCGGGCGTCTGTCCGCCGGACAGAAAGACAATGCCGGGAACCGCCGCCGGCACGGTGCGTTTGAGCGTGCGGACGGTTTGCAGGGCGATTTCATCGGCGGGCGCCTGCTGCGCGTGCCCTGCTCCAGCGAGCACCATGCTGGGTTTAAGCAGCATGTGTTCAAGGATCACAGCGTGTCGACGCAATGCGTGAAAAACTTCGTGCAGGACGGACTCGGTGACTTCCACGCAACGTTCAATCGTGTGGTCGCCATCCATCAGTACTTCGGGCTCGACGATCGGCACCACGCCCGCATCCTGGCAGATCGCGGCGTAGCGGGCGAGAGCGTCGGCATTGGCTTCGATCGCGAGCCGTCCCGGTAATTGGTCGGAGATGTGGTAGACCGCGCGCCACTTTGCAAAGCGGGCGCCTTGCCGGCGGTATCCATCGAGGCGTTTCGCCAGTCCGTCGAGACCCTCCGTGATTTCATCGCCAGGGGCGTGCGCGAGCGCGATCTTTCCCTGGTCCACCTTGATACCCGGGACAATATGCTGCCGGGTGGCCAGTGCGGGCAATGCCTCTGCGTCGTTCGAGCGTTGGCCCAGGGTTTCCTCGTAGAGAATCACGCCGCAGATGAATTCACCGAGTCGCGGCGTGGAGAGCAGCAGGCTGCGCCACGCGCGCCGGTTCTCCTCGCTGGATTCGATGCCGACCGACTCGAAACGTCTGGCTATTGTCGGACCGCTTTCGTCGGCGGCGAGAAGACCTTTGCCGGGTTGAGTCAAGGCCTCGACAGTGGCCTGAAGTTCGGCTGGGTTGCTCATCACGTCTACCCCCCTTTTTCAACGGTACAAAGCGGTATCGGTAAGCTTAGTTGAGCAGGAAACTCTCTGCCAGCTTCAGTGTGGATGACTACAAGGACATATCGCGAACCCGGGCACATCGATGCGCTGCAACTCGTGCGGACCTGGCTTCACTCTCCGATCAGGTGCAGGACAACATCGCGCCGTTGCGTTCCACGCCGATGCTCGAACAGATAGATGCCCTGCCAGGTGCCGAGCACCATTTGCCCGCGTTCGACCGGCACCGAGAGTTGCACCTGCGTGAGCGCAGTACGAAGGTGGGCGGGCATATCGTCGGCGCCTTCGGTGTCGTGCTCGTAACGCTCGGGATCTTCCGGCGCAAGCGTCGCAAAATACGCTTCCAGGTCGCGCCGTACGGACGGGTCGGCGTTCTCCTGAATCAGCAGCGACGCGGATGTGTGCCGGCAGAACAGTGTCAGGAGCCCGGTCTGCATCAACTGTTCGCTCACGAATCGGCGCACATTCGAGGTGATCTCCACGAGCCCGCGTCCGGGCGCTTCCACAGTCATGTGGCGGATCGCTTGTCGCATGAGGTTACTCTCCAGATGAGGTCAGCATTGACCCGGCCAATCGCCATGGGTCCGGGACGTGTAGCGCGATTTTAATGCTGCGACGGAATGTGGACGATGCCATTTCGAACGCGCGAACCCCCGACGAATGCGATGTCACGGGGCAAGGGCACTCGGTGCCGTTCAGCGCGATCTTCACCGAAAAAAAAGAGTCCGTTTGCGCGCGCCGATCAGCTTCATAAGCGTGAGCGTTCAAAACCTGGTCTCCGTCCGGTGAGTACCTTTATCTTGAATCCAGATAGTACTTATGCGCGATATCGGATTGCACGATACGCCAGAGGGTCGGCACACTGGCGCACAGATTAATCGCCGCATTCAGGAGACAACTCATGCGCACTCAGGTTGGCATCATCGGTGCCGGGCCGGCAGGCCTCCTTCTTTCCCATCTTCTTCATCTGCGCGGCATCGAGTCGGTCGTACTCGAATCCCGTAGCCGCGAGCAAATCGAATCCACCATTCGCGCCGGCGTGCTTGAACAGGGCACGATGGACCTCCTCACCGAATCTGGCGTGGGCGCCAGGATGCAGACGGAAGGTGCGCTGCACCATGGCTTCGAACTCGCGTTCGAAGGCAAGCGGCGCCGCATCGACCTGAGCGGGCTCACCGGCCACGCGATCACGGTCTATGCGCAGCATGAAGTGATCAAGGATCTGGTCGCCGCCCGCGTCGCTGCCGGCGGGGCGCTGGTGTTCGGCGTATCCGACACGTCGCTGCATGGCATCGATACCGATTCACCCTCGATCCGCTATCGGCATGAAGGCGAAGCGTGCGAACTGCAATGCGACTTCGTGATTGGTTGTGACGGATCGCAGGGCATGTCGCGTGCCGCGATTCCGCAGGCTTTGCGCGACGACTATGAACGCGTCTATCCGTTCGGCTGGTTCGGCATTCTTTGCGAAGGGCCGCCGTCGTCGGACGAATTGATCTACGCGCGGCACGAACGTGGTTTTGCGCTGGTCAGCACGCGCTCGCCGAACGTCCAGCGCATGTACTTTCAGTGCGACCCGAAGGATTCAGTCGATAACTGGTCGGATGACCGGATCTGGGCCGAGATGCATGCACGTGTCGATTCGGCGGACGGCCAGCAGGTCGTGGAAGGCAGGATCTTCCAGAAGAACATCGTTGGCATGCGCAGCTTCGTGTCGACGAAGATGCAGCATGGACGGTTGTTCCTCGCAGGTGACGCCGCACACATCGTGCCGCCGACTGGCGCCAAAGGCCTGAATCTGGCGGTCGCCGACGTGCGGGTGTTGACGGAGGCATTGCGCACGTTCTACGTCGAGAATCGCAGCGATCTGCTCGAGAGGTATAGCGAAACCGCGTTGAAGCGAATCTGGCGCGCCGAGCATTTCTCGTACTGGATGACGCGCATGATGCACCGGCTCGACGACGCTTCGCCTTTCGAGCAGAAGCTTCAGGTCGCCGAACTGGAGCACGTCACGACATCGCGCGCCGCGGCCACGGCGATGGCGGAAAACTACGTCGGCGTCGCCGCGGTGTGAGCCAGTGCCTTTCGCCACGATAGCGGCGGCCGTTGTCTAGACGGCGCGCGTCGTGGATTGTGGATGCGTGCCTGCCGCGTGCGTCCCTTCATCCAGATGCGCGCGCACGAAGCCAACGTGCTCGCGAAGCACATAGAAAGCGTCCGCGTAAGCGAGCGGCATGCGCAACGTGTTGAGCGACTCTTCGATCCTGTCGAGTTCCGCATGGAGCGCCTGCCGTTCTGCTTCGGCCGTGCCACGTAATGCGGCGCGCTCGATGGCGATCAGTTTCCCGTAGTATCGATAGATCCTCGAACGCACGCGCCAGCGATACAGCAAGGGGATCATTCGTAACGCGGGGAAAAGCAGCACCGCGATCGGCAGCAGAAGAACCAGCAGGCGGTCTGCGACGCTTGCCAGCCAGAAGGGCAGGCTGCGGTAAAGGAAGCTTTTCCCCGACTTGTAGTAGCGCTCGGCATCGTCGCTGAGGCGGTAATCCCGCGTGAGCGGATTGGGAAACTGTCCGGCGCGTTGCAGCAGCCCCGGCATGCCATGGACTTCCTGCGCCGCTTCGATGAGCAGGTCCGATATCGCCGGATGCAGGTTGGGCCGAGCCACGATCTCGACAACCGGGCTGATCAGGTGGACTGTCTCCGACGGTATCTTTCTTCGGAGATCGAGAACACCGCGCGGCAGTTCGATCACGTCGAGATAAGGAAAGAGGCGCGTATAAGCGTCCGCTTCCGTGAAAGTCATCACGGAGATGCCGGGAATGCCGAGCAGTCGCAGCATCAGCGCACGCGTGGCGGAATCGCCGCTCAGCATGGCGGCGTCGACGTTGCCGGCAACCAGTTCCGTCGCGGCCTGCAGGCCGTCGAGCGGCAACAGCGTGGTCCCGCCGCCAGGTTCGATGCCGTTAGCCGCGAGCAGGCTGAGCGACAGCATGCGCGTGCCGCTGCCCTCGCGGCCGACCGCAATTCGCTTGCCATCCAGTTGCGACAGTTGGGTAATGTCCCTGCCGCGAACAAAAACCACGAGAGGGACATAGAAAACGCTGCCGAGCGATACGAGCGAAGACGTATCCAACCCCTCCGACACGCCGCCTTGAACCAGTGCGAGATCGACGTGCGCCTTGGGATCGAGAAGCCGCTGCAGGTTCTGCACCGATCCATCGGATTCCAGCACCTTCAGCGTGACGCCGTTGCGTGCGAGAATCTTCCTGTACTCGTTGGCCGTCTGCATGAACGAACTGTCGTGCGGCCCTGCGCTCATCGTGATCGTTCGCGGCGGAGCAGGATCCACCAGCCAGACGACCAGCGCAATCACCACCGCGAATAGCATTGCAACGGGCATCGACGTGACGGCAACGTCCCGCCAGACCGGATGGGAATGGTCCCGGAGAAAACTCGGCGCTTGCGGGCGTTGTCGTTTCATGAAAACCCGTCGAAAAAGCCTTGAATTCGGAGAATGCCATCATTCCGTGTGCAGGCAGCGGCCGGCTGGATCGATCATCCGGTGGTGCTCGTGCCGCCATGCTGTCGGCTCAAATCGAACACCCGCCCCGTTCCGGATCAACCCCGGGGCCGCGGCCCGTTGGCCGACACGGTCAGTATCCGGGGTTAGATTGTGCCTCACGGTTTGAAAATTATCATATCGTGGCGTGAGATCAACGACCTTACAGCGAGGCTCTCCGCTGAATTCACTGGCAGCAGGTGTGCTCGGTGGCGTAAGCTTCGACAACAGACGGGGCGCAATGGCTTGACCCGTCCTGGCCGCTTTCATGATCGTGTTCCCACACAGCTGTTTCGCGAGCCTTGGGCCGGTGGTGCAGCACATCTGTCCTGACTAAAAAATGGAACTCTGGATTCAACCGTGCACGCCGTGCGCGGATCTTTATGGGCAGCCCGCTCATGCCGAGCCGCACGACACGCTGACGCTCAATGGCAGTGGTGGCGTCAAAGACGCGACAGTCGAGCAGCACTACACGTGTGTGCGTTGCGGTGCGGTATTCGCACGGCTGCTGGCCGGCCCGCCGGCGCGACGGATGTGGATGCTGCTGAACGCCGGGCAGCATTAAAGTCCGAAGTGACGCTCGCCGGCATCTCGATCGATGCGCGATGATCACACAACCGAACAGACCCGCCCGCTCTTGCGCGGGTCCCCGCCGGCCGCGAGACACCGGGCCACGAGCCTTGAGTCGACGCAGGCTGTCACTGCCGCTTGACCGGTCAGCCCGTCATCAATCGCTGATTGAAAATCGGCTCCCGGTACTAATGGCAGTTGACAGCCCATTAGACCCGCAAACGTCAGACCAAAGCCAGCGAATCGAGGTCATCGTTGTGCGCCCGCTAGTGAACAGTGCAAAAATCCTGGGCGGCCTCACCCTGTGTCCGATACCATAACGCCTCGCCCAGAGACGCCATGGGTGGCCCATGCCCGCCGCTGTCGATCCCAGGTTCCCGGGCGGATAATGGTCGTCTTCGTCGCCGTTTATCGCGAAGTGTGCACGGCGGCTCGCCGCTGGGGCACGGCCGTGGGCCTTGCTGGACGGCGCCCCTCGACAGACGGCTTCGCCTCATCAGGGGGCTGCTCCAGCGGAATGGGTATCGACCTGAGGGTGTCACGTTCAAGTTTGTTCCCGATGTACCGTTAAATGCGGATACGAAGTGGTCTGCCTGAATAACCCGTGCCTGGATTCGATGCTTAGAACTGTCTCATCAGCCATGTCGATCGATCGGCGCTTCGGCGTGATCGCAGCGGCGCTTTGCGTTCCGCTTCTCGCGGTGTCCGGCTGGCTCCTGACGTACCAGTGGCATGCCTATGCCGACGCCGATCAGGGCCTGCGGGCGTTCCAGACCTATCGCAGCGCGCTGCTTGTCGCGGAAAAGGTGTCCTTTGAGCGCGGCCCCACCAATGGGGTGCTCGGAGAAGACGTGCCGATTCCCGAAGCACGTATGGCTGCGCTACACAATGCGCGCCGTGATAGCGACATCCGTTTCCGGCAGTTGCTCGACCGTCTCGCGGCCAGCGACTGTTCACAATGCGTCGGGAAACTCGTTACGGTAAAGCAGGCTCAGGCCGACCTGGCCGCCGCCCGCGCGAACATCGACCGCCTCATCCAGAAGCCCCTTGCGCAGCGCACCGACCGCGAACTGGAAGAAGCGGTCGACCGCTTGGTCGACGTGATTCCGCAATTCTCCTCGGTCACGGACGCAAGTACCGCCGAAATCGTCAAGGGCGACCCGGATTCGCTGAACTGCCTGATGGTCGCACGGCTCGCCGCCACGCTGCGCGAGCAGGCCGGGTTGCTCGGCTCGCGCTTCACTCCCGCACTGGCTTCGCATCGCCCGTTGACTGAGCGCGAGCAACTGGCCATCGAACTGACGCGTGGCCGGATCGACCAGTTGCGCGCGCTGATGCTGCCGCGCGTGCAGGATCATCCGGCGCCGGCCCGCAAAGCCTTTGTCCAGGTCGAGCGGCAGTATTTTGGCGACGGGCTCGCCTACGTTGCGAAGGTGCGCGAACTCGCGCGCCGTCCTGAAGGGGCGGGCCTCTCGACGGGCTTCTTTGCAGAGCAGTACGTTCCACTGATGAGGCCGATCGTCGACCTGCGCGACGAAGTACTGGATCTTGCCGAAACCGAGGTGCGCTCGCACCGGGACACCGAACTGGCATTACTGGTCGGCACCGGAAGTCTCGCGCTCGTTCTGATGGGCGGCCTGCTGCTGATGGTATGGCTGTTCCGCGAGCAGGTGATCCGGCCGTTCGTGGAGGCGACGCGCATCGTCCGCGCGCTCGCGACTGGCGACCATGCCGTAGAAGTTCCGTTGGACGTGTATCGCGGCGAGATCGGGAAACTCTTCAACGCCGTGCAGATCCTGAAGACGAACAACATCGAGAGAACCCGGCTCGAGCAGGAACGTCATCGCCTGATCGCCGAACTCAGGACGATGGCGGAAACCGATTCGCTGACCCAGTTGCTGAATCGTCGCGCGTTTGAAGCGCGCGCGCGAGCGACGTGCCTGAAGCGCGACGCGCGTGAGCCGGAACTGGCGCTCATCATGTTCGACATCGATCATTTCAAACAGATCAACGACACCTACGGACACGCAGCAGGCGACTACGCATTGCAGGCCGTGGCCGATCTGTGTCGCAAGACGTGGCGCAAGGAAGACATCGTCGCGCGTATCGGCGGTGAGGAATTCGCCGTGCTGATGGAAGTGCTGGATCGCGCGCAGGCGGTCAGCACGGCGCACCGGCTGCAAGAAAAACTTTCGCGGACGAAGGTGACCGACGGGCAGGCCTGGGACTTTACGATAACCGCCAGCTTCGGCATTGCGTTTGCGGCGCGCGCGGACTCGCCTGACGTCTCGTCGTTGCTGAAGCGCGCCGATGGGCTGCTTTATCGGGCGAAGCTTGCCGGGCGAAATCGCATCGAGGTTGAGACGGGACAGGCCTCCGCGACGGAGCAGGAAAGTCGTCGCTGAGCGGACACCTTGCCTGTGAATCGCGTGGTCAAGGAAGGCAGAGGCAGGCACAGCGAATACCTGTATCCGGCCATGCCGTACACGGCTATCGTGAAGATCAGCGATCAGGATGTCCGCGACGTCAAGGCATGCCTGTATCGTGCCGGCCGTGCACTGTTTCGACGCTCCTGCTGACAGGACTGCTTCTACCAGCTCGCCCGTGTCGCGAACGCATAACCGTTCTTGCCGTTCCGTTTTACTCGATACATCGTTTCGTCGGCCGTGGCGACGAGGCGACGGTAGTCTGCGACGGGATCGGGAAAACTCGCGATGCCGATGCTGGCCCTGACAAGTCCAATCCCCAACTGTTCGTCTGTCTGCGTCACGCAGGCGATGAGACGTTGCGCAATTGCACCTAGTTCGGCGTCAGTCGAAAACTCACGGACCAACACGGCAAACTCGTCGCCACCGATCCGTGCCACGACGTCGACCAGGCGAACCGATTGACGAAAGCGACTGGCAACAGCGATCAGAAATTCATCGCCGACGCGATGACCGAACGAGTCATTGACTCGTTTGAACTCGTCCAGATCGATATAGAGCACGGCGATTCGCGAGGGCGTTTGACCGTCAAACGGCCGTGCCGCGCTTTCTTCGAGCGTGGCAAGCAATTTCCGCCGGTTCGGCAGACCGGTCATCGCATCGTGCAGCGCGGCGTGTTCGAATTCGTGCGACTCGCCTGCCAGTTGCCGGGTGCGCTTTGCATACATCACGAGCGCGGTGGTCAGCAGGCCGAACACGAGCGCAGACAGAACGATTAGCGTGTCCGCGATGCGACGGATACGTGTGCGCGTATCGGCGCTGTCGCGATCGCGCTGCCCACGCCAATACGCGGATGCCGTGTCGAGCAGCACCTTCGTATCATCAGGATTTGCGTCGGGCGAAAGCGCGGATCGAGGGATCTGCGGTGCAGGGGACGGGCTCGCATCCACCAGGGCAGCGAGCGTCGCAACGCGGGCAGCGAGGTCGATACGAGCGTGTCGATAGCCTTCCGACTGGGTGTCATTATCATCGGCCGTTCGCTGCAGGACGCCGAGCGAATTCCGCGCATTTTCCGCGCGTTCTATCGCGTCGAGAACGAGTCCAATATATTCCTGCTTTAGATGGTCAGAATAGATGGCCTTGACTTGCAACGCGAGCAATGCAAGCCCAATCAGGAGACAAGCCAACGACGCGCCGGCCATCGTCGCTGGCCCCGGCTTGATGCGCATGGGAAGGGCGCGCTTGTCGCCGCCATGCCGCGGGCGATGTCGATCATCAGTGGGCGTAGGTGTCCCGCTGGCTTCCGGTGCCATGCCGATAGCTTACGTGATAAAAGGCCGAGCTCGTGCGGCTCGATTCTCTGCTGTTCGGCCTGACCGGCGACGTCGAACGGCGTCGGGTTTGTGGGCTGGCACAGTTCACCAGACCAGGCCGTGCCGTCGTCATTTGCGCTGCAGCAGAATCTGTAGAAGGTGCAGAGCCTTGATCGGACAGAGCAGAAGAAGCGGGCAGGGTGGCCTGAGCGCTGACAACCGTGGTTTCGAGCGCAGGAAGCGGTGATGATTGCGTCACGGGGTCAGAAGAGGGCGCCTGGTGCGTTGCGGACGTTGCGACACTCATCCGGAGCGCCTGTCGCGCGCTCGCCAACGCCTCGATATAGATACGCTGGTCGTGGTTGAACCAGATGCCGTACGCGGCTGTCCCCATAACCCCGACCGCCAGTGCGCTTGCTGAGGCGACCCAAAGCGCGAGCCGTCCGAACTGCGCAGGCGATGTGTCCAACGCCGGATCGACTGCAAGATTGACGCCTGTATCCGGGTCAGCGGCACCCGATTTCGGTAGCTCGGCACGTTTGGACATTGCAGCATTCTCCGAATTCTTTCGCCTGACCATTCAACACGCTTTATTCAGACGATTACACGACAATTTGAGTGTGCAGCCGCGAAAACAATGTAACCCTCTCATCGAACGGCGACAACTTGTCATGCGCAGCTCAGGTGCCAGGGATCGTGGCGGCAACACGCCGACGAAAGCCCTCTGTCGGAGCGATCAATCTGTTGAGGTTTTCTGTCCACGATGATCCAGTCCGACCCGGTTGTTAACGAATCCCGCCGATTGAAATTCCATTGCTCGCCCTGTTTCGTTCTCTGCCGCTATTTCACGAACCGGCAGGTGCGATGCAGGGCAGGCGTCGAGCATCATACTGTTGCGGCCTGTGCCACCAGGTTCAGGTACGACGCGAACGAAGGACGCGGCAACAACGTCACGCTTGCCAACTCATTGAATCCGCCGCCCGACTCCTGGCGTGTACGGCCCTGATGTCCCGTTCGTCGGTGGCTTGCACATCGACAGCTCTATGCAGAACGGCGACGGCACCGCGACGCGGGTCGCGTCATCACGCGCAGAATGCGAGCAAGGTGAGGGGGCTATGAAGTCAGCCTTTCTCGACGTGCGATGCGACGGCGGCGACAAGCTTGTCAACTTGACGTCGCCCCTCTCGATACCCGGCGTCGCGGGCTTCGTCCTCGCTCTGAAATGTCGAAACGAGTTCGTAGAAGCGCGTGCTTTGGCCCAAAACGTGAGCGTCTGTACCATGACGGCATAAGTACCCAGAGTAGTGATAGAGCGCGTCAGGCGCAGACGGCCCATATGCGAGGATCGGCAGCACCCAGATTTCAAAGCCTTCGTGTTCGATCATCTCCCACATGCTGGCCTCCCTCTACATGGGCACGGAATCCGCCGCGCGCGGCTTCGAATGCGATGAATCCTCGATCATGGTCGGGGGAGTTCGATATGTGTTGACCAACCCGCTCCGACTCTCGAATAACGCTCCGCTGTAGCGGAGCGCGGATGTCTGCGATAGACGCCCGTTCACATGCCTTCAGCTGCTTCCTTCGCGTACCCAATTCGAAAAACATGACGCGACATAGGTGCCAAGGTACGCGTTCTGGAAAATCCTAGCATGAACGGTGACTTCCGAAGCCAACCGAAAACTCCGTCAGGTGTTTTAAGGACCAGCACGGAAGAACACGTGTCGAACAAGGTTTGAAACTGCTCCTGCGCGATTGCTCAACCGTCGCATTCGACGTTCAGATTGAAAATGATAAGGATGACAAAAAATTGTAACGAGTCATTTTCATGATGATGGGTGCGCAACGACATTCACTCCCATTTGACACTATTTGTCAAACATTCTTCGCGCTGCGCAGTTGACCTATCATACTTAAGGCACCGGCATAGGAGGTGCGTTGCGCTGGCTGTGCGGGTGCCCATCCCCAAGGAGGATCAAGTGAGCATTTTCGGAACTATCGTGAACAAGCTTTTCGGCAAGGCGAAGCCAGATGAGGCAGCGCCCGCTGTCGAGCCGACGCCGGACCCAGCCGTTGCACAAGCGGCTTCCCCCGCAGCGACTGCAGCACCGCTTGCAGACGTCGACGTTGCGGCCGTCATGGACCAGTTTGTGAGCGACAGCGGTCAGACGTTGAACTGGCGCACGTCGATCGTCGATACGATGAAGGCGTTGGGTGTCGACAGCAGCCTGGAGCATCGCAAACAACTCGCACAGGAACTGAATTACTCCGGCGACATGAACGACTCGGCCAGCATGAACATCTGGTTGCACAAGCAGGTGATGCAGGCGCTTGCCGCAAACGGCGGGAAACTACCGCCCGACCTGGCTTCCTGATACCCGGGAATGTTTTGACTCTGCCCGTTTCGCCCGGGTACGACACGTCCTGCTTCACTGGAGCGTCTGTATGCCGGCGGCGGGCAACGAAGCAGAGACGTTGGGCCGGAAGTGTTTTCGGCCCAACCTGAACGTTTCTCTCGCCGGCGCCGTGGTCGGGTGCAGGACGTAATACCGACATCAAAGAGCAATCGCGCCATTGTGAGCGGGAGGGTCGACGTGCCCAATCACCGGGGCGGCAACGGAATGTCGTCTCCATTGTCACGCTGGCGGCAATAGTGAATTGAGAAATGAGGTATTTACCCCGGATTTACCCCCTCCTAGACTCGCTCCAACGACTGCAGGCAAACGTGTTTGCAGACGCCTTACAAAACAATCTCTGGAGGTGGTAATCATGAAATCGCACGTCAAGGCTGTTGCCCTCGCTCTCGTTCTCGCCGCACCGGTCGCTTCGTTTGCACAGTCGAACGGCCCCGTGACACGTCAACAGGTGCAGGACGAGATCGTCCAGCTCGAAAAGGCTGGCTTCAATCCGGCGAACGCGAACACGGTTGATTTCCCGGCGAATGTCCCCACCGGGCAAGCGGCTGTTGCTGGGCAAGATAGCGGCTACGGCCCTGCGGTCGGTGGATCGTCGCAGACTGGCCGTCTCGCAAGCACCAGCGGTATCAAGCCGGTTTTCTTCGGTCAATAAGCCGACGTTGGCGAATGGCTGGCGACTCAACGCGTTGCCGGGCATTGCCATAGGAGCGCGTGGCACCCCTGCGCGCCCACATTTAAAAACAGGCTCGCCGTGGCGCTTCGGCCACGATGGCGGGCCTGTTGCCTATCAGGACACCTCGGCCTCGCTCGCGCGTCCCTAACCAGGCTAAGCCGGCATCGCGCTCTAAAGGATTCGAACACGCTCTGCCAGGCTCACGCGTTTGTCCTGTCAGAACGGTGGTGACATCCAGGCCCAGGCATGCTGTGCAGGCGCATGACCATCGTAGGAGATAGCGGCAGCAGGCCTACGGCGCGGTGAACCAGTCGATCACGCAGCAGGCGGCACAGTTCGGCGCAAACAACCTCTCCTATGTGCGGCCGGCATCTTTGTGTTGTTGATCGCACTCTTCCAGATCACGAAACCTGAACGTGCGGGCTCGGGTGGCGCGGACGCATCGGCGACCGCCGCGCACTGAACGCGGGCGAAGCGATGCGACCCGTTGTCGGATTTGTCGAGGCATGGCGATCGGCAGGCACAGTTGCAATATTCTGCTTCTCCGCGTCATACAACTGTCCATTTACAAAATAACCAGGTGCGTTATTCCACCGCACGAAAAGAACCGCGTACTCTGAGGCATGTTCAGATACGGTCACGCACCATTGCCGCAATCCAGGAGTAGTTGAGGAAACGGCGATCCGGAACAGGGAAAGCGCCAGGACCGAATGCATGGATCGGCGCGCGGGCGATCCGATCACTCATGAGCCTGTCGAAGGTGCTATATGGATTATCTCGAGAGTTTGCGCGTCTTTCGCTCGGTCGTCGAAGCGAAAAGCTTTACGCGCGCCGCGGACATGCTGGGCGTCGCCACCCCGGTCGTGTCGCGGGCTATTGCAGGGCTCGAGCGGCGTCTGGGCAGCCGTCTATTTAACCGGACCACACGGCAGGTCTCCTTGACGGAAGCGGCCGAACACTTCTATCAAGGCTGCGCCCGGATTCTCGACGATCTCGAGACGCTGGAAGCGGATGCTTCGATGCAGACGCGCGAGCCAAGCGGTGTACTTCGGCTTGTCGCCCACACGACTGCGACCGTGAACCGGCTCGTGCCGTTGATCTCGACCTTCAAGCGCAAGTATCCGAAAGTGAGTCTCGACGTGACACTGACCGAGCGACCAGTCGATCTGGTCGCGGACGGCTACGATTTAGTAACTAAAAAGTTAAGTCTTCGCGATTTGTGAGAAGACTTCAGTGTGCTGCGGCCAGAATTGGAACGATGTTGAAACGGGTGAGAGAACAGGCAGCAGCGATGGCGGCGCGGCCCAGACGCGTGAGGTAGTAGCGGTAGGTATGGGCCACCTTCTTGATCAAGCCGAGTGTGCGCAGTCGCGAGAGCTGTCGGGACAGCACCGGGGCGCTCATGTCCACATGCCTGGCCAGATCGGCACGGCGCAGGCCATGCACGTTGAACTCGCCGCGCTGCAAGGCACGCAGCAGTGCTTGCTCGCCGCCGTTGAAGAAGTTGAGTCCTTTGACCCTGCGCTCATTACTGCCCACGCGGGACTGGCTCAAACGTTGAAGGTCGCGCTCACCTGCGCTGGGGTCATCCAGACTCGACAAAAACGCGAGGTAGCGCTGGTTGCAGCCCAGCATGATCTCGCGCAGGTCGAACAGGCTGTAGATGGTTTTCCTCAACGCTGCGAGTTCGTAGGTGCTTTGGCCATTCCTGTGTTCCACCTTGCGGTGGTGTTTGAAGAAGCTCACGTCGTTGATGGTGGTTTCTATCCGCAACACATGGGAGAACTTGTCGTAAACCTTGACGCTGGCAACGCCCATATGGTGCTTGATGCAGCGTCCCTCGATGCGGGTGGACAGCCGCGAGCCGATCTCCTGCGCCAATTGCGGCGTGACCTTCTTGCCCAGGAAGCCGGCTACTTTCCCGGCGTGCGCGGCCAGCACCGCCTGACGCGACAGCACGTCGTACAGCGGCACCAGCGTCTGTTGGCTGCGGAACATCAGGTCAGTGGAATACTCGGCCTGCCGCAGGCTCCAGTGGTAGGTCTGGCCGAACACGTCGAGCACCGGGCACAGCCACTGCGCGTAGCGGTCCAGTCGCTCATGCAGCATATCGGGGCTCAGCGCGTCGGCGATGGCCTGTGCACGGTCCATATCGGCAATGCGCAAAAAGGCGTTGTCGGCCTGCACGAACCCGATGCCCTCGCGCTTGAGCGCACGGGCCACGGCGCCGTGGCCATTGCAGTAGAACTGCAAGCCGAACGGTGCCCAGGTCGGGACCCTGAGGTAGCACAGCCCGAGTTCGTCATCGATGAAGTAGAAGTAGTAGTGCAGACACTTGCCCGTCTCGGGGCGCAGGTAGGTCTTGCCGCTGCTCTTGTCGTGCCACGGCTTGTAGCTCGGGCAGGCCTCCATCGCCGAGATGACGTGCACCAGCCCGGGTGCATCGCCACGCCCCTGCAGCACGCGTGCCACCAGATCTTCCTTGCGGATGTGGCTCTTGTTGACGTGCTCAATCTCGATGCCGGCGGCAGCGCAGACCTCTTGCGCGCGCACACGGATGCGTTCGCGCAGCGGTTCGGCGAACCTGGCGTAGTCGAATAGGCGAATGCCGTTGGCGTTCAGAAAACTCGTCATGCCCGCTGCGTAGCACGCGCCAGGCAGCGTGCCCGTGATCAGGATTCGGTCAAAGCACGACAGCACGCCGTACAGATTCGCCGCGTAACGCTCAATCAGATCGGCCTTCATGGTTCACTTCGGCATCGGCTGGCTATATGGCTACGCATCGTACTACCTGTTTGGTTCCGGCTCGTCCGGCTTAGGGGTAGTGCTGCCCTTCATGTTGAGCAGCGACACGACGGTCACACGGCTTCTGGAACGCATGCCCCTCGCCATCGTCACTTCCCCGGCTTACCTGAAAGCTCGTTCGCAGCCCAGACATCCGTCAGAACTGGCGGAACATACGTTCGTGGCCATATCGCCGTCACTTCGCAAGCCCGTTTTGACCTTTGGTTTGGGAGAGGAAGAACTGGCCATTCCGCTGAAATTCGACATCGCTTCGAACAATGCCGTTTTCAACAAGGAAATGGTGCTGGAAGGATTTGGCATCGGCGTCGTGCCGGCCGCGCTGGCGCAGGCAGAGCTGTCCTCTGGGCGGCTCGTAACGATTCTCGATGAATTTGAAATCGTCGACGGCGCGATCGAAATCCGGCTCGCGTACAACACCCGAACTCTGCTGCCGGCGAAGGTGAGCGTGTTTGTCGAGCATGCCGCGGCGTTCTTTGAAGATGTGACAGACACGCCGAAGGCGCCCGCTCTTAAAGTCTGAGGATTCGCCCGATCTCGCAGGGTCCCGACGTCAACGAGGCCGGCGCGGCCCCGTCAGGCTCCCGATTCTTCTCGCCGCCGTTATAAATAGATGCGTTGGCGAGCATTGATTGCCGGTGTCGGCAACTCTATTCTGTGCGTATGCACATCAAATCACCCGAACACGACGATTGCTTCGCTCTCCGCCAGGCTGCGCGGTACATTTCGCCGCTTTACGAGCGGCATCTGTCGGAAGTCGACGTCACGCCCACGCAGTTCAGCATCATTGCTGCGCTGGGGCGAGAGCCCAGTTTGACGATGATTGAACTGGCGCACGCGATGGTGATGGACCGAACCACGCTGGTTCGCACACTCAGCCCACTGTTGCGCCGCGGCTTTGTCGCGGACGGGCAGAGCGGACCGGGCAGAGCGGACCGGGCAGAGCGGACCGGGCAAACGGCGGCTGCAACTGGTTCTGACCGGTAGCGGACGTATGAAATTCCACGAGGCCGTGGTGCATTGGCGCGCAGCCCAGGACGAGTTCGAACAGAAGTTTGGCCTCCAGCAGGCGGCAGACCTTAGACGCGAACTGTTCCGCATCACGCGCGACGTTTCAAAAACCTGAACAACCATTCGATGCTGGATCGTGCAGCAAATCCGTTCTTCCATTTTTTAGTGTATATGCACAGGTGAAACCATGACGACTTCTCCCTCCACGCCCGCTTCAGTCATTCCCGCGCCGCCGGCAGCAGCAAGCACCCAGACGCCGCGCGTCCCGTGGATGAAACTGGCTGTCGGCGCCGTCGCGGTGGTGCTGGCCGCCGCAGCGGGTTACTGGTATTTCGTGCTGCGCTTCGAGCAATCGACCGACGACGCCTATGTAAGTGGAAACGTCACGGTGATGGCCCCGAAAGTCGACGGCTTCATCACGGACATCCTCGTGCAGGACAACCAGCGCGTTCAGGCGGGCCAGGTATTGGTCCGGCTCGATTCGCGCGACTACGACGCAAAGCTCGCGCAGACCACGGCTGAAGTCGAAGGTGCGCGCGCGGCGGTGGCGGAACTCCAGGCGAAGTGGGTGCTCCAGACCGCGGTGATCAGTCAGCACGAGGCGGAAGAGCGTGCGTCCTCCGCAGAGTTGACGCGGTCCGCGCAGGACCAGAGCCGTTATCGCGAACTGGTGAAGGACGATGCTGTGTCGAATCAGCTCGTCGAGCGCGCAAACGCGGACTTTTCGAAGGCGCAGGCAGCCGTGCAGGGCAGCGATGCTCAGGTACTCGCCGCAAAGCGCGAACTGGAGGTGCTCGACGCGCAGATTATCGACGCGCAGGCTAGCGTGAACACGGCACTGGCAGCCCAGCGCGTAGCTGAACTCAACGTGGAATACACGACGATCCGCTCGCCGGTCGATGGCTACATCGGCAATCGCACCGGTCGGGTAGGCATGCTTGCCAACACCGGCGCCTCGCTCCTCACCGTGGTGCCTTCTACCGATTTGTGGGTGGACGCGAACTTCAAGGAAGACCAGTTGAAGAAGATGCGCGTGGGCAACAAGGTGGATGTCGAACTCGACGCATCGAGTGTACCGGTACATGGCTATGTCGAGAGTCTTGCCCCCGCAACCGGCGCGACTTTCAGCGTGCTGCCCCCGGAAAACGCGACGGGAAATTTCACCAAAATCGTGCAACGCGTTCCCGTACGGATCCGCCTGAATGTGCCGAGCGGCATGGAAGCGGTGCTGCGTCCCGGCCTGTCGGCAACCGTCAAGGTGCACCTCGACAAAACGGCGCAGACCGCGAGCGGTCAATGAGCGCACTCAAGGCGAACATCATGACGACCTCCCTCCCTCTCGACCCAGCTTCACAGCCCATGCGGCAGCGCGTGTTTGCATTCGCGCTCATGTGTCTGGGGTTCTTCATGGCGTCACTGGACATCCAGATCGTCGCGTCCTCACTGAAGGATATTGGCGGCGGACTTTCCGCCAGTCAGGACGAACTGTCGTGGGTCCAGACCGCCTACCTGATCGCGGAGATTCTCGTGATCCCGATGTCAGGCTGGCTCTCGAAAGTGTTCTCGACGCGCTGGCTGTTCGTGGCGTCAGCGGTCGGTTTCACGCTCACCAGCATGCTGTGCGGCATGGCGTGGGACATCAACTCGATCATCGTGTTTCGCGGCCTTCAGGGTGCGTTGGGCGCGGCCATGATTCCGACGGTGTTCACGACGGCATTCGTGCTCTTCCCGGGCAAGCAACGGCTGATCGCATCGACCACCATCGGGGCGCTCGCCTCGCTGGCGCCGACGCTGGGCCCCGTGATCGGCGGCTGGATCACCGATCAGTGGTCGTGGCACTGGCTGTTCTACCTGAACCTTGTGCCTGGCGTTGTCGTTGCGGCGCTGGTTCCGAAGTATGTCCATATCGACAAGCCGGACCTGTCGCTGCTCAGGAAGGGCGACTATCCCGGCATGCTTCTGATGTCGGGCTTTCTGGGGTGCCTGGAGTATGTGCTGGAAGAAGGGCCGCGCAAGAACTGGTTCGGTGACCACGTGATCGTTGCCTGTGCGTGGATATCCGCGATCTGCGGGTTTCTCTTCATCGTGCACGCGCTGACGGCGAGGGACCCCATCGTCGATCTGCGTGCATTGCTGGTCAGGAACTTTGGCATTGGCAGTCTGCTTTCCTTTATCACGGGCATTGGGATCTTTGTTGCAGTGTTCCTCACACCGGAGTTCCTGAGCGACGTGCGGGGACTCAGCTCGCTACAGATCGGCATGGCGTTGCTCTCGGTCGGCGTATTCCAGATGCTCGCGCTCGTCGTCTACGGAGTGGTATCCAAATATGTCGACATGCGCCTGATGCTGCTGTTCGGTCTCGTGTGCTTCGGGCTCGGCTGCTATCTGTATGTACCGTTGACCCACGACTGGGGCTGGCAGCAATAGCTGCTGCCGCAGGCGTTGCGCGGTATCGGCCAGCAGTTCTCCATCCCGCCGATCGTGACGATGGCGCTCGGCTCGCTGCCGCGATCGCGGCTGAAGTCGGCAAGCGGGCTGTTCAATCTGATGCGCAATCTCGGCGGCGCGATCGGCATCGCGGTTAGCGCAACGATGCTCAACGACCGGTTGAACTTTCACTATCTGCGGCTCAATGAAAGCGTCACTGTGGGGCGACCGGAAGTGGACTCAATGCTCTCGGGCCAGACCGTGCACCTGCAGTCCGTAGCCGGTGATGCGCTGAACGCGGCGCAATCGGGACTCGCCAGTCTGCACTCGCTCGTATTGCGCGAAGCGCTGGTACTGACGTATTCCGACACCTTCTACGTGCTGTCGCTGTGCTTCCTCGTAGCAATCGTCAGTGTCGCGTTCGCCAAGCATATCTCTAACGCTGCGCCTCCTCCGGATGCGCACTGAGGTCAATCATGAAAAAGCTCATTATCGAAATCATGGCCTGCCTTTCAATGGCAGCCTGTGCGGTCCAACCCGCAACGCACCAGAACCTGCCGGACACAGTCAAGACCGTCGCGCCGGTGGAGTGGAGCGTCGAAGCACCGAAGGATGCCGTCGATGCGACGACCTGGTGGTCGCAGTTCGGCGACCCGGTGCTGCGTGATCTGGTGGCGTCGGTGCTGACCGACAACCTGGATCTGCAGGCCGCGGTCGAACGTGTCAAGCAGGCACAGTCGATCACGACGCAAAAGCACGCAGCGCTTCTTCCGCAACTCGACGCGACCGCCACAGCGTCGAACAGCCAGATCAACACGCCGCCGCCACTGGGGTACGTCCGGCAGGCGGGAGTCGGCCTCGCACTGAGCTGGACGCCGGACGTATTTGGCGGAGAGCGGCTGGAACTGCTCGCATCCCAGGCACAACTGGTAGGGCAGCAGCATACGACGGATGAACTCAGGCTCGCACTTGCGGCCAATACGGCGTCGGCCTATGTCGATCTGCGCTGGGCGCAAACGGAGTTGAAGATCCTCCAGAACAACGTCGTGATCCGTCAGCGTGCCTTGCAACTCACGCAGGAGCGTCTCAAGTACGGTTTGTCGACTCAGCTGGACGTGGCTCGCGCGCAAAACCAGTTGAGCGAGTTGCAGGCCCGACTCGCACCCACCCAGTCGACGATTCAGCACCAGTTGAGCCTGATCGCGGTGTATTCGGGCCGCACGCCGGAATCGGTCGACAAGCTGTTGCTGGGGACGCCAGGCCCCATTCCCATCCCGACAGACACAGCGCCGCAGACCTTGCCATCGGAGGCGTTGCTGCGCCGCCCGGACGTCCTGGCTGCCTACGCCACGGTTGAACAGCGGGCGGCGGAAGTCGGCGTCTCGCGGGCGGATCGCTATCCGAAGTTCCGGTTGAATCTCACTGACGGCCTGCTCGCGGCGTCGTATCTTGGCATGCCGACGTTGACCGACAACCTCTTTAACGCGGCGCTCGGCGCCACCAGCCCGATCTTCAACGCCGGCCGGATTACCGCTGAGATCCAGCAAAGCGAGAGCAAGATGCTCGAATCGCAACTGAACCTGCAGCAGACCATGCTTCAGGCGCTCAAGGAAGTCGAGGACACACGCAGCGACCTGGTCAGCACGACGGAAGCAACGCAACGTTTGACCGATGCACTCGGGGCCTCTGACCAGTCGCTGAAGCTTGCGAACCAGCTGTACAAAGGCGGTGCAACCGATTTCCTCGATGTTCTGACGGCGCAGCAAGCCTATCTGCAGGATTCGGAGCAACTGAACCAGGCGAAGCGGGAGCATGCACTTGCCGCCGTGGCGTTGTATCGATCGTTGGGCGGCGGATGGAGCCAGACCGAGCCCGCTCTGGCTTCCGGTTCGGATGATCGTGGCGGCTAGATGCAGTTCATTGCCGAAGTATCACGCGCTGCACTCTCTATGCCGTCAGACCTGCCTATCCGCTCAAGTGCGATGTGGCACCCATACGAGGAGGGGCGATCCGCTGCATGCGCTAACACGGTTTTTCTTTGTATAGCAATGTATCTGCTGGGTGGTTTGATACACGCGCTTGCACAAATCGTCTTTCCTGGAAACAGGCGAGATACATTCGCGCGTTCCAATACGAGCATACCGGGCGTGCTCTGCATCGAGGATGTCTCCAATGGCTCGCGCGATTGGGTGGCGATTGATTGGATCGAGCGCGCCAGTGAGGTCAAGTATTGCCCACGATTGACGCTGCGCGCGGCTGCCGGAATCCTTCTTCGGCAAGCGTGCTGCCAGGGCGGCGGAGTCAGTTCTGCTCCACCGCACGCGGCGTTGCTATCTTTTCGGCAACCTGGCTGCTTTCGACAACCTGGCCTTATTGCCATCAGGAACTCGCATGCCAAACGATATCCCTCCCCAAACCCCGTCGCGCCGTCGCTTCATTGGCGTGGCAGCGGCGACCCTTGCCGCGGGCTCATTGAGTCAGCTCGCTTTTGCGGAAACGAATCAGGCGATCACTGAAGTTGCCCCGGCGACGGGCGGTGACACGACCGCTATTCGTCCACTGCGTGTGCATGTGCCTGAAGCGCAACTCATCGACTTGCGAAGACGCATCAAGGCGACGAGGTGGCCTGACCGCGAGACGGTCACGGATGACTCGCAAGGCGTGCCGCTCGCGATGATTCAGGAACTCGCGCGCCATTGGGCAACCGATTACGACTGGCGCAAGGTCGAGGCGAAACTCAACTCCCTGCCGAATTTTGTGACCGAAATCGATGGGCTGGACATTCATTTCATCCACGTTCGCTCGAAACATGACAACGCGATGCCGCTCATCGTCACGCACGGCTGGCCCGGTTCGGTCATCGAGCAGTTCAAGATCATCGATCCGCTGACCAATCCCACTGCATATGGCGCGAGCGCGTCGGATGCTTTTCATCTGGTCATTCCATCTTTGCCGGGCTACGGCTTTTCCGGCAAACCTACGGAGACCGGCTGGGGTCCGGAGCGCACTGCACGTGCCTGGGTTGTGCTGATGAAGCGCCTTGGATACGCGCAATTTGCGGCGCAAGGCGGCGATCTCGGTGGCGTGGTGGCAAACGTGATGGCGAGGCAGGCATCGCCGGAATTGCTGGGCATTCACGTCAACTTCCCCGCGACTGTTCCACCCGAGATTGCCAAGGCGCTTCAAGCCGGCGATCCGGTACCAGCCGGCCTTTCGGACGACGAGAAGCACGCTTACGAGCAGCTGAGCAGTGCGGCCAGGAAACGACGCGCCTACGCGTTGGAGATGGGGACACGCCCGCAAACGCTCTACGGACTGGCGGACTCGCCCGTTGGACTGGCAAGCTGGCTTCTCGATCATGGTGACGGGTATGTTCAGCCGGCGGCAGCACTGACTTCGGCCGTGTTCGGGCGCCCAGTCAATGGAGAATCCGCAGGCGAGCTGACACGGAACGACGTCCTCGACGACATCACCCTCTACTGGTTGACGAACACGGGGGTTTCCGCGGCGCGCTTTTATTGGGAGTCTCACTTCAACTTCATAGGTGCCGCCGATGTGTCGGTCCCGGCTGCCGTGAGCGTCTTTCCCCGCGAGAACTATCAGGCCCCGCGGAGCTGGACAGAGCGCGCGTATCACAACCTCATCTATTACAACAGGCTCGATAAGGGCGGACACTTTGCGGCATGGGAACAGCCGCAATTATTTGCCGAAGAGGTCCGCGCAGGTTTGAAACCCCTGCGCAAATAGCGGACGATAACAAGTTCTGCTGCCTTCCACCTGCGACCTGGACAAAACCACCGATTCGCGTTGATGCGCGACGTTCAGGAATCCCTCCGCGGGACGATCTCCCAGGGCAACTGGAGATGGGCACGTGGCGAAGTTGTATAGAGAATGCAACCGTCTGACAGATGAGAGGGCGCCGGGCCCGGAACGGTGACTGCAGAAGTGGCAGCGTTCGGAGTTCGGCGTGTGCGCTGACCCGCTGCCATGTGGCCGAAGACGCAATCACGGCCAACCGGACAGATTGTTCCTGGACCCAGCGCCCGATTTGTTCTCGTCACGCAAAACTGTTTGTCTACGCAGGGTATTCGAACTTGACGGTAATGCGCCTAAATTTGGCACCCATCGGAGCCGCGGGCACGATCAAGCAATCAGATCAATTTATTTCGAGGTTTACTTACCATGAGCACATCGCAAAAAGTCGCCGTCGTTACCGGTGCATCGCAGGGCATCGGCGCAGAACTGGTCAAGGCATTCCGTGAACGTGGCTACCTCGTCGTCGCCACGGCACGGAGCATCAAACCGTCGGACGATCCCAACATCCTGACGGTCGTGGGCGATATCGCCGATCCGGCTACCGCTCGCCGCGTGATCTCGGAAGGCGTGGCGCGCTTCGGCCGCATCGATACACTGGTCAACAACGCCGGCATCTTCATCGCGAAGCCGTATACCAAATACACGGCGGAAGACTACGCAGCGGCTACGGGCGTGAACCTTGCGGGCTTCTTCTACATCACGCAGCTCGCAATCGCTGAAATGGAAAAGCATTCGAGCGGCCACGTCGTCAGCATCACCACCAGCCTGACCGATCATGCCATCAACGGTGTGCCTTCGGTACTGGCATCGCTGACGAAGGGCGGGCTGAACGCGGCTACAAAGTCCCTCGCGATCGAATACGCGAAGACCGGCATTCGCGCGAACGCCGTGTCACCGGGCATCATCAAGTCGCCGATGCATGCTCCGGAGACCCACGCGGCACTCGGGGCACTCCACCCGGTGGGCCATATGGGTGAGATGAGCGATATCGTCCAGGCGGTCCTGTACCTGGATTCGGCGCCCTTCGTGACGGGCGAAATCCTGCACGTCGACGGCGGCCAGAGCGCCGGTCACTAAGCACTCAGGGGCGCCGCTGGTGGGCGCCCCGTCTGTCTATCAGGATAAAGGAGAGCGACATGCCTATTGTCACGATTCAGGTTACCCGCGAGGGTACCAAGCCGGGTTCCGACTCCGTCACAGCAGAAGAAAAAGCTCAGCTCATCAAGGGCGTGAGTGAACTGCTGCTCGACGTGCTGAAGAAGCCTCTCGAAGCCACCTTCGTTGTCATCCAGGAGGTTGAGGCGGAAAACTGGGGCTGGGGTGGACTGCCGACCGACGTCTATCGCAAGCTGCGAGGACTAAAATAGGCCTGACCACTGGGGCGTGCCTTGTGGTTCCGGTTGCACGGATTGACAAGCCGGGAACACGGCGCCCGACGGCGGGCTGAATGAGCGCAGAGAGTGGTTGAGTACCAGGTAGTCCCGCGTACTTGCACCTCTATGCATCCTATTCTGCGATGCATAACACCTCGCTACAGGAGTTCGTCATGTCGATCGAACAAGTTCTCTATCGCGCCAATGCCCACGTTACCGGAGGCCGTGACGGCCGCGCCGTGGTACCCGACAGCAGGCTGGACCTGAAGAGCTGATGAACTCCGGCGATACCTCGGTGCTGTACTGCTCGGCCAGAAACCCCTGGATCTCGCGCACCGTCATCCCGCGCGTACATTGCGATGATCTTGTCGTCGAAGCCCGTAAAACGGCGTTCGTGCTTAGGGATCAGGACCGGGGCAAAGCCGCCGTCACGGTCGCGAGGGAATATCCAGACGCAGCGGAGCATCGTCGGTCAGCACGGTCTTGCCGCTTTTACCGTTGCGCTGGTTGGTCGCGTCCCGGGTCCGCTCAGCCCCGGGCGGATAACCCAGATGGTGTCCCAGTTCGGCGCCCAGTGCCAGCTCGATCGGCGCCTTCTTGAACGCGGCAAAAACGGGCGCTATAAAGCCCGAGAGATAGAACAACACAACAAAGAGGCTTCCGAAACAAAAGGCAAACGCCCATTTTCGGGTAGACCATCGCTTAAACGCTACTATGTTTACGGTTGCAAGACCAACCGACGGCCACAGCAACGTGCCAAACAGCACCAACAACGTTTGAATTCTGGGGCTGCAATGTTCCATGTCAGAACAACCAGAACTGTGCCCTTGAACGACCAGCCAATGAACATGATTGACCACATAAAGCGAAACCCATGTCAAAGCCAGCCCCCAGACGAACCCTAACACCGCAACGAGTAATCGACTCACCTGATCTCCCAAAACAGAATCTGCTTGGATTTTCCCAGGTCAGAATAAACATTGTCGCTTCGCCCCCTTAGCCAAGACAAGGGATTGGGAATCTGGGAAATGCCAACGCGAAAGCGCAAGTATGACTCAGCCGATGGTGTCAAGGTGTCCCTATTCCACAGGTCGATATGCCCGCCGCTCAACTGGTCGGCAGAATCCCCTTCCTGTCGCCAATATCCAAAAAAATAGATGATGCCGGTGCGCCCATGTACCTTGCTCTGCCAGTCAGGCCCCGCGACGTTTTCTGGCGGCGGCAGCCCGGCGAAAGGGCGTAGCTTTAACCATTCAGCCAGTTCATAGGCGCGAGCCGCTGTCGGTTTTCCATCAAGTATGAGGCGTCCAAGGTCCTTCTTTCCCGGCATCGGCTTAATCACTTTCTGCGAGAAAGATTTCATCTCGCTACCGATCCGATGGAAAGTAACACTCATGCGGATTGCGCATTGATTCTCGTATTCCCCGGTTGGATCATTGTATGGATTGCCTGACGGGTAGTTATCCCACAGTTCCTGAAAGGTAATCGCCCTTAACTGGACTTCCTTGATCGAACCGGGCGTCGAGTTCGTTCCAACTACTGTCTTCTTGTTCGGCATTATTCGGTTCCTTGCTGTTTTGCCAAGGCTTCGTCGCCCCAATACACGTGGTAATCGTCGCTGTCTGTATCGGTGTCGATCCGAGGTAGCTTGCCGCTCGCGTCGATACGTCCATTGAGCGTCCGACCATCCGCCGTTTCAATGAAATACGGATAGCCTTCGAGCGTCGCGCCCGCAGCGGCGGCGCGCACCTGTTCGTCATACACGGTCGCTGCTCGCGATGAAGTGCTCGCCGTTGATGCTCCCCCGGCACTTCTGATATCTGACAAGCCGCCATCGCTCGTATGGACCCATACGCCGGGATTGCTCCCGACGATCACCCTGTTTCTCCCACACGGACACAACACGTGATCGTCGTCAAGTACGACGACACGGCCTTTCTCGGACATGCCCTTGCCTGTGCCGAGTATCTTGAAAGTACCCTTGCAGTTGCCGCAGGTGGCCTCTTCGCCATCCAGGGCAACCCGCTTGCGGCCCTTGTCGTAGATCGTCGAATCGTATGCGAGGACAAAACCGCCCGTAGTCGTCGGGTCGCCATGCCGCACTGCCGCCTTACGCATGCGTGTCTCCTTCGCCCATCGCGCCCGCCGGGGGCGGCGTCCAGTTCGCGTCGAACAGGCCGGGGATGGGTTCGCCGTCGCGAACCGTGATGCCCCACCCATCCCGCAAGGTTGCCGTGATCGTGTCGCCATTGCTCAGGCGCGAGCCAACCAGCGCGAGTGGCTTGTCTTCCCACATTGCAGCAGAACCAGCGCCGTCGAGAATGGTCGCCTTGCTGCCGTCGTCATAGGTAACGGTATCGCCGACGCGGGCCAGCGCCTTACCGTCATACTCGGCCTTGGTCGTTACCTGGCTGATGCGACCGCAGCGCCCGGTCAGTGATCCGATGGTTGCAAACAGATACGTCGTTTCGTTTTTCTGCTGTTCCGACATTTTCAAGCCCTCTGAGTGGAAAAGATCAATGCCTGCTAAGTCCTAAGTGTCCCGTATAAAAGAATTGCGCCGATGGGGTCACTTGGCCGCGCCGGGCGAATGACCTCAGCATTACCCTAAATGAATTAGGGGTCCGAATTCGATGGGATCGTTCTGAAAAATGTCAACGATTGTCAGTCGTTTGTTGCAAAGCGCTGTCGAAGCGCATGCGAGCCTGACCGGGTTGCTTGCGCAGACGTTTGCGGCAGCTTCTGGCGCGTTTCCCACGGAGAATGAGCCTGTTGCTGGGCCGACACGCGCGAGTTGACCGACGCCGGGAAGCGGGGATGGATGATCATCACCGGATGATCATTGGCTTGAACGAATCTCAAATCCGCTCCCTGGACCAGGTGCGCGCCATCCTCGACGGCACACATACACTCGATTTTTCTCCCGCCGCAAGCCCCCACGAACGTCATGAATGGGTCGCGTCTGTCCTGCGCCGCTTTCGCTACAACCAGCTCAAACGGTTTCATCGGGGACTCGTGCTCCGCTATCTGCGGCGCTTCAGTGGCTTCAGTCGAGCTCACATGACACGGTTGGTGCAACGCTGGATGCTCGGCCACAGACTCGTGCGGGTAAAGGGCGCACCCGCAAATGCTTTCGCCCGTCGCTACACGGATGAGGGCGTATTCACGCTCGCTGAGGCCGAGCGCGAATACGGCAGGCTTTCCGGCCCGGCCATGGTCGTGGTGCTACGCCGGATGTATCAGGTCTACAACGATGAACGCTTCGAGCGCCTGCAGCAACTTTCGTCATCGCATCTGTACAACCTGCGACGCTCGCACGCCTATCGCCTGCACAACACGACCTACACGAAGACCGGGCCAAACCCAAAGGCGCGGCAATCCCCGTGCGCCGGGCTCCAGCGCCAGAGAACCGCCCCGGTTTCATCCGCAAGCGCCAGCAGATCGAGCGCGCCCATCACATGAGCGACGGCGCGAAACTCGTGAAGCTGGCAGACAATATCTGCAATCTGCGCGATCGCAGAGCGGCCGCCGTTGAATTGGTCGGTCGAACGCAGGCAAGCCTAGCAGGCAAACTTGCGCGCACCAGACATGGCCGGATTCTAGCGGAGCATAGCGGAAGCGCGACAGATATCTAATGGCAAGGCAACCACCAAAAACCTGTCTTGCTTGTGCTCGATGATGGGCTATTTGATGGACCAGAAAAAAAACCGTAAGTTCGAAAACTTATGGGGTTGCGCCGCCATCGCTGGCGGAGGGGACGGCGCCAATCCGGAACAGCTGTTTGCAGCGGGTTACAGCGCGTGCTTTATCGGTGCAATGAAGTTTGTGGGTGCACGCGACAAGATCGCCATTCCCGCTGATGTCTCGGTCGACGGAAGTGTCGGCATTGGAGTCATTCCCAATGGCTTCGGCATTGAAGTCGAGTTGAAGATATCGCTGCCCGGCATGCAACGCGAAGCGGCCCATGACCTGATCAAGAGGGCCCACATCGTGTGCCCCTATTCGAACGCAACGCGCAACAATATCGACGTGACGCTCACACTCGTCTAACTCGAGATCCTGTTCGATCAACTGCTGGCCGCGGTCGTTATTGGCGGCCAGCAGAACCATTCCGCTTAGTGTGAGTTCCGCAGCATCGGCCCTGATTGTGGGTCAGCCTATTTCTACTGTGACGCGCCGCGTTCCCTTGTCTTGTCGCCGGTGGCGATCGGCGTAAATTTGCAATCTTTTCGGTTTTTGTCCAGACAGCACAACAGAAGGGCGTCGACCGACCTGAGATTGGCCACATCCCACTCTGCATGACTCATGTTGTTGTCCGTCGGCATCCAGTGACTCAGGGGGTAGCTGTTAGCCAACTGGTCATTACCCGGCGCACGTTCGCCCGTTGTAAGCGTGCGCCTGCCTGCCGAGAACGGTAGATAGACATCACAACTCTTGTCGCTTCCAATTCGGTGACAACCCATGCAGGTGTTACCCGGGGTGCTGATCACGAGGAGAGGAGGGTGTGCAAATGCGGGCCCGATACTTGAATACTTGCCCCACGGATCGGTAGGTACCTGGTCCCAGACCTGGCCGATATATGGACTGAAGATGTACGGTCCTGCATCATGGCAAGACATACAGTTCTGCTTTGCGGTTTGGGCTGGTGTCTTCCAGAATTCGACAGCCGACACACGACCGCGCGGAGGCGTCTTTTCGTTGGGCGGCGGCACACGCGAGGCATCGATACCATCCGCTCCGGGCCTCTTCGACTGGGACTGAAACCAGCAGGTCTTCCCATTGCCCGCGTGATGCAGCACGATATCCACTTCGTCAAAGTTGGGCGTTGGGTCTTTGCGTAGCTTCTCCTGGCGACAATAAGCCGATATCTGCGTATTGCCTCGCGACAGATTCCGTATCCTGGAGTACGGGATGCACTGCCCGGGCCAATCTTGATAGGGGTGAAGCAGAGACGGCCTGTCACACCGTTTTGGTGACTCATCCTGGCGAGGCGGTTTCCCGTCGATTGTGATGGGTATGTTCGTGCCGCTATTGCAGTCGAAAGGCGGTATTTCCCCGATCTCTCTGGCGCACTGCGCACCATATTCAAGCAACGTCTGTTCACGCCGGTCGGCGAAAACAGCGTTGCACATGATCAGGTATAGGGCGAACAGCCTGAGCAGGACCTTCATCTTCAGGATCCGCCTTTGATCTGCGCCCGTGCGACTTTGCGGATCGCTTCAAGATATTTGACATAGCCTGTGCAACGGCAAAGGTTTCCACCCATCCATGTCTGGATCGTCGCTTCGAGTTGCTCGGGGCCAATGCGATACTCCTTCAGATGATCGAGCATGGCCGTGGCCGCCATCAGGAAACCGGGTGTGCAGTAGCCACATTGAAAGGCAAACGATTCGAGAAAGCTTTGCTGTAGCGGCGAGAGCCTGCTCCCTTCCGCGAGGCCCTCAACGGTGTAGACGTACTGATTCGCGATGGCGCTGACTGTGGTTGTGCATGCGAGGGTTTTCTCCATCAACGCTTTCGGCCGGTTGCGCAGGCCTACCGTGCAGGCGCGGCAAACGCCGATGCCGCAGCACACCTTGGTGCCCGTCAGGTCCAGGCGCTCGTGAAGGAATTCGGCGAGGTTCATGTCGGCATCGACCGCAGGAACCGTCACCGATTTTCCATTGACGTGGATTATCAGGTCGGTGCCGCTCACTTTAGCGCCTCCCGGATGATGTCAGGCGTAACGGGCGTCTTGCGGAAACGTTGGCCGGTCGCCATCGCCAGAGCATTGATCAGTGCCGGCGCGATAGGGCACATGACCGCCTCTCCGATTCCGCGAGCGCACTCCCGGGAATTGTCGGCAGGCGGCGGCAAGGTGATCAACTCCTGCACGGGTATATCGCTCATTCGCGTTATCAGATACCGGTCGAAGTTCCACCTGCCATTTCCGGGGCCGTCAGGTCCGAGCGGACAGGACTCGCTGAGCACGTTGCCCATTGCCATCGCGACCGCACCCTGCGACTGGCCTTCGACAATCTCAGGGCATATCAGACGACCAGCGCTCAGGGCGGTAACAACACGCTCGACTTTGACGTGTCCGCTATCGGGCACAACCGATACGGCGACGAGCGCCGCAGCAGGCGCGTAGTTGGTCCGGCCATATCCGACGACGTCGACAGGGGGGATCAGTTTTCCATGCGGCAAGGCTTCCAGGCTGTTCACGCTCGCGCCCATCGCTATGAAGTCACAATCCATTTCGACGTCTTCGGAATTGAAGGGGTAGGTGCTTTTCCAGAACCCACCCGCATAAGTGACGTGGACCGCGGCCACGGTAGGCGACTGCATCCGGTTGATCTGGTCGAGCAGTACAGTCCAGCCGAGCGAGGAGTGTCCTGCGGTGGTCAGCATTCCATTGACCCATTTGACGTCCCGGCGCTGGATCCGCTGATCGCGCCAAAGCAGGCGTGCTGCCGGCAGCACGCTATGCATCATCAATGCCATTGCGGCACGGTCGACGGCCTGAAAATGATGAAATGCCCCGAGGCACGCACTCGATGAACCAAAGGGTCCAGATAGCCCCTTACCCCGATCATCCTTGGGGTTCCACGTGCCGAGCAGGCCAGCATCGAAATCCTTGATCGACACAAACGCGTTGACTTCGCTCATGTCGATCTGTTGCGCGTTCTGGCCGAGATGTTTGGCAGGCGCGAGGCCGAGTGCGGTTGCCGCACCATTGCCCATGTCGGTGTAGTGCGTCAGCACGCGCAGCCTCCCGTTTTGCTGGATCTCCACCATCGCGAAGACACCGTCTTTACCCGTACCGTAGGCCTGATTGGACATGGCGAGCCCGACACCATATCGCAGCCTGTGCGTCCATCTTTCGGCGCGCGTGCTCTCCCTGTCCAGCCATAAGGAATGAGACTCGAGCCGGTTCAGGAGTTCGTTCAGTTGCAGATCGAAGAGAATCTTCCCTCCTGTTATGGTCCTGCCATGGGACATGGCAAGCAGATTGGCGCGACGAATATCAAAGGGAGATTTTTTCAGAGCGTGCGCGGCCTCGTCCATCAAGGTCTCGATAGCCATGAAGGCTTGTGGTCCGCCGAAGCCGCGTTGCGAACCTCCGAATACCTCGGGCGTATAGGACGTGGCAGCTTCCGCGCACGCACGGGGGATGTCATAGCAACTCATCGCACTCATTGCGGCAAGGTCGCCGACAGCGGGCGTGAGATTCTGCTTGCCCCCGGCATTCAGAAGAAACTGGCTGTCGAGCGCCTGAATCTTCCCGTGGTGGTCGAACCAGATCGACTCCACGAATTCCGTTTCTGAGCGCTTTAAGCCGGCCTGGAACTGTTCATAGCGCGATAGTTGCCAACGCAATGGGCCTTTAGCAAAGGGGGCCGCCAACGCGAGGTACATCGGGAAATAGGACTTATCGCGACCGCCGAATCCACCGCCGGGGTAACACGCAATGACACGGACATGCTTCAAGTCGACGTCGCTATTTTTGAACAGGTTGATCGCTGTAGTCCCGTCATCGCGCGGTGACTGTGTTCCAAGCACGAGTTGTAGCAACGCTGTGTGCGGCTCGTACCAGGCAAGTCCTGCCTCCGGTTCCATGAAAGCCGGATCCATTGCCGGTGTCCGGAAGGTGGGTCCGTTTGCGGTGCCGAACTCGCGCCAATCCTTGTTCTTGACTTTTTGCGCTACAAGTTTGCGGATTCTCTCGCGTTCGGCAATACATTTCTGTCTGAACTCCTGGGTCGGATTGCCTCGCGCGTCCACTTCCATGTCGGTATTCCAGAATGATTTTTCATCGTTGCGAACGTAGATTTTCGAAATCTTGAAGGAGGCTGAGGCGGCCTCTTTTCCAGGAACTTTTTCGCCGTAGCGAATGGCCTCATCGCTAAAATCGAGCAACTTTCGCGCTTGACGATAAGTATCGAAATTCTCGAAGATAAGCAGCGCTACGGGTTGACCATAGCAACCTGCCGCATGTCCAGTTTGCGCAAACAGGTAGATATCCTTGTTAGCTTCTGGATCCGGTTGCTGGGCGGTCGGGATGTTATTGTGCGTCAGAGTATCGTTAGTGACTACAGCGATCGGCTGAAGTCGTCGAGGCAAAACGCTCAGGTCGAAGCCCTCGACTATTTGATCGACGCGATTGCAGCGGAGCGCGTATAGCCAGTTTTCGTGCTTTGGCCATCCATCGACATCGCTCGCCTTAAAGTCGCGCGCGTAGATCTTGGACCCGGTTACCTTGCGTACGCCGTCGATACGCCAGCGCGCTTTTCCCGGTTCTGGTGCCCAGTCGGGCGTCACATTCGGCCCTTCGGTTTCCGGCCCGGGGCCGGCGACGAGTTTTGGAATTGACTGGCCTTCCGGCGGGTGCGTTGCACATCCGCCCATTAAGGCTGGAATGGTGCTCACCGAGACGGTGACGACACCACCACCCACGACCTTCAGGAAAGTCCGGCGGGTAACGGGGAATTCGCTAGCCATGCTGCGCCTCCACGTGCCGTTTGGCGCCACCTTACGGGGGTGCGTACATGAATCGGACTTACCCTCGACAGGAGAATTCTTCTAGTTCAATACGACCGGGCTTTCGCTGCGCTAAAAAGGCGAGGGCAATCTGGCCCAGTCATTCAGGATTAGCTGAAAAGCTGCATTGATTCTATGAACTTGCTTTTGCCTTTTCAAGGATCGGCCTTTTTTCAGTCCCTGTTCGAATACACAAGAGGAGGGCGTTCAAACAGTGCTTTTGCGCGATCCAGGCACTAGACTTATTGCCTGTCCTCATGGTTTTGATCGGTGCTTCCGCCTGGCGCCGTGCTTCGACTTTGAAGGCGAAACAACCTTGGCAGCGAGCAGGCGTGCGAAGTTGAAGCACCTGTCGCGCGGGCGAACTTAATAAGCGTTGCGATCACATGACATGCGTTCAGAACCTGTCGGATATTGCGGATGTTTCAGGTGAGCCACCATGGAAGACACGGACGCGCGATACGAGATCGTCACCGTTAAGGCTGCCTGTCGCGCCTGACAGCACGAGTGCGGCGAACGCTGGAATCGCCCGAACCGCACCCGTTGCCAGTCGTTCTGTTTCTGTTGGATCGAGTGGCGACAGGTGGCACGGGTCCGCGGACTATCTATCTAACATGCTCGAAGCGAGCCAGCTGTATCGTGACGCCTCGAAGTGCGGTCCGATCGTGATCCGGGAATGCCCGCAGACAAATTGCAGCGAACCTTATATACGTAGGAGTTCATATTGCGAACGACTGCGACCGGTGTTTGATCGATTCTCGCACCTTGAAGAGCAATGTTGGTTACTCGCTACGCGTGTGGGAGCAAAATCGGCAACAAGTTGGCCGTACGGGTTTGCTTGAGTCGTCCACTGAGCGGGACGGCAGTTCAGTTCAGGCCCGCCACGTGCGGGTTTTTATTCACATTTTGTATTTGACATAATATAAATTAGCGAACTTTTTTGTTGTAGTAGCTTTATTGAAATGTCGCGTTCGGGGGTGCGGCAGAATCCCCCCTCGTCAGGGGACGACCGTGTATGTCGGATCATCTTGCCCCTAATTGTATATATGCTGCCTTCGGAGCATCATCCGTGGAGCAAATGCACCGCAGACTGCCGCAGCTTCATTGACACAGGTGCTGTCCGCTGCCGAACTCGCCGCGGTTGGGGACAGATGATTCTGAGAAGGCGAGCCGCTCCGAAATCGTCACGCGCAGTTGTTTGATTGATGCGGACGATCGATTCGCAGGTCGTCGCCTCGTTGTACCGTTGTCGCGGGGAGGCTCATCGTGAACGTGTCAGTCCGCGTTATGATCGGCTGGGCGCTTGCCCTGTGCATCTGGGCGCAGCATGTTGGTGCGCACGCCGCGCAGCCTGTAGCGGCCGTTGCCGCGTCCACGCCAGCGGCCACCGCGCCCGCGAAGGCCCCACCTGTTCCGGCTTCGGGCGTCCGCAAACTGAGCCTCGCGAACAAGCCGTGGACCGGCGACTTCGACGCAATGCTCAACCGTCACGCAATCCGGTTCCTTGTTCCCTACAGCCGGACGCTCTATTTTGTCGACAAGGGCCGCGAACGCGGGATTGCGGCCGAGCTGGCGCGCGACTTCGAACGCTATGTCAACAAAAAGTACGAGGCCCAGCTGAACAAGCGTCCGCTCACCGTCTTCCTGATCCCCACTACGCGTGACAAACTGCTGACGGGCCTCGTCGCCGGGGGCGGCGACATCTCCGCGGGCAATCTGACGGCGACCGACGAGCGGCTCAAGATCGTTGACTTCATTGCGCCGCGCGATCGCAAGCCCGTGCGCGAGCTGGTCGTCACCGGGCCAAAGTCGCCCTCGCTCTCGACACTCGATGATCTTTCGGGAAAGCAAGTTTATGTGCGGAAATCGTCGAGCTATTACGAGAGCCTGAGCGCACTGAATGAGCGCTTTCGCAAGAGCGGCAAGCCGCCTGTGAACATCACGCTGTTGCCCGACGCGCTGGAAGACGAAGATGCAATGGAGATGGTCAACGCCAGTCTGCTCGGCATCATCATCGTGGACGACTGGAAGGCGCGTCTCTGGGCACAGGTGCTGCCACGCCCGAAGGTGCGTGACGACCTCGCCGTGAGCGGCGAGGGCTATATAGGCTGGGCGATACGCAAGAACAGCCCACAGTTGCAGGCTGCCCTGAACGACTTCTATCTGAACTATTTGAAGAAACAGAGTGTGGCTGAATACCTCCTCGCGCAATACATGAAGAGGATCAAGCAGATCCGCAACAATGGCGGCGATGCAGAACAGAAGCGCTTCGATGAGACGCTTGCGCTCTTCCAGAAATATGGTACGCAGTACGGCTTCGATCCGCTTATGCTTGCCGCGCAAGGTTTCCAGGAGTCGCAACTCAACCAGTCCGCACGCAGCCACGTCGGGGCGATCGGCCTCATGCAACTGATGCCGGCCACGGGCAAGGAGATGGGCGTGGGCAGCATTTCCGTGGCCGAGTCCAATGTTCATGCAGGCGCCAAATACATGGACACGCTCATGACCAAATACTTCTCCGGCGCCCACTTTAGTGCAACCGACCGATCGCTCTTCGCATTCGCGAGCTACAACGCGGGCCCGGCCAATATCGCGAAGATGCGCAAGATCGCGGCAGAGCGAGGCCTTGATCCAGACAAGTGGTTCAACAATGTCGAGATTGTAGTAGCGGAGAAAATCGGAATCGAAACGACGACCTATGTGCGCAACATTTTCAAATACTACGCGGCGTACAAGCTGATCGTCGACGCCCAGGCGGCGCGCCAAAAGGCGGTGGAAAGCGTGCAGAAGCCTTCCTGAAGACGGGTTGCAGGAACAACCCACTATGCGCTTCCCTGGTTAAGCGACGCTTGTTTTCTATCGCGTTGACCCTCCACTGTGGCCTATGGCCGTTGTATCTCGCAAGTGGCTGTTGACGAAGGGGCGTTGGGCGCGGCCAACGACCTTTGTACCCCGGAACCCGGCTACGGCCGACTGCGTTGGGCGGCAGCCGGCCCAGGAAGCGCCGTTCGGTTGTCTGTCTGCGATGACGGCCGTATGTCCGATCCGGCGACAAACGGTCGTTTGATCGCCGATGATGCACGGCAAACGCGTCCGCCGACTGCAGCCGACGAGCCAGTGCAGCCTTCACCGGACTCAGTGCACAACTGCAGACAATGCCGCAAACGGAGGTGTCTGGCGCGTCAGCCACCTTTTCTCTTTCCTGCAAGCGGGGATTGAGCTCTACAGGCACGCATTGATGGAAGACGTCGCCTCACTTGCCCCTGGATTGGCCGACCGGAAGCCGACCGACGTGCCCGGTCGAACCATGGCCGCGTCGCCGGACGGCGGTGCCTGGCCGGGCACATAGACGTCCATCGCCAAATTGTTGGCCACGATAGTTTGTAAGATCACTTCCTTTTGCGACGCATCGGCCCATTTCTTCGCGATGCAAAAAGCGACGGGCTCGGCGGCCTGATGAGATTGCCCGACGATCTGGACCCCGCCCGGCGCCTGAGCACAGGCAGAGGCGGCAGCGAAGAGCGCGATAATAGGTAAGGCTTTCACGGTTTCTCCTTTCGAACACTCGCTCGTTGGACCGCAAATCAATTAGGACCAGACCGAGCCGTTGACGGAAATCCGTGATTGCGCGGGGCGAGGTTTCCACGACCATGACGAAAAGAGCGCCGTCAGGTCGTAAAGCGGCCGATCAGGCACATCCGGCGGCGACGTTCGGCGCGAGGTGAACGCGCGTCCGGGGATCCTTCAAGGGGATGGTTGTCGGATTTCTTCGGAGAGACAATCGGACTTTGGTCTTATAAGCGGAGGACTGTTCCATCGACGCTAATAGATTGGGATCCGCGAGCCGCAGCGCGCGACACAAGTGCCGCCGTGCCTGATGACGCGCGCGCCGGATCGGCGACCACGAACTCTTGGCTTCGGCTCTTCGGGGCGGATGTTTTGCGGGGCAGCGTGGAGGCACGGTTGCCCGTTGGACACCACAAAGCTGCCATCGAACCTGTGCGGGTTCCAAGGTCCGTTGAGGGTAGATCAGGGACTTCCAGCCGACGCCGCAAGGCGTTGATGATGTGATCTCGCATGAACGTTGCCGACAGTCTCTCCGATCCACCCCAACGATTAAGGACTTGCGCTAGAATACCTGTATATTTATACAGTGTTAGGGAGCGCTTTCGGTGACCCCCGCCTCCGCCACAGTTCGTGCCCCGCTACGCCCTACGGACGAGCGGACACGTTCGATCGATGCTCTACTGTACGCGGTCTTTTAACGACGTCCCTCAGAGTCGAGGTGTGATGCGGGAGATTCAGCACAGTTCGGCAGGCATGTTCCAGGGCAGGAGCGCGGCGCGATCTTCTGCGGTAGTAGCCAATGGAAGTTTTCTGAACAGCCAGAGCAGATAGCGATACGGGTCAATGTTATTGGCTTTTGCCGATTCGACGAGGCTATACAGATTTGCGCTTGCGTTCGCACCAGCAACAGTGTCTGAGAAGAGCCGTCGTGATGCGCTTGCGCCGCGATCTTCGTGAAGGTAGATGGCGAGCGCTTCCCCAACGTCGGACAGGAGCGCGGCGCCCGGCACGAGTACGCCAGCTGCTTCCACAGGTGACCAACAGCAGCACCAAGCGCAGGAGCAGGAAGGCAGCCTGAAGGACGTGACCATTGCCGGCCAGATGATCATCAATACGATAACGGACTACACCCAGAAAATGAAGCACGGTCGTCTGATCACGCAGGCCGAGGGCATGCGGCAACAGGTGAGTCTGTGCAACGCGATCTTTGCCTCCATCAATACGCTCGATGCGGATTTCAGGCCGGTACTCACCACGATTCTCGGCATCCTGCACCGGGAACGTTACGCCGCATTTCGTGAAACGCATCTGTTCCGTTACTGGGATCGCGTGGCATTGTCAAAGAACCAGCGGCGCGGCTTCGAGAAGATCATCACCCTGCTCAAGACGCTCGCCGATCCGAAAACGCGCCAGACGGCGCTACGGCAGGTCGACTTCGAACGTCTGCTGTAGTACGGGCTGACGGAAAAGGGCCGTACATGTCTCGCGGCCTACTTTGATAAATAGGTTGGCAAGTAGTCCGTTGTAATACTGGATCTCACTCATCCTGTGAACCCCCTCACCCATCCCGTTCTTCCGGCCAGCGGGCGAGGGTTCAATCCAGTGATGAGGAGAATCCGACCATGCCCGCCCTTCCCTCAGGTACGTCCTCCACGCAGGCCCAGCAGATCCAGCGCGCCCTGAACGAGAAAACGGGCGCGAGTCTGAAGATCGACGGCCTGTTCGGGCCACTCTCGATTTCCGCACTCCAGAAGTACCAGAACCAGATCGGCGTGCCACTCACGGGCATCTATGACTCGGCCACGCAGGCGATCCTCGAGCCCTTCATCGCCCTGAAGTATCTGGGCGCGACCTCCTTCCAGCAGGCTGCCCAGAAGCTGGGTGTGGATGTCGCCACGGTCCAGGCCGTGTGCCAGGTCGAAGCAAAAGGCGCCGGCTTTCTCGACAACGGCCAGTGCATCATCCTCTTCGAGCGCGCGCAACTGTACAAGCAACTGCTGCAGCTGCTCCCCTCCGCGAAACTCAGCCAGCTCGTGAACCAGTATCCAACGCTCATCAACACGACCCCAGGTGCGTATCTGGGCGGTGCGGCCGAAATGGACGCGCCTTTCACAGGCGCAGCAGATCATCAAGTGCAGCGGTGTCGATCCCAACGTGGCGTACAGGGCCTGTTCATGGGGGCTCTTCCAGATCATGGGCTACTACTTTGCCGAGCTCGGCTATGTGAGCGTGACCGATTACGTCAACGCGATGCAGATGAGCGAGGCTCACCAGCTCGACGCGTTCGTGCGGTTCGTCACCAACATGAACGGTGGCGCGATGTTGCGCTACCTGAAGGCGAAAGACTGGCTGCACTTCGCCCTCCAGTACAACGGTCAGGCCGCAGTGACCATGAACAGCTACCCGCAGAAGCTCAAGGACGCCTATGCAGCGCTCGTCAAGACCAGCCCCTGACGCTGGTTCCATGGGCGGCAGCATTGCCATCGAATGCGACAGGCATGCCTTCCTGCAGCTTTAGGCCTTGAGCGTGTTCTTGTAGAACTTCCCGTCTTTCATCACAATACGCAGGTTCTGGTCCGGATTGGCGATCAGATCGAGATTATTGAGCGGGTTGCCGTCGACGAGCAGCAGATCGGCGTAAGCACCTTCTTCGAGCGCACCGAGTTTTCGTGGATAGGGATTGCGGTGACCGGACAGCGCAAGCAGTTGCCCATTCGTGCCCGTAGCCATGGTTAAGGCCTCCGGCGCGGTGTACCAGCGTTTCATGTGCGTCAACATCGTGCCCTGGCGCGTGGCCAGCGGCTGCGAAAAGAGCAGGTCCGTGCCGAACGCCACCTTGATTCCATGCTTGCGGGCGAGCCGGAAAGTGGTGTCGGTGCCCCCAACGACTTCCAGGAATTTTTCGCGGCTCGGCCCGGTGAGCGGCGCAACGTCGTCTTCTCCAACAAAAGGCTGCGTGCTCAACCATGTTCCGTTTTTGGCCATCAACGCGGCTGTCCTGTCGTCCATCAGATGACCGTGTTCGATACAGGGGACGCCAGCCGCAACCGAGCGCTGGATCGATTCGGGCGTGTAGGCGTGTACAAGCACATAAGTGCCCCAATCCGCGGCCGTTTCGACGGCCGCGCGCAGCTGCTTTTCAGTGAACGTGAGCATATCCAGCGGACTGCGCGGCGTGGACACGCCTCCGCAGCCCACCAGCTTGATTTGCGATGCCCCCTGAATGAACTGCTCGCGCACACGCAGCCGCACTTCGTCGTCCGTATCGGCGATTGCGAAGCCGCCGTCCCGTTCCAGTTGGCTGACCTGGCTGCCAGTTCGCGGCAGATCGGAAAGAGCGCGGAAATCGCCGTGGCCGCCCGTGGTCGTGATCATCGCGCCGGACGGATAAATGCGCGGTCCTGAAATCATGCCGCTATCGATAGCCTGCTTCAGCGCGAACGACGGTCCCCCGGCATCGCGTATCGTGGTGAACCCGCGCAACAGCGTTCGCTCGGCTTCGGCGCTTGCCGCAAGGTGAACGAGCGCGATGTCGGATTGAAGGATGACCTGAACGGGAAGGGCCGCCAGCAGCGCATGCCAGTGCATGTCGATCATGCCGGGCATCATGACCTTGCCGCCACAATCAACCACCGTCCTGCCGTCGGTCGAAGCGGGCTGTCCCTGGCGCAGTTGGCTAATGCTGTTGCCCTCGACAACCATATACAGTCCGTCGCGCAACGCGGAGGATTTGCCGTCAAAGAGCCGGAAGTTGGTGAATAGCACTGGCTTCGCCGGCGCGCCCGGCGGCGGGGTGCTTTGAGCATTGCTGAGTCCCGGCAGCACGAGGCTCAGCATGGAGGCCGCAAGACCGGTGACGAAACCGCGCCGCGACAGGTCGGCACTGATCCGGCGGTTGGCGTACCGCACTTGCAACTTGTCACAAAGACATGAAAGCGACGGACTGGCTGTTTTGCTGCCAAGGTACTTTCCTGAAGGCATAGCTCACCCGTAAACGTAGATCACCGTGCATCGAAAGCCGCCTGCAACAATCCGCGGCGAAGAAAAGCCAAGCCCGGAAAGGGTATCGTTTGCGGAGAAGGATGGCAAATAGATCTGTCGCCCGTGCACGTGCCGACCGTCGAGGACGAGGCGTTCCGTGACCTGGTACGCGCGTGGGGGAGCGCCAAACAGGATCTGAAGCAGGCAAGGCAACGCCTGAAAGCCTTCCTGCTGGTTCACGACGTGCGCTACTCTGGCCGCGCGGACTGGGGGCCGGCGCACCGGCGCTGGATCAGCAGCTACTCGTTTGATTCACCATGGCAGCAGCTCGCGTTCGAGGAACATCGGAGGACGATCGAAGACCGTCTTGCTGACTGCCTGGCTTGGTCTTACGCCATCCGAACATTCCTCCGGCCAGAGGCGCAGGCTGAGTAGTATCACAAAGGCCGGCAACAGCCATGCGCGTCGCCTGCTGGTTGAAGCGGCCTGGTCGTACCGTCACCCCGCCAAGGTCAGCCCCGCCATCCAGCAACGCCATGATGGACTGCCGAAGGCGATCATCGACCGCGCGTGGGACGCACAGTTGCGGCTGTGCAAGCGGTATCGCAGACTGGTCGCCCGTGGCAAGCATCCCAACGTCGCCGTGATCGCGATTGCACGGGAGCTGGCCGCTTTCGTATGGGATATCGCGCGAATGACCTCAAATCCGCCCGAGCCGCAAACACACTCGCACTGATCACGGCACCATGGCACGATCAACGGAGGGAGGGAACAGTCTGCTGAGGACGGCGCAGCACGGTTCGTGAACAATCCGCGAAGATCCTACGAGACAGCCTCCGAGGCAGACTCTCGGCCATAGAGCGCGGCAGGTTCACAAGACGGAACCCTGTAATGTGGTACCCAACCCACGGATATCAGCCGGATCCAACGTCGACGTTACAGGCTGCGCCGCCCTCAGCAGATTCACCGAAATGCGAAAAGACGCTCACAACAAAACCTTGCGGTACTTGACCGCGAAAGTCATATCAGGATCTAGTAACTCGCGAGTGACGGTAGTTCACTCAAAAACGCGTCCCGTGCCCGCACTCCAGCCGTGCCAGATTCTTTCTTGTCGTCCTGAATGAGGCGGGCGAACACGAGAGTATCGTCCCCCTTCGTTGCCCAACCAACGAACCAACCGTGGGGATGGTCTTCGTCAAATGTTCCATCGGGTTCGCGCGGATAAGCCATGCCAGTTTTACCGTGAACCGTCCAGCCATCGGAGAGCGTGCTCGATTCAACGATCCGGTTCGTCATGTCGAACGCAGCCGGGGACGCGGGCAACTGACGGCTCACGAACTTCTGCAAGAAGGCGATTTGCTCCAAAGGAGAAATCTTCAATGACGACGCGATCCAGGAGCGATCGAGACCATTGTGCTTGCCGGGGTCGCCTGATACGTCGGCATTCCCATAGTTAAACTTTTTCGCGTATTGCGCGAAGCGCTCCGAACCCAGAGCATGCGTCACTTGCTGAGAAAACCAGACAACCGAATACTTGAGCCACCGCGTTGGATCTGTTGGTTGCTTCCAGGCTTCGCCACCCCAATCAACATAACCTTCGCGATACGGCAACGTCGGCGTGTGCTCGTCTTTCAGAAAGCCGGAGTCATAGCCCATCAGACTGATCGCGATCTTGAACGTCGAAGCGGGAGTCACCCGTTCGGTACAGTTCCCCTGTTGCAGCAAGATTTTTCCTGTCTTCGCATCGGCGATTGCCGTACAGATCGTCCTGGCCTCAGCTGCCGAAGCTGCCAACCCCGAAAAAAACAGGCACAGTATCGCGCGTCGCAAATACATCGAGTCTCCTGAGTCAACCATACGGGCCATCACTTTACCGTGTCTGTTCACGAGCGACAAAGCTCAGGCACAGCGAAATCGCACCGTACGCGATGCCCGATACCCTCACCGCGGCAAGCACGCCGAAATATGACGCCTGAAACAAGTGGCAACACGACCAGCAGCCGTCACGATCCCGCCAACCGGTCACCGCACGGAGCCATCGCGGGACAATCGCCTCAGATCAACAATCGTTTCGCCGCGTCGTCCATGCTTGGCGCCGACAGCAGGTCGGCGCGCGCAAAACGCACCAGCGAGAAAGCGCGCATGCCGGCCGGGCTGGCGGGAATGCGGGCGACCCGGAATTCGATCTCCGCGCCGTCCTCCGGCGCACCGTCCTCGACGACCACGTTCATTTTGTTGAGCCGCAATTTCTTCGTCGTGACATAGACGTGCGGTGCGGGCTGCGCAAGGACATCGCGGATCGTCTCGAGCTGGCGGTCGAGCGCATCGGTTTGCGAGCCGAGGTCGGCGAGGTTTCTGTCGTTTTCGTCGATTTGCGCTTGCAGGCGCGCCAGCTCCGTAATGTCGACCGAAGCCCCGCTGCCGAGCACTGCGCCTATGCCGGCCCCCTGCCGCTCCAGAAGCTGCAGGCGCGCCTTGAGCAGCGCGCGTTCACGCTTGAGCAGGTCGCGGCGCGATGCGTCGGCCTCGATCTTCGCGATGCCTTCAAGGGTGAGCTGATCCAGGACACGCCGCACGATTTCATACCGGAGTTCGGCCTCCGTGGCGCCGCACACGCGCACCTGATGATCGCTGAAGCTGACGGCGGTCTGCGCGACATCCGAAAGCACCGAGTCGCCCTTCTGAACTGTGCCGAGGACTCGGCGTTCCGTCATCGCCATGCCGAGCACCCCGAAGGCTTCGCGTGCCAGGGGGTTCTGCTCGAAATGTGCGCGCAGGCTGGCCGAGCGGCTCAGTGCGTGCGCCACATCGTCGGGCGTTGCGAAGAACGCGTGGATAGCCGGATCGTTCGACCATGCCGAGGCGCTGGCCTCGTGCGCTCCCGGCAAGGCATTCACCAGTTCGCTGACATACGAGAGCGAGATTCCGACGGCTTTCCCAAGGCGCTTCTGATACTGGGTCGCGAGCCGCAGCTGCGGACTGAGCTTGACCATGCGCTCCACTATCTCGCGGGTCTCCTGTTCATCGGCGTTGACGGCCGCGGTATCCCGGCCCAGCAGCCAGCGGAAAAAGCCCATCTTCAGTGCCTCCGCTCCGTCTGGCGCTCCTCGCGCCCGGGCATGACCTGCACGACGATTGTCCGGTCTTTCCGGAACATGTCGTGCACCCGCGGCTGCAGACTTCGTAACGCGTCCGAAGTCGTGTCGTTGAAGTTCAGCGCGACGGCGGGCCGCGCACTGGTTCCCGAATAGCGCTGGATCTCGTCAAACGACGGGAACCCGTACTTGATCAGGCATTCCCTGATCTCGTCGTCGGAAGCGTCGTCTTCCCTGCTTCCTACCCAGAGATCGGCCATGATGTCGCCCTCCAGTTTCCTTGAATTCTTCGCTCAGGCCATGATGTTGACGCCGCCATCGTTATACAACGTCTCGCCCGACAGTCGCCGGGCGTAGGGCGTTGCCAGAAACGCGCAGGCAAAGCCGACATCCATGATGTCGACCAGCTCACCCAGCGGCGCCCGCTGCGCGGCCTCGGTGGGCAGGAGATCGAAATCCTTCAGGCCCGAAGCGTCTCTTGTCTTGAGCGGGAGTGGCAGGAAATGTCCGTCGCACTCGCGAAGCCTTCCTTCGAAAAGTTGAGCAGGCCGCCTTGCAGATCGTCCTTCGACGCCTACGCGATCGAACGTACCAGAATATCGAGACTACCCCATCCCTTGTCGATGCGCTCAAACACGGCTTCGAGCTCGCTATGCCGGGAAGCGTCGAGCGGCATGAAGATCGGTGCGTCAAGTGCCGTTGCGAGCGGCTCACCTGCGAACGGGAGTGCCGCTATGGATGAGAAATTTACGAGGCGCCGAGCATCTCGTTCAGCCGCTGGAGGGTTTCCTGCGCTCTTCCGGCTATGCCAACTCCCCGGTGCAATGCAATGCCTGGCTCCCGGAGGTTGATACGGATCACGCGCGGTCCGGCGTACTCGCTGAACTGCCGAACCGTCGGTATCGCCTTGCCCGCTCCCAGCTCTACGATCACAACACGGTGGACCGCAGAGAGCCATGCGTTGAGCCGCGTCTCCTGCTGTTCTGTGCGCAGCGCAATCCAGTCGTAGTCGCCGAACATCAGGATGTTGGGGCGCGCAATGGCGCCGCAGTGCGGGCAGACCGGTACGTCATTGACCAGCTCGCAGGCCGCCGTGTCGACCACGGGCTGAAACGATTCCGCCGACCACATCGCATCGGAGCAGACCTCCGAGCATTGGAGAACGTGAATGGACCCATGGCACTCGGCGACCCGCTCATCCGGAAATCCGACCTTCTGAAATTGACCGTCGACGTTACTGGTGAACACCGCTGCTCCATGCCGCATACTCTCCGCCCAGCGGCGAAGTATCTGAAAGCCGGCGTGCGGCCTGGTGCCGCGGTAGAGCTGAAGGCGGTGCCCATAGAATCCCCAGCCAAGCCTGGGGTATCGGATTAGCGTCCGGGGATTGGCCATATCCTGGAACGTCAACCGATGGCTTTTCAATGCCGGATAAGCTTGCCAGAATCCCTCTGCACCGCGAAAGTCCGGCAGGCCCGAATCGACGCCCATCCCCGCACCCGCCGTCACGAGCAGACCGTCTGCCTCGCGCAGCCACGAAACGGCCCGCTCCAGTTTGTCAGTTTCTTCCATGCTGCATTGGCTCCCGCGGGATCCGCCCGTTGCCCGCATCAAGCGGCGCCGCATAGGCAAATGGCGCGCCGCGATCGCGACTATGATCGTTGGTACGCGACGGCCACGCAAGCGCAGATCGACGGCGTGTCGCTGTTCTTGTCATGGATCAGGCTGCCCGAAAGCGATAAAGGCATAGTTAATTGCGCTGGGCGCACCGGCTGATAAGCTAAGGCGGTTTCCGCAACTTCATACACTCACTCTTTCGTCACGAGACAGGAACATGGCACGTACCCCGGCAGTCGCGACTACACAGGTATCAAACGATCGAGTGATCGTCACGGAGTGGCGTTTTGCACCCGGCGCCGAAACCGGCTGGCACGTGCACGGCCACGACTGTGTCGTCGTCCCGCAGACAAATGGCCGCCTGCTGCTCGAAACAAAGGCTGGCAACCGCGAGTCGGAACTGCATGCGGGACAAAGCTATGCCGGCCTGAAGGGCGTCGAGCACAATGTCGTGAACGATAGTGAGCATGAGGTGGTGTTCGTTGAAGTCGAGATCCGGTAGCGCCTGTAAGTCGAAGCGGCTCACTTGCCGCTAACCGGATCAAGTCCGGTTTTCGCGACCTCCGGCGCTGCCTCCGGAGACGAAAGAAACTCGAGTAAGGCTTTCGCTTCCCGCGGGTGCTGCGTCCCTGCCGGGCTGCCAGCGGCATAACGTGTCACCGATTGCAGGGTTTGCGGAATCTTGTCAACGAACGACACCAACTTCTACGGAGTCGTGAACGTGACCCGCGCCGCGCTGCCCGTTTTGCGCCAGCAGCGCTCAGGGCACATCATCCAGATCTCGTCGGTCGGGGGACGCATTGGCATGGCGGGATTCAGCGCATATCAAGCGGCAAAATGGGCGGTCGGCGGCTTCACTGAGGTGATCAGCCAGGAGCTTGCACCGTTTGGCGTCAAGGTGACGGCGCTCGAACCTGGCAGCATGAAAACCGACTGGAGCACCGAGGCGGGCAGCGCCCTCCCCGACCTGCTTCCGGACTATCTGCCTTCGGTAGGCAAGATTGTCGAACTGCTCGGCCAGTACGTCGGAAACGAAACCGGCGATCCCGCCAGGGTGGCGGAAGTGGTGCTTCGGCTCGCGTATCACGACAACTTGCCGGCGCATTTTCTGCTTGGCAGCGACGCGCTTCACTTTTCCGGCAAAGGCGACCGGACCCGCGCTGCGAGCGCTGCGCAATGGCACGAAGTCAGCCTCTCCACTGACTTTGGAGCGCCCGGCCCCGTGCCGGCGTTTCCCAAGGTATAAGGACGCGCGATATGGCTAACTGGAGCACCGTCGATATTCCGCCCCAGGCCGGGCGCCTCGCGATCATTACTGGCGCGACCGCCGGCCTTGGACTTGAAACGGCGATGGGACTGGCTGGTGCCGGCGCCGACGTCGTTCTGACGGGACGCAACGAAGCAAAAGGGCGTGCGGCACTCGACCGGATCCGCGCACGTCATCCGGGCGCTTCGATCCGCTACGCGCAGCTCGACCTCACGAGCCTCGCGTCGGTCCGGCAGTTTGCCGAACATTTCGCGAGCGGGCGCGATGCCCTCGACCTGCTGGTCAACAACGCCGGCGTGATGGCACCGCCCACGCGGCAAACTACGCCCGACAACTTCGAGTTGCAGTTCGGCACGAATTATCTTGGCCACTTCGCATTGACGGCCCAACTGCTGCCTCTACTACGCCGAGGCCGGCAAGCGCGCGTCGTCAACCTCGCGAGCATCGCGCACAGGCTGCGCGCGGCGATCCATTTCGACGACCTGCAATGGGCCCACGGCTATGAACCATGGCCGGCCTACGCACAATCGAAGCTGGCCATGCTGATGTTTGCCTTCGAACTTCAGCGGCGCAGCGATGCGCACGGTTGGGAGTTGCTCTGCAACGCAGCGCATCCGGGCTACGCACGCACCGACCTGATCGCCAACGGCCCGGGCGACGGCGTGCTGCAAAAAATCAATCGCTGGACCCTCGAGCCGATGATGAGCCAGTCCGCTGCTGACGGCGCGCTGCCGACGCTGTTTGCCGCCACCTCTCCCGACGCAAAGGCGGCCGGCTACTATGGGCCGTCGGGTCTCTTCGAGCTGAAAGGCCCCGTCGGCGAGGCCGCCATCGCGAAGCGCGCTCTGGACACCGCAGTGGCCGCGCAACTATGGCAAATATCGGAGAACCTCACACACGTGAAGTGGCCAGGAGGCCCGCAATGAAGATCCTGATATTCGGCGCTACGGGCATGGTAGGACAAGGCGTGCTGCGCGAATGCCTGCGGTCGGCGGACGTCGACCTCGTGCAGGCGGTAGGCCGTACATCGACGGGTCAACTGGACCCGCGCATGCGCGAACTCATTCACCACGACATGTTCAGCTACGACTCGATCGAATCGTCACTGAAAGGATTCGATGCGTGCTTTTTCTGTCTGGGGGTGTCGTCGGCGGGAATGAGCGAGACGGACTACAGCCGGCTGACCTTCGACCTCACGCTCGCGGCCGCACGGACGCTCACTCGCCTCAATCCCGACATGACGTTTGTGTATGTGTCGGGAGCGGGCGCCGACAGCACTGAACGGGGCCGCAGCATGTGGGCGCGCGTCAAGGGACGCACGGAAAACGCGCTGCAGCGTCTGCCGTTCAAGGCGGTCTATCTCTTTCGTCCGGGCGCGATTCAGCCTCTAGACGGAATCCGCTCGAAGACGCGTTCATACCGGATCCTCTACGCTATCGCGAACCCGCTGCTGACGATCCTGCGCGGTCTGTTGCCCGATCACATCCTGACGACGGCGGACATCGGCCAAGCCATGCTCGCGGTTGCCAGCGGCGGAGCGGAAAAAGCGGTCCTGGAAGTGGCCGACATCCGGCAGATCTGCCGCACAACTGCCCATCGCGCGACGCCGTTGCCGGTAGAGCAGCCGCGGAGTTGATCTGCGGAAACCGCACCAGTGAGGTAGCGCGTTTGCGCGAGAGTCCGCACTTCACTCCGCCGTTTCGGGACGCCTGAGCGCAACGCCCGCAACGACCCGCTACTTCCATCGACCGCGAACAGTATCCGCTGCGGATCATGGGTAATTTTCATCGCGGGGTGGCCGGGCACACGGCTCAATCGAAGCCAGGTTACGCAAGCCGGGGCTTACAGCCGGATGGTTTTCGCAATCTTCAACTCGAGCCAGAGCATGCCTTCGCGCAAGCCGGAGAGCACCGCCTCGCGTTCCGTTGAAAACACCTCGCCATGGAGAAATTGATGTTCGAAAATCTCGTCGGCGTGCGTTGGGTGACATGAATGGTGCAGGCGAATCCGCCCGCGACCTCGTTGGTCTCGACGGAAACGTCCCAGCCGCTTTCGGTTACTCTCGCTGAAATAGTCATGAGAAATGTCTCCTTGACGCTTAACGATTCTCTCACCACCGCGTGCGCGGGATTGGCTTCCATCGCACTGTCCGTTGATGGTCCAGCCCTCGTCCCCGCACAGGCCCATGCGAAATGAAGACGAATTGCCGATCCTCGCGCAAACCGTTGGTTTCAACGCGGCAAGCGCATATATTCATTAGGTCCGGCCCGGATTCCGGCATCGATGTTCCAGCCCTCTATCCGGGAATCCCGCATTCGATGTTTCACCTGACGGAGCAATGATGAGTACGCCTACTCCCAACCCGCTGGCCACTGCGCAGGACCCACGCATCGACGTGCTGTTCGGTCTGGCGAACCGGTCGCTCGAAGCCTTCGCAAAGCTGACTGCCCTGAACCTTGAGGCGCTCAAGTTCGGCCTCGCCGAAAACCAGGAACTGCTCAACAAGGCACTCGCGGCAAACAACGTGCAAGAGTTGCTGGCCTTGCCGACGCTCATCGCGCCTGCCGTGGCCGGACAGATCCTCTCTTACAGCCACCAGCTTTCCGACATCGCTGTTGCCATGCAGCAGCAGTTTCCTGCATCCGCTCAAGAACAATGGAGGAAAGCGCAAGCCGTAACGCAGAGTTCGTCCGAAACGCTGGCGAAGCAATCGGCGGTGCCGGCCGAGACAGGTAGTGCCACGTCCGCATCGGAGATGACGCCTGGCGGCGCACCTGCTCCGGCAGGCCGCAAGAGTACCAAGCGGGCCATACCGGCTGGCACGACTGGCAAATAGCGTGTCGCCGCTCGCCGTATCCGGCGTAACGCGCGGGCCATGAGACACGCCCGTCTCGCCTGTCGGGCGAACGACTTGCATCCCTGCGCGCAGCAATGGCGGTCTACATGCCGAGAAAGCCCGCCTGATTGTCATCATCGGGGCGAAGCGGTACAGGCAGGACCGGGGAAGGCCCCCACATCTCGACCTTGAAATTCGTCACGAAGGTCCGGAATTCCTGCTCCAGTTCATGCCAGGGGCCGTCGGCGAACTTCGCCCAGTCGCTAGCGGATTGCCAGCAGGTGGTCGTGCGAATCTGCGGGGTGCCGAGCATATTGCGATTCGCGCGCAATTCGACCAGACCCGGCTGCCTGACGATCGCGGCAGCCGCCCGCTTCGCCCAGTCGCCGTAAGCCTGTAGATCGACGCCGGTCTGCAGGTCGTAAGTGTTCGTCACCTCGATCATCGCTCTCTCCTTACGATAACGGCCTGAATGAGTGATACGCGGGCGCCGCGGCTAGCTGTCCGCTTTCCAGGGCCAGGACGGATAAATGCGCTCGATGCTCTCCACGCCTTCGCGACGCCTTGGCACGTCAGTTTCGCTGTTGCGTTCGACATCGCCCGCATTCGACGGCTCCTGCTCTGAAACCGCTTCGACGTCGCTGTCCATCGCGACGGGCTCAGTCTCGTCGGCGACCGCGGCCGTTTCACCGGTCACGGCCGCTTCCGCCAGCGACATCCCGTCGCCGAACCAGGGAACCTCCGCGCTCAGCATCGCGACGTACTCGCTCCAGCCCTTCGGATTGTTTGCAAAAAGGGCCTGCTGTGCCGTCAGCGCCAGTTCCGCCCGGTTCAACTCCAGTTCCAGCAATTCCCGCGGCCAGGAGGCAAAGGCCCGGCTTGCACGCTGGACGAACTCGCGCGCCCGCATGCCGGGCGAGATCTGTGCAAGAAGCGTGAATCGGGCAAGGGATGCATTGGCGGAGATCAGTTCGTGCATGGTCCGAACGTCGTGGCCTTCATTCGCCACGCTCGCTATCGCTTCCAGCACGTCTCCCAGATGAAGCAAAAGGGCTCGCCTCTCATACGCGTCATTCATCTGCTCATCTCCGGCGTTTGTGCCAGCCACGTGCGTTCATGAATCAGGACATCAGGCTGCACTTTTGGCGAGGCGTGCCAGTGCAAGGTCGTCGGTCGACGTGATTCCATGACGCGTTTGCGGCAAGAGGTACTCTTTGACTGTCGTATCCCGTTTCGATCCTGAGGTTGACCGGGAAGGCCACACGCGTAACCGGCACGGCGCGGCGTCTCCGGCACCTGGATTACGACCTTCAACGCATGCGTATCCGCCGCGCGACCGAACGCATCGTAAGCGCTCCCCATTTCTTCCAGATGAAAGCGATGAGTGATCAGTTGCGTCGGATCAAGCCGGCCGGAACGGACCGTCTTCAGCATCGACGGCTCGCGCGCCACCTTGCCGGGGGACGCCACATCGACGATCTCATGCCTCATTACATATGCATGCCGCCGTTGATCGCAAAATCCGCGCCGGTGATGAATCCAGCGTCATCGGAACAAAGAAACGCGATCAGCGCGGCGATCTCGTCGGGCTGGCCGAGCCTGCCGACCGGAATCTGCGGCAGGATCTTCTTTTCCATGACGTCCTTCGGAACCGATTCAACCATCGACGTCGCCAGATAGCCGGGCGAGACCGTATTGACGGTCACACCATATTTCGCCACCTCGAGCGCCAGCGACTTCGTCATGCCATGGATGCCCGCCTTCGCGGCCGAATAGTTCGTCTGGCCGAACGCGCCGCGCGAACCATTCACCGACCCGATGTTGACGACCCGCCCGAAATGCCGCTCGATCATGCCGCCGATAAACGGCTTGGTCATGTTGAACAGCGCGTCCAGATCGGTGCGCAGAACGGCGTCCCAGTCGCTCTTCGTCATCTTGACGAAGGTCGAGTCGCGCGTGATGCCCGCGTTATTGATCAGCACATCGACGGCGCCGAAATCGTCCAGCACCTGCCGCGCGCCGCGCTCGCATGACCCGAAGTCCGTCACATCGATTTCGAAAGACCGGAAGTGGCGGCCGGCCTCGCGTTCGTGCGTGAGCCACGTCGCTATGTGGTCGTTGCGTGGTGAATGCGACATCGCGACAGTCATGCCGGCATCGTGCAGCCGGCGGCTGATGGCGGCGCCGAGTCCGCCCATGCCGCCCGTGACAAAAGCAACGCGTCTAGCCGACATGCTGCTCCCCCTTCTTCGCCCGCCCGCCCTCTGCGGCTGTCTGGGTCGGTTCGGCACCCTTGTTGCCTTCCGGCATCGCGCCCGGGGTCGTGCCCGTAATCGCCTGCTCGAAACGCTCCATCCACTCCCGTATCGGTGTGCCGGCCCCACTTACGTCGGCCGCCTTCTGGCACTGCGTGGTCCAGGCCGACTGCCAGCTTTGCAGCGCCTCACGCATCTCGTCGCCGAACGCGGTCTGGTTACGCACCGCGGAGCCCAGCGCCTCCTGCCAGATGCTGGTGCTGGCCGTCAGGTAATCCTGCCACATCGACTGGCACGCAGCGTTGTATTCGTTCAGGTCTTTGGATCGGCTCGAGGCTTCCTGCAGTTTCCTGATCGCAGCGAGGTCACGATTGATCCGCTGCGTCTGGAACGCGCACGCATCGCGGCGGCCCTCCAGCCCGAAGGTGACCATCCGTAGCGCCAGGTCGAGATTCGCGCGATAGATATCGAATGAAGTGTTGAGTTCAGTCGCCATGATGAGCTCCTTTCAACGGCGAGAAAGTCGCGGGGTTCCGACAACAGCAGTTCCTGACCAGTGTAGTCCAACCTTGGCCCGGCTCATTGACTTCCATCAAGCAGCGTTCCGCCAGCGGGCGGTTGATCTGTGTCAAGCCTTGCAACTGCGGTCCTCATAGACTCCAGATGACGTCGATTCCCATCATCCTGTTCATTACCGGAGTTGCCGCAATGAGCTACAAAAGCATCGCTGTTCATCTCGACACAAGTCGGTGTGCCCATCCGCGACTCGAATTCGCCCTGCAGATCGCAAAGCGCTTCGACGCGCATCTCACAGGGATATTCGCGGTCTTCACGCCCGATCCGCGCTCGTTCTATGTCATGGCGGGCACGGCTGCGTAGTACCCCGATCACGAAAGCCAGCGGCATGAGCGCCGCGCCGCGATCGAGCGCCTGTTTCGCGCCGAAACCGCGCGCGCAAAGATCGAGGCCGACTGGATCAGCACGGACGACTTCGCCAACGTCGCGGTTCCGCGCCTCGCGCGTTGCGCCGATCTCATCGTTGCCGGCCAGGACGACCCGGACGATCCCGACGCTTATGTCGGTGAGCATTTCCCCGAAGACCTGGTGATGTCGACCGGGCGTCCTGTGCTGGCCGTGCCATATACGGGCAGCTTTACGTCGACGGGCGCGCGCGTAACAGTGGCGTGGGACGGCAGCCGCGAAGCCACGCGTGCTGTCCACGACGCGCTACCGCTCATGAAGCACGCGAAACAGACGACGATCCTCACGGTCAACGGTGCGAAAGACGAGCGGCCCGGCAGCCGGATTCCTGGCACCGATATCGCGGCGGTCGTGGCGCGCCATGGGATCAAGGTCGAAGTCAGGGACATCACCGTGGCGCCGGACGCATCGATCGGCGAGGCCCTGCTGTCGCACGTGGCCGACGACGGAAGCGACCTGCTGGTGATGGGCGCGTACGGTCACGCCCGGTGGCAGGAACGGGTGATGGGCGGCGCGACCCGCAAAGTGCTGCAGTCGATGACCGTGCCGGTGCTGATGTCGCACTAGCTCCGCCGCAGGCACGCCGCCAAAGGGAGGCTTTGCGCGGAGCAAATCCCCGTGCAATTTCTGGCGCCCGGCTTCCGGGCGTTTCTTTTGCCAGCTTTTAATCCTGAGCCACCGGCAGGCAAGGCGAGCTTGACCGTCCTCTCTCGCCCAACCCCTTACAGGCCGGAAGGAATGTACTCGGCATCCGGATCGTGCCGCACCAGCAATACAGGCACCTCAGTCATCCGCACCAATGATTCCGCAACGCTCCCCAGCAGCATCCGGCGCCAGCCGCGCCGGCCATGCGTACCGATCACGATCAGGTCGGCCTCGCATTCGTCGGCCGCACGGCTCAGCACGCTGGCGACGTCTTCGCCCCAGGCGTCGACCGCGCGGGCGACGCCTTTCACGCGAGCCTGCCTGAAGCGTTCTTCCGCTTGTTCGAGCGCCGCCGTGGCTGCCTCGCTCGCCGCTGTGGTGGGCGGCTCGTCGACGAAACCGGCACCCACGTCCACGAGTTTCGCCGCATGCTGCACGACGCAAACAGCCGTCACCGTGGCGTCCGTCACCTGCGCCAGCTTCACGGCCTCGTCGAGCGCGCGCTGCGCGGATTCACTGCCGTCGATCGCGGTGAAGATTCGTTTGTACATGACCGCCTCCTGGGCTTACGCCCGCTCCTGTTGTTAGCGCGGATTCCAGCGCCGCATAAGGGAATTCTAGTCTGCGAGACGTCGAACGCCACAGGGTTGACCAGGATCAAGGCGGGCCACCCGTTCTGCACGGAAGCCGGCGAAATAGCGGGAAGCCAGACGAAAGGGCGACCCTCCCGCGCGCACGTTATATGCTTATACGCATTGGCAGGCCAGACCTAGCGAGGCAGAGTCAGACGAAAGCAGATCCGCGCCGAACCGCCACGGCGCACGGGTTATCGCTGCCGTGGGTACGACGTGCCGCTCGCCCCACAAAAATGCGTATGGAAACGACAGAATGTCGCTCATGTGAATTCCGCCGCACACGACGATGCCGCCCTTCGCCTCCGCCTTGAGCGCAACGGGCACCAGCGCGCCCACCGGGGCGAGGAGCAGCGCGGCGTCGAGTTGCCGTCGAATACCATCGCACGCATCGTTCACCTCCTGAACGGCCTGCCTTAACGGTTTGTCCGCACGCCAGAAAGGCGCTGCGCCAGCGTCCGCGGCCACCGACCTGGAAGATTCACTGGCAGAACCTGAAAAACCCGCTATGCAGAAGCACCGGCTTGCCTTCGACTTCCTTCAACATCCGCTCAGCCGAATGTTCGATTGCGGACCGGTGTGCTTCGAACGCGCTGAGCAGATCGTCCTCACGCAGCGACGCCGCGCCGAAATGATCTTCAAGCGCCTCTGCCGTCACGGCGCATTGAACCCGCTTGCCGTCCACCACAGCCGTAAAGGCAACCACCAGATCCCTCGCGCAATACTCTGGCATTTCCGGCGGAAAATGAATATGCATGACACTCGCCTCGCGCTATGCGTGGCCCTGTGACGCGGCAGCGGTTCGGCCCGGACACCGGCACGCTGCATGGCGAGGCCGCCGTCGCCACGCGCGACGTGCGCCTTCATACAGCATAGCCCGCCTGTGCTGCACTGCAAGACGTGGTACCGGGGCACGCTTGACCGGGATCAATCGCTCCTCGGCGCCAGATGATCTTGTGCCTGTCATGGGGTGCGCAGAGGGTCAGTTTCGGCCCGCAAGCGGCGCCCGCGCTGGCAGTAGGTGCATCCAGGTCGATCGCGTTGACATGGATCAACGACGCAATACACGCCGCCCGTACACTGAACGAAAACCTGTCCGGGAGTGTGTTTCGTGAGGGTCCTTCAAAGCACGTACGTCGCTTTCAGCATCGTCGGGTTGCTCGTCACCGCGAGCAACCCGGCGCCTGCTCAAACTGAACCAGCGGCGCTGATCGACAGTCATCGCTGCATGTTCTGCCACACGACCGACTCCCCGTTCCTCGCCCCGTCGTTCCAGCAGATCGCCGAGCGCTATCGCAAGGTGCCCAATGCGCGCCTCATGCTCGAAAACAAGCTGAGGCTCGGCGGCAAGGCGCATTGGGGCGACACGGCGATGCCGCTTCCCGCCGACCGCGGCGGCCCGATTACGCCTGAAGACACCCATACGCTGATCGTGTGGGTTCTGAGTCAGTGACATCACGGCCGCAGCCTGCCTGCGGGCACGGCAACTGGAGCAAGACCATGCGCATTACCGTTCATCTCGCGCGTACGCCATCCTCTGGGTGGATGTGGAGGCACATAAATGGTCCCGCGAGGGTCATGTCGGACTCGATCTGCCCGAATGGGGCGCGTGGATCGTGGACCACGGCAACACGTTCATCTGCGCGCCACACGACACGCGCCCCCTGTGCATACTCGACGGACTGGACATGAGCGGCCAGCATGGCCCATTCGAAGGTGAAACGGGGACGGCTGACTGGTGCGGCAACCAGGGGCCCGTGCACGAACAGGGACACTGGCACGTGCAATGCGTCGATCCGGACGCTGCCGTAGCGGAACACGGCGTGTTCGCGGACGACGACGTCGCATAACCGGCCCTGCCTGCAAAAAGGACGGCGTTTGACGCCAGGACTCAACGAGGTGTCTGCGCGTCAATGTCAACACGGTCCGGGGACTCTGTTTTGTCTCAAAGTGCCGGCTGCACTTCACGCACCAGCAGGACGGGGCACGTCGAGAACCTGACGAAACGCTCAGCGACGCTGCCAATCACCATGCGCCGCACGCCCCGCCTGCCATGCGTGCCGAGCACGACGAGATCGGCGCCGACACGTTGCGCCTCGCGCCGCAGGCAACTGGCGACGTCCTCGGAAAGACCGTCGGTCTCCACAACCTGCGCCGTACCCGCCACGCCCTGCCCGGCCATCAGCTTGCGAGCCTCCTCGAGCACCCGCTCGCCGTCGATCCGCAACGCCCTCGTCAAGGCAAGCGGGTCAAACTCGCCCGCATAGGCGAACGTCGTGGAGCTGTCCACGACGTAGACCGCCGTAACCTTGCCGTGCGCGAGCTGCGCCATGCGAATGGCTTCGCCCAGGGCGCGTTTCGAAGATTCGCTGCAGTCCAGTGCAACCAGGATATGTTCGTACATGTTGGTCTCCCCACGTTGGGTCAGACTAGCCAGCCGATCCGAAGATGCATCGCGGGACACGGGTCTGGCGGGCCTGTTCAGTGTGTCTGCCAGTCCGCCATCCGCGGACGGCTGTTCGAGCCATCGCACCGCTGCATCGAAGGCCGCGCGCAGCGCGACGCGCGGGTCCTCATCTGTGCAATGCTCGACCGGAATCAGATCATTCCCGCGCGTAATCAGGTCGAGCCTTGCATCGTAAAGACGGTTTCCCGAGCGGAAGCCACACGCTTCGATCGCGAGATGACAGCCCGAGATGAGCTTTCCGAAGCGCTCGAGGCGTACGAACTGCGCGCCGGCTTCGGCTTCGAGCTGGTTGGACCCGGCGAACCCGAGGTAGACAATCTGCATGCCGACGCCCATCGGTCACCTCGAACAAGTGTGCTGCTGCAAATCTCCCGACCGGCGTTGCCCGCGCGACGTAAAGGCCTGTGACGCCACACACCCTATGAATCGCCGGAAGCACCGACAGGCCCTGGCTGCGTTCGTTGGCTGCGATCGTTCGTCTGGGCGGTGGGCGCAATTGCGCTGCGCGCACGACGAAGGTGAAGCGCCTTCCCCGAAGAAAGCTTGCCGACGACGACGTCTCGCCAACCCGGGCCCGTAGCGTCATGATCGGTGCTTTCGCGCGCAACGACTTGACCTGCATCAAAGGCGGTTCGACTCGTGCCAACGCCGTGCGCAGGCTGGGAGATCGCGCCTGTCGCTCAGAGGCTCAGATCGGGATTGCGATGCGCCAGTTCGGTCACCCAATCGGTGAACGCGCGTACGCGCGAGCTCAGATGGCGGCGGTGCGGATAAACAATCGACAACGGAGTGGGCGGGGCGTGATAAGTCGTCAGGATTTCCGTCAATTCGCCGCGCGCGATCAGGTCGGCCACCATGAACCGCGACGGCTGGATGATGCCAAACCCATGCACGCCCGCTGAGATATAGACCGTCCCGTCGTTCACGGCGAGCGCGCCATCCAGCGATATCCTCACGATCTCGCCATTCACGTCGAATTCGAACGGAAACGTCTTGCCTGAGCGTGCGGACACGTAGTTGATCGCACGATGCTGCTTGAGGTCTTCGAGCGTGGCTGGCGTGCCGTGCTCTTCCAGATAGGCAGGCGACGCGCACGTGGTGATCCGCGCGCTGCCGATGCGACGCGCGACGAGGCTCGACTCTTCGAGCGCGCCCATCCGGATCACGCAGTCGACCCCGTCCTGAATCAGGTCGATGTTCCGGTCGGCCAGCCCCAGCCGCACGTCGATATGCGGATAGGTGCGGTAGAACTCGTCCAGCGCGGGCAGCAGCAGCGTTCTCGCGAGCGTGCCCGAGGTATCGACGCGAACCGTCCCGGTCGGGTTCTGCCGCTTGTTCGACAGCGACGACTCTGCATCCGCGAGTTCCGCGAGGACCCGGATGCAGCGTTCATAGTAAAGCGCGCCGTCTTCGGTGACGCTGACCTGCCGCGTAGTCCGGTTCAACAGGCGGACGCCCAGTTGTTGCTCAAGGCCCTGAATCAGCGTGCTCACCGATCCGCGAGGCAGGTCGAGCAGTTCCGCGGCTTTCGAAAAGCTGTTCGTCTCGACTACGCGTGTGAAAACTTCAATCGCCTGCAGGCGGTCCATACAGGTGTTCTCCCCAGGTGTTCCCCGTTAGTCATGTCTGAAGCTGAAGCGTGCGGACGTGACGCTATAACAGGTTGTAGCGACTGCGCAAATCGTTGATGACCTTCGAAGCGGCCGGCATGACGATCTCCCTGACGTTCGCACTCTTGCTGTCGCCATGCAGATAGTCGATGTCCCAGTTGCAGCCCCCTTCGTCTTCGATATGTTCCTGGATGGCGGTAGGACTCCAGCCGGTCGTATCCGGATTGTCCGCGAGTGCCCGTGAAACGATCTGCATCAACTCCTGCTCAGTTCTGAGTTCACGCGTCATGTCGACCTCCGTCGCAATGTGCGCAGGACCGCCGCGCCTTCGGGCGGGGCGCCGGTCGGGCGAGCCCCAGCAATTCCACGGGTTCACGGACCGAGCGGCGCAGTCATCCGGGCCCATCCCATCTTACGCCTGGTTTTTTTGCGGCCACGCCGGCGACGCGACGGCCGCTTTCAGCGCGTTGATCAGATCCAGCAGCCCATATCGCCGGGCCGCAGCGAATGCACCACACACAATATGCGCCCGGTCCAGGCCAATGGACTCGGGTCGATGTTCGCACAGCCCCGCGCCCCGGCGGGGCCGCCCCTTCAAGTTCCCGTGAGAACTGCCGATATAGCACGGTGACACTAAACTCATCCGGGAACGCACAAGGGTTGGCTGATGGGGAACTCATTGCGGTCATCCAGCAGGTCGGGCGAACTGTCCATTGACGGTTCGATCCGTGAGGCGCAGGGCGCCAGCAACGGTCGCCCATGGGCGTGGTATCGGGCCGGCGAGCAGCTCGATCTTGCCAGCACGAGTGACACGCCGCTCGACTGGCCCGACACTCTCGCGGAAGACGCACTCGCTGCGATGTGCGCCTCGCGTGGCTGGTGCGCATGGCCGACCGGCCGGGGCGAAACGGTGCTCGGCTGGCTGCTCGCGCCGGCCGGATACGCAGGTGACGAAACCCTGGCGGAACTCGCCCGCGTCATCGGCGAGCGAGTTCAGGCCCACGCGCTCGCCCGCGCGCAGAACGTGCAGCGCGTGCTGTACGACATCGCCTACCTCGCCAGTTCGATCCGGGAGCGGGCGGCCTTTCTGCATGCCATTCACGAACGTCTCGGCACGCTGATCGACGCCGAAAACTTCTATCTGGCGCTTTTCGATCGCGCGAAAGGAGTCGTCAACTTCCCCTATTACGTCGACGTGATCGACACGGAATCCGTGGACACCGATCACGCCCACCTGGTCGATCCCGCCAGGTTATCGCTCACCGGTTACGTGCTGACGACCGGTCAGCCGCTCCTGATCGATGCTGCAGGCATTGCACAAGCCGAAGAAAACGGGGTCTTTTTCTGCGTCGGCCCTCGCCCCGAGTTCTGGATGGGAGCGCCGCTGAAAAACGCGTCGGACGAAGTATTCGGCATGGTGACGATGCAGGTCTACGACGTCTCGCGAATTTACAGCGCCGAAGATCGGGCGCTCTTTCTGGTCGTGGCGCGCCACGTGGCGATGGCGCTCGACCGGATCCTGCATCGCGTCGATCTGGAAAAGCAGGTCGCGCTGCGCACGGCCGAGCTGTCGCAGCTCAACGACACCCTGCGCGAAGAGATCGCCGAGCGCAAACGCGCCGAGCATCTGCAGGCGACGCTCTTCAAGATCGCAGAACTGTCGAGCCAGCCAGTGGAAATCGGTGAATTTTTCCGCAGCCTGCACAAGATTGTCGCCGGTTTGCTGTATGCGCTTAACTTCTACGTCGCGTTCTTCGATCCGTTCACTGAAGAAGTTTCGTTTCCCTATTACATCGACGAATTGATCAGACACATACCGTCGGCGCGGCGCGGCAAGCGGGGCCTGACCGAATACGTGATCCGCCGGCGCGCTCCGTGCCTTTTCACGACGGACGATGCGCTCCGGCTCGTCGCCCGCGGGGAAATCGATCTGGAAAGCGAGAACATCCGCATGCGTTCGTGGCTGGGCGTGCCGCTCTTCGACGCCGACGTCATACGCGGCGTGCTGGTCGTGCAAAGCTATCAGGAGCACATCCGCTACGACGCGCGCGATCAGGACCTGCTGACCTTCGTCTCCCGGCATATCGACACCGCACTCGCGCGCCGCCGCGCAGCGGACGCGCAGCACGCGGCCAATCTCGAGCTCGAAGCGCGCGTCCAGGCGCGCACCCGCGAGCTCGATAACGCCAACGCGCGTCTTCTGCACGAGAACGCCCACGACGCGCTAACCGGGCTGCCAAACCGGGCGCACCTGCGTCAGCGGCTCGAAGCCGCGTGGGACGACCATTGCTGCCACGGCAAAAGCCTGTCTGTCCTCTTCATCGATCTCGACCGCTTCAAGGTGGTCAACGACAGTCTCGGCCACCATCTCGGCGACGTGCTGCTCGTGCAGGTCGCCGAACGGCTTCGCAGCTGCGTGCGCCACGACGACCTGCTCGCGCGGCTCGGCGGCGACGAATTCGCGGTGATGGTGCCCGACGCGCCGCTGCAGACCGTGCTTGCGATCGCCGAACGGATCCTCGCGGCATTCGACCAGCCGTTCAACATCGGCGAGCACGTGGTGTTCTCGTCGTGCAGCGTGGGAATTGTGGGCGCCGACAACAACTTCCATTCGAACCCGACCGATCTGCTGCGCGACGCCGACACGGCCATGTACCGGGTCAAGGGCCGTGGCCGCGACAGCTTCGCCGTGTTCAATCAGGAACTGCGCCGCGAACTGTCCGATCAGGTCGAGACAGAAGGCGCGCTGCGTCGCGCGCTGAAGCGCGACGATGAACTGGTGCCGTACTTTCAGCCGATCGTCGACGTAGGGAGCGGCGAACTGGTCGCGCTCGAAGCGCTGATCCGCTGGCGGCAGCCGAATGGCGACATCTGGGCGCCGGGGCGGTTTCTGCCGGCGGTCGAGGGCCTGAAGCTGATCGGACGTCTGGACATGTACGTGCTGAAGCTCGTGGCAGAGACGCTCGCACGGCCGGAGCATGCGGACTGGCCCCCCGTGCACGTGAACCTGTCGAGCTACAGCATCACGCGCCCCGACTTCGCCACCGAACTGCTCGTGCTGCTGGGCCAATATCAGGTGGAACCGTCTCGAATCTCACTGGAACTGACCGAAGGCGCGCTGGTGGCGGAGCCTGACCTCGCCCGCAAGACGATGCAGAACCTGGCGAACAACGGCATGTCGGTGATGCTCGACGACTTCGGCACGGGCTTCTCGTCGCTGAGCTACGTACATCAGTTCCATTTCAGCGGGCTGAAGATCGACAAGTCGTTCGTCCTCGAACTGACGACGAGTTCGCGCAGCCGTGCAATCGTCCGTGCGATCGTGCGGATGGCGGAGTCGCTGGGGCTAACCGTCGTCGCTGAAGGCGTCGAGGACGAGGCAACGCTCGCCGTGCTGCGCGACATGGGCGCCGCGCAGGTGCAGGGCTACCATCTGGCGCGGCCGATGTCGCTGGAGAACCTGGTGCACTCGAAGCTTGCGCCACGCGGATACGGGAGCGAACGCAAACTCACACGCATGCTCGCGCAGTGAGGGAAGGCCGAAGCGCCTGGGAGACTGTTCACCGGCCTCCTGTCACGCAACAATGCTTCATCCCATCCAGCGAGACCATCATGAAAGCCTTGCGATTCGAGCAACATGGCAACCCGGACGTCCTCTCGGTGCAGGATGTCGCAACACCAGCGGCCAGTCCGGACGAAGCCGTCGTCAAGATCATGGCGGCGTCGATCAATCCGAGCGACGTAAAGAACGTCGCTGGCCGGATGAGTCAGACGACGCTGCCGCGTACGCCCGGCCGCGACTATTCCGGGGTGGTGGTCGAGGGGCCGCCGGCATGGGCCGACGTGGAGGTATGGGGCTCGGGCGGCGACGTCGGCTTTACGCGCGACGGTACGCACGCGCAGTATCTTGTCGTGCCGGTGGCGGCGTTGCGGCGCAAGCCGGTCACGCTTTCGCATGAAGAAGCGGCCTCGATCGGCGTGAACTTCATCGCGGCCTGGTGCGGCGTGGTCGAAGCCGCGCAGGTGCAGGCAGACGAACCAATCGTCATCATCGGCCTCGGCGGTGTGGGTGGCGCCGCCGCCCAGATCGCAAAACGCATCGGCGCGCACGTAATCGGCGTGGGTCGCGGTGGCGCAGCCCATCCGTCCGTCGACGGGTGGGTCAATTCCTCTGCCGAAGATGCCGTCGCGCGCGTGCGCGAACTCACCAACGGTGGTGCGGCAGTGGTGTTTGATACGGTCGGAGGATCGATGTTCGAGACCGCGCTGCCTATGCTTGCGGTGCGCGGCCGACTGGTCGAAATCTCGGCGACGGACCGGCGCCAGGTGACCTTCGATCTTGCCGACTTCTATCACAACGAAAGCCGTCTGCTCGGCGTGGATACGCTGAAGCGCGATCTCGTTGCTTCGGCGGATCTTATGGAAGCGTTGCGGCCCGGCTTCGAAGACCGCAGCTACGTTCCACCCAGGATCGCCGGACGCTTTTCGCTCGACGACGCGCAGGCCGCCTATCGTGCCGTCGCAGCGGGCACGAGCGGCCGCGTGGTATTGATTCCATGAAAGCGCCCCGCCTCAAGCCGGAATCCATCCTGTTCGCGGTCTTCCTCGGTGCGCTTGCCACGTTCCCACCGATCTCGTGAACTGGCCAAAAACGAACGGGCGCACGCCCTTTCCCGAAGGCTTTCATTTAACTGTGATTTCATTTTTTGACCTATCAGATAAATAGACAAAAAAATATGCCGCTCAGTCGCCAAGGAACTTGAACAACAGGCGGTGCAGTTCCTTGAATTCCGCCCTGGAAAAATCCTTCAGGCGGTTGTTCAACACGACAGGCGCGATCTCGGGGAGCTGGCTCGCGACTTCCTCGCCCTTCTCCGTCAACTTCAGATTGACGACCCGGCGGTCTTCGAGGCTGCGCGAACGTTCGAGGAGGCCCTTCGTTTCCAGCTTGTCGAGCATGCGGGTCATGAGGCCCGTGTCGATACCGAGCAGCTTCGACAGTTCGAACGGCGTAGTGGCAATGCCGCTCGTCAACGACAACAGGATGCCCATCTGCTGGGTGGTGATGTCCAGATCCTTCAGGGCCGAGTCCATCTCGGTCACGAGAACATTGCGGGCCTTGTTGATCGCGAAGCCTACGCTTCGCGTCAACGAAAAGCTGTCTTTTGTGTAGTGCTCCATCGTCGGCTCCTGTTTATTGAAATCAATATATCTGCTAAATCAGATATTGTCAAAAAAATAATTTGTAACAACGCGACGTCGGGAAGAACTCCCCGACTTGACGCCGCGTTCCGGGCGGCGCACGCGTTCCCCTGATTAAAAAGAACCCTCGCGGAACTGGCCGCCAGAGGAGCCCGCTATTGGCGTGAACAGGTCCTAATGAGCCGTCGCGGCGACGCGCTCCGCCAGTTTCGTGTCGTAACTCGAATGCACGTGAACGCGCTTTTTTTCCGGATACGCGTAGCTGAACGCCTTGCGCAGCGCGAGCGACGCCTCGTGAAATCCCGACAGGATCAGTTTCTGCTTGTTCGGATAGTTGGCGATGTCGCCGACCGCAAAAATGCCCGGACGCGAGGTCTCATAGTTCGATGTGTCGACGTTGAGCCGGCCACCGACGCTTTCGATGCCCCACGTGGCAATCGGCCCAAGATCCGCGACGAGACCGTAAAGCACGACCAGATGCCCGGCGTCGATTCGTGTGGTCACGCCTGCCGCCTGTTTGACGTCGATCGATTCGAGCGTGCCGCCGGGCGCATTCAGCGCGCCGATTGCACCGACGATGAAGTCCATCTCGCCCGCTTCAACCGCCCTCTTCATCTGGTCGACACTCGACGCTGTCGCGCTGAAGCCGCTACGCCGGTGAACCAGCGTGACGCGCTGCGCGACCGCACGCAACGCGAGCGCCCAGTCGAGCGCGGAGTCGCCGCCGCCCGCCACCACGACCTTGCGACCAGCGAAATCCGCCAGGTTGGCGATGCTGTAATGAACGTGGCGCGTTTCCAGCGGCACCGCTTCGTCGAGCATGAGCCGCTGTGGCACGAATGCGCCGTTGCCGGCGGCCAGCATGATCGCGGCTGTGTCGAACACGAGGCCGCGGTCGGTAGTGACGCTCCAGCGTCCGTCATCGCGTCGCTCGACGGTTTCTACCCGTTGTTCAAGATGAACTGGAACGTCGAACGGCCGGCATTGCTCCATCAGGCGGTCGACCAGTTCGCGCGCCGTGCACGAGGGAATGGCGGGGATATCGTAGATCGGCTTGTCGGGATAAAGCTCAACGCACTGCCCGCCTACCCGCCCGAGCGCATCGACGATCTGGCAAGACAGGCCTATCACGCCTGCCTCGAATGCCGCAAACAAGCCGACCGGGCCGGCACCGACGATCAATACATCGGTGCGCAGCGGCGGTGTCGCCGATCCGTGTGCGTCTAAAGTCATTCTGCACTCCTGTTGCCTGGCCGACGCGCAGATCGCGCGTCGATGACCCAACATACAGAAGCAACCACGCACCGGCAACGAAGACACCACTGCAGGTAAGGACGTCAGCGCTTTCGATACGCCGTGCACCTTTGAGCACGACGTATCGCGCGAAGCGTGACGGGCGCCAGTCGTCACCGCAAATGCGATTCCCGGCTTCGTCGCGCGCACATGGCGGCCGGTCGAACTCGCGGTGCCTTCGGTCACAGTTATCGCGCTGTTCGCCAACGCAGCCAAACTCCCTCCCAGCGTCGTCGCAACGCTTGCGTTCGTTGCGTGCGCAACGCATGTCGCGCGGCTCGTGGGCTGGCTTCGTATGCGGTGCGGCGTCCGCCGATCGTCGTGATCCTCCATCTTGCGTACGCGTGGATTCCTGCCGGCTTCGTGCTGCTCGGATTCAGTGCGCTCGGACGCGTGCCCCACACGCTGGCGATGCATGCTTTCACCGCCGGGGTGATCGGCGGCGCGATCATCTCGATGATCACGCGCACGGCGCTCGGACACACGGGGCGGCCAATTGTCGCAGACCGTCGGGATATCGGATGCTACGGATTGGTGATGGCCGGGGCCGCGTTGCGCATATTCGGGCCGCTGGTCGCGCCGCAAGCGTTCATGGTGTGGATCGGCGCCGCGGGGGCGTGCTGGATCGCGGCATTCGCGCTTTACATCGCCGCGTACGCGTTGCCGCTGCTTCGCCCGCGCGCTGATGGCAAGCCGGGCTGAACTGTCCGACGCGCGCGGCGACGCCGTCTGACTACCCTCAGGAATTGCTGCATCTACAGCCAATAGTCAATCAAAGGCGCACAAGCGTCGATAATCGAGGTTTCGGCATCGACTTCACCTTGCCTCGCGCGCCGGCCCGTGCCGCGCCCATATTGACGAACCACCCCACCTTGGGGTAGAAGGCTAGCGGCCCGACAGGGCGCGCCCTGTACGATCTCTCCCGAACCGAAACAGAAACCTCACGTGACTTCATCCCGCTCCACCGCCTCGAATCATCCCGCCACCTCGCGCAAATCCCTCACCCTCATGCAAATCCTCGGAATCGTCGGAGCCTTCGGATTGATCGGCTCCCTGCTGCTGAATCTGTTCGTCTAACCGGGCGGCCAGAGCCCGCTTCACTGCTGCTCACAACGGCCGGCGCCGACCGCCGGCCACATCATCGGTCGATTTGCCATGTACAAGAAGGGCGTAGCCGTAGAAATCCAGTTCTCTCCCGAGCGACTCAACGACGCCGCCGGCGATCCGTACTGGATCGATCTGACGATGGACGAAGCACAACGCCTGCTTAAGTCGTTGCAGACCCGGCTTGCCGCAAGCGGCACGGGTACCGACGCGCCCCTCGTCGTGAGCCTCGATGACACCCAGCCGGCACATGCAGCCGTCGATGCTCCCGCAACCGGCCCGGCCGCTTCTTCAGCGAGTGACGATCTCAAGCAATGGGTCTGTGTGATCTGCGGCTGGATCTACGACGAGGGAGCCGGCCTGCCCGAAGAAGGCATCGCGCCCGGCACGCGCTGGGCGGACGTTCCGGCTGACTGGCGCTGCCCGCTGTGCGACGTCGGCAAGGAAGACTTCGCGCTGGTCGAGTTCTGACGCAGCGCGGGCGCACATCCAGGCGCCAGGCCCTAGCTCAGGCGTTTCTTCTTCGCTCGCCGCGCCAGCATGTTCAAGCCTTCAACGAATGCGGAAAACGCCATCGCAGCGTAGATATAGCCCTTCGGCACGTGCGAACCGAAGCCCTCGGCGACCAGCGTCATACCGATCACGAGCAGAAAGCCGAGCGCGAGCATCACCACCGTCGGATTGCGGTCGATGAAACGCGACAACGGACCGGCCGCAAACAACATCATCGCGACCGCCGCGATCACGGCGATAAACATGATCGGTATGTGCTCGGTCATACCGACCGCCGTCACAATGCTGTCAATCGAAAACACCAGATCGAGCATGAGGATCTGGCCGATCGCCGACCACGGCGTGAGCGTTGTGGGAGCACCGTCGAGCGGGTCGTCCCCGGTCTCGTGCGCCACGTGATGATGGATCTCCGTGGTCGCCTTCCAGACGAGGAACAGGCCGCCCGAGATCAGGATCAGATCGCGCCACGAAAACGCGTGATCGAACACGGAAAAGAGCGGATTCGTCAGGCGCACGATCAAGGCCACGGTGCCGAGCAGGCCAAGCCGCATCACAAGCGCGAGACCGATGCCGATTCTTTGCGTGCGGGCCCGCTGCGCTTCGGGCAGTTTGTTGCTCAGGATCGAAATGAAGATCAGATTGTCGATGCCGAGCACGACTTCCATGACGACAAGCGTGGCGAGCGCAGCCCAGGCTGCGGGCTCTTCAGCAAGGGCAATCAGTTCGTCCATGCGTGAGGTGTGAAATGATGGTTAGTGGCGAGAGATCAGTCCACGGGCCCAGCCGGCACCCACCCGTTAGCGGCACCCAACGCAGCCACCTGCTTTGCGATCGAATCGGCGAGGCGCTTCGCGTCTGCCGGAATGCTGTCATGCTTCGCCTCGGTCGCGGCATGCAAACCTGCGCCCATCGCCGCGGCTGTCGCGACGTGGCCGGCCGCAGCACCCACCCCTGCGGTTTCGACCACGCCTGGCGCCTTGCCGCTGTCCGCGGTTGCCGCGAAGCTTTGCAGGGGCACCGGCGAACCACCCGCCGGCTTGTACAGAAGCTGGACCGATGCGCCGACCTCACTCTTTCCGGCCCCAAGGCCGATCAACATGCGGCGTCTGCGGTTGCCCGCGTCGATCGTCTGAAAGCTGCCCTCGACGAGCAGCGCATTCTGGTTTGCAGGCGCCGGCACATCCGAACGTTCGGCATGCAGCCCCATCGATTGCAACTTGCGCACGATTTCATTGGCCACCTGCTCACGCGCTTCGACCGCTTCCTTGTCCTGCTCGTCGGCCTCCGACGCACCGGCGAAGCGGGCCTTCAGTTTCCGCGCCATTCCGCTGTCGAGCTTCACCTGATCAGGCGAGCTGTCGAAATACACGTAGATGGTGTCTGGCCGCACTTGATGAAGAGCGGCATGGCTGACGTCGGTGACGCCCCCGGCACACCCCGCAAGAAGTAGAGACCCCGCAACCAGTGCGGCGCTTGCCAGGCGAGTTAGCTTGCGAGCTACGAATTCCAACGAAGTAAACATGTCGATCCAGTCATCGGCACTGTCGTGCCGTCAATTGCCGGAAAAATGTCGCCGACAATCATTCGATCCACTGGATCATCAACTATCGGAGATCACACCGCACGCAATGCGGCTGGCCTGCTATCTATGCGAGCCGCAACACGCAGACGCGAGTATGGGAGAAGCCGGCTTCGAACGCTACGCGGGAATTATGTCGAGCCATGTCACCGAAGCGCTGCTGCGCGGGCATATCGCTCGCTTTTCACCGCCTGATGCTTCCCATGAGGAACACAGCAACGATCGCCGCAAAGACAATGCTTCGCAGTGTCACATATCTCGACATGAACAGGTCCGTCTTCAACCGTTGCCCGGAGCCGGCCACGTCGTCTGGCAGTCGGCGGAGCGACGCCTCGTGACGATCGCAAAGGCGAGCGCGATGCTTCGCTTCGACGCGATACCGATATGTCCGGCAGCTGGCTCGGGGATAGCTCGGGAAAAACCAGCAGCCGGATATGTTCATCGGCGGCCTGCGCTGCCAGCCGATCAATGGCCGCGATGCTGCCAGCAGTGTCCCCTGGTGGCGGACAAAACGGTATCGATGCGACGCGAAGAGCCTCATTGGACCGCACGCGCATCGATGCGCAAAATGAGAAATATGAGCAGTTCGATAGTCAAAAGGAATGAAATGGAAATCAGGCTGCTTCGCGCGCCTCAATTGATCGCGAAATTCCGCAAGCGCTATCCGAACGTCAGTGTGACGCTTTACGACTATTCGTCCTCGGAGCAGACGCGGCGCATCCTCTCCGGCAAACTCGATGTCGGCTTCATGCGTCTGCCGGCCGGTGTCGGGCTGGCCAGCCTGCCGGTGCTCGACGAGGCACTGGGCCTCGCGGTTCCCGACAGCGCGCACTGGAAGCGCCTCCCTGCCGATCTGAACAAACTGAACGACTCCGGCTTCATCGCGCTGGCACGCGGACTCAGCCCGGGGCTTGCGAAGCAGATCGAGCACTGGTGCGGCGAACACGGTTTCGTGCCGCGGGTAGTCCAGCAGGCGGGCGACATCCAGACGGTTCTTGTGGGCGTCGCCGCAGGTGTCGGCGTGGCCTTTCTGCCTTCCCACGCGCTATCCCTGCTGCGCAACGCCCGCATCCTGACCTTGCGCGACGACGCCGCACGATGGACCGTCGGTCTCGCGTGGCAGGCCACCCGCGACAATCCGGTGATCGACCGGTTCGTCGACCTCGCGCGCGAGGAACTCAGCGTGCTGCGTCGCCCATCCGGTATTCGACAGTCGCGTCGTCGAGTTGAGCCTTGAACTCCGCGTCGAGCGCGAGATCCGCCGCGGCAAGCGTATCGGTCAACTGATCCGGACGGCTTGCGCCAATGAGCGCTGACGTAATGAGCGGATTGGCCAACACCCAGGCGACGGCAGTCTTCGTCAGCGATCCGCTGGTTTGAGCGGCGATGTCACGCAGTTTGTCGATCGTTTCGAACTCGCGCCGGTGCCAGTAGCGCTCCTGATACATCGCACCGGCCTTGCCCACCGTGGCGGTAAAGCGGCCGGCCGCGGGCGGCGCGTCGTGACGGTGCTTGCCGGTCAGGAGGCCGCCCGCCAGCGGGTTGTACGGAATCACGGCGAGTTGCTCTTCGCCGGCGAGCGGCAGCAATTCGCGCTCGATCTGGCGGAACAGCAGGTTGTAGCGCGGCTGGACCGACACGAAACGCGCCACGCGTAACACGTCCGCGCGCCCCAGCGCCCGTGCAAGCCGGTACGCCAGAAAATTCGACACACCGATATAGCGCGCCTTGCCGGATTGAACGATGGTGTCGAGCGCTTCGAGCGTCTCGTCGAGCGGCGTGTCGGGATCGTCGGAGTGCAGCTGGTACAGATCGACATAGTCGGTGCCGAGGCGCTGCAACGACGCATCGATCGCGTCGAGCAGATGCTTGCGCGACGCGCCCTGGTCCCACGGGGACGGCCCGACCTTGCCCACCGCCTTGGTCGCGACGATGAACCGGTCGCGCCGGCCCTTCAGCCAGCGTCCGACGATTTCCTCGGTGCGGCCGGCCAGATTTTCGCTGCCGCCGAGCGGGTAGACGTCGGCGGTATCGATGAAATTCACACCTGCTTCGGCCGCCCTGTCGAGAATGCTGCGTGACGCTTCTTCTTCGGTCTGCAAACCGAAGGTCATCGTGCCGAGGCACAGACGCGAGACGGTCAGGCCGGTGCGGCCGAATTTACGATATTGCATGATGAACTCCTCGATACGGGGGTTACATGGCGCCGGGCGCGCAAAGCAAAAAGAATAACCGCTGCGCCGAAACTCTGGGGACCGCCCGTCGGTTTCGTTACGGTTGCCTTGCACGACGCGACCGGGCGCTATCGAAACGAAAAGTATGAGATGCCGCAGGCCATTGCGACGAGGCAGCCGGGAACGTAAAGACCGCTCCGGGCAACACGGCCGGTCAGGCTACGGGAGCATGGCTTCATCGACTCACGTTGCCGCTGAGGTGTCGAAATGAAAACTGGTTTGATTGGAGCCGGTGCGGTGGCGCAGTCTCTCGCGAAGAGCGCCACTCATGCAGGACACAACGTTGGTTGGCCCGCCGCGGAACGGGTTTTTCTTTTTTCAGGCCGCGAATCCTGTTCAATCCCCTTCCGGCATCTTCGACGAATGATGGGTGGTGATCAGCCATTTGTGTCCGTTCCACCCGTAGGTGAACGTATAGCGCGCCTTGACCACTGTGCCGTCCGCGTACCTGAACGAGTACAGTCCCGCGTCGATCGCCGTGTTGCATTCGATCATGACAAAGCGGAAGTCGATCGTACCGACTGGCTTGTTTTCAAGGAAATGCCTGAAATAGTCTTCCTTTTCCTCGACGGTCAAACGTGGCTTGTTCGATACGGTCGGCAGCAAGATTGAGCGTGGCGCATAGTTCGCCGCGACCTTCGCCGGGTCGCCAGTCTTCAGCGAATCGTTCCAGCGATCAAATAGTGAAGCAATCTGCTTTTCCGTTGTGGGATGGCAGGCTTCGGTCTTCGCGTGTGCGCCCCCATGGACGGCAACACCGAGCACGGCAGCAACCGCGAACGACCTCGACAGGCAGACTTTCATGATTCACCTCGATGAAAACCGAACGACCCGCCTCGCATGCGAACGGGTCACTCGCTATCGCGATCGCGCACCTTGCTCCAGCCCTGCCCCGGGTCGAACGATTTCGTGGCTTGCGCTTTCGCTGCACTATCTGGCCCGAGGTCGCGCTCATAGACCTGACCGGAATGGCTCACCATGAACGTCTTGATGCCCGTCTCGCCGTACTTCACTGGCCAGGCGATGACCGCGAACCCTCCAAAGAGCTTGCCGTGCACGACGTAGTCATAGGCGCCACCGGGCGCGTTGGGCCCCTGTGATTCCAGCAGCTTGAAGTGGTACCCGTAGTAGCCGGTGTTCTGTGCATTACGCGAACTCGCGTCGACGAAGGCCGCGCCGAGCGGACTAGGCGTGTCATCCGGCCCGCTTGGCCAATACAGTCCGTCACGTTTGCCGGGTGAACTGACCATCTTCGAGGCGTAGGCGAGCACCCCTTTGTCGTCGTGATTGTTCTGCGCGTATTCGCGCTGCGCATCAAAGATCGCCAGCATCGCCTGGATAACGGCCAATTCGTTGCGGCCGATGCGCCGCAAGCGCATCTCTTCTGCGCCGGCTCGCGTATCGAAGTGCCATCCTTGCTCGCTCTTGACGAGGGGAATCGGGAACGTCCAACCATTGTCGCCCACGACGATGTGCGCATGCCCGGGTTCCCCTGGCTCGATGGTGCGGGACTTTGCCCACTCGGCTATAAAGGTATCCCGCACTGGCGCGCCGAAGGGTGGGATCAGCTCACGAAAGTCGTTGCCGAAAATCGTGCGTAAAGCGTCCTCTCGATCCTTGACGACGGCGTTGCCAAAGGCATTCATCGCAGCCTCTGGCGAACTGAAGTTCTTCTGTGCGTGTGCCGAGGGCACCGTCGCGACCGACAGCGCAACTGCTGCCGCGAGGTTCGCGAACGTCAGCGACAGCAATTTTTGCATACCTCGTGGATGAACGTTCATGGTTCGCTCCTCAGCGCCTGCGTCCGCCGCCACCGCGCATGCCACCTCCGCCGCCCGCGGGCCGGTTAAAGCCTGAACCCTGCATGCTCCTGCTTCCCCTGTCGAAGTTGCGCTGCGAGGTACTGCCGCTCCCCCCGACGCCTGAAAACGCGCTGTCGCGCCCTCCGCCGTATCCGCCGGCTCGATCGCCGCTACTGACGCGGTTCACGTTGCTGGTGGCGCTTCTATTGGCCGCGCCTGCCCGGTTGGTCCCGGCGGATCGGTCTGCCACCGACGCACGATTGCCTGCGCCGCCCCTGTCTGCGGTCGTGGCCCGATTGCCCGCGCCCGGCCGGTCGGCCGTGGCCACACGGTTACCTGTACCGGAATCGCGCCCGCGATACTGGGACCGCCTGTCGGCCCCTGGCGAACCGGCGAACTTGTCGCGCGTGGCGTTATCCCGGTAGGCCACGCCCTGTCGATGGCCCGCATCATGCTGCCAGCGGCCGCCCCTCTCTCCGTTCTGGATCTTCGACCTGTCGAAGTTACGGTCGACGTTCCTGGCCTTGTCGTAGTTGATGTTGACGTCGCCTCCGCCCCAACACGAGTTGCAGTCGCTGAAGATCGCACCGGCAGCTGCAAGGCCAATGCCCCAGGCGAGTCCTGTCGCGAGGGCCGTGCCGGGATAGTAGCCGGGGTAGTAGGCCGGGTACGGTGGCCAGTAGTATGGCGGATAGGCCGGGTAACTCCACGCACCGTAGACAACCGCTGGGTCGTACGCTGGAACGTAGATGACCTCAGGATTGGCGGGCTCGATCCGCACGACGGACGTCTGGCCAGCGCCCGCCGGCTCGACGACCACCTGTTGCTGCTCGTTCGACTTCAGGTTGCCCGCTTCCTGCGCGCGCGCCCGCAACCGCTGCACCGCAGCGAACACGTCTTTTTGCTGGGCGAGGAACGCGTCACCGAGCTTCTGTGTCCAGTCCAGCTTGTCGTACATCGGCTCCAGAATCTGTGGGAATGCCACCATCGACTTCACACTGGCGTCCCAGGACTGATTCTGGACCGCCTGCACCGCAGCATCGCCCTTCACATTCGGGTTCTGTTTCAGCCAGCGCGCCGCATGGACGATTTCGAGCGGATACGTGGACGCCATCAAGACCTGAGCCAGAACCGAGTCCGGATAGAGCGCGATCGGCGCAACCAGCGCCTCAATCTCCTCCGGCTGGTATGGTGCAGGTCCGTCGGGAGCGCGATCCGCAAAGGCAGGAGCCGCCACCAGCAGGATCAGCCATAAAAGCACGGCCTTTGCCCATCGTTCGTACCAGTTGGTCATGTCCCCTCCGTACCGCGGATGTTGACGCGGACAACGATGCGTTCTTTGCAGTCATGTCACCGGACAACAACAAACTGGCTGACACCCCGGTCGGTTGTTGCGTCCTTTTGGGTCATGCGGCCGGGCGCAGGTCCGTGATCGACTTCGTCTGCGTGTTTAGCCGTTCATTGAATTCGGAGGCATTCGTCGAATAAGTGTTCTTCTGCCTTCTTATCGTAGTTCCGGTTGCGCACAAAACAAGCCTCGGGTGCGAATGTTTACGCCGTCGCTTCTATCCATCGACTCCAACAGCGAAAGCCATTGCCCGAGCGCTGGCGTGGCACGACACAACGCCATGCACTATCGACCTGTATGTAAAACGCATTCTGGTCCTTGCCGGTTGCCCGGACAGTTCACACGAAACCTCGACCCGCCTCCGAAACGGAGGTTGCCATTCGGAGACAAGTCACTTCCTATAATGCAGTTCGCTGGCGCCTGTTCGCGTGCCAACGACCGATCGCGCGCAAACATTGCAGAAAAAGCAAAAGGAGGCAGCGTGATGTCCAGGATCTTCATCAGCCACTCCAGCGCGAATAACGCTCTCGCGCTCGCGATCGGACGCTGGCTTGCCGATAACGGCTGGAATGACTACTTCCTGGACCTTGAGCCAGTCAAGGGGCTGGCCCCTGGTGAACACTGGCAGGAAGCGCTCAAGGCTGCGGCTGACCGCTGCGAGGCCGTGTTGTTTCTGATTTCACCCGCGTGGTGCGACTCTCGCTCGTGCCTGGCCGAGTTTAACCTTGCCAGATTTCTGGGCAAGACAATCTTCGGCGTGCTTGTCGAGGCGGCACCGCTCGACGCCTTGCCGAAAGAGATGACGGCGGAATGGCAACTCTGTGACCTCGTCGCCGGGGCTCAACGCCAGAGTTTCCGGGTCCTGCATGACCCGCTCGTCCCGGAGACTGAAGTCTCTTTCGCCGAAGCGGGGCTTTCCCGGCTCAAGCTTGGGCTACGACGAGCCGGGCTCGATCCTTCGAGCTTTCCCTGGCCGCCGGCTAACGATGTCAAGCGGCCCCCTTATCCGGGACTGAGAGCGTTGGAGGCCGATGATGCGGCTGTGTTCTTTGGTCGGGACGCCGCGATCGTGCGCGGGCTCGATACGCTGCGCAGTGTCCGCGAACAGGGGATCGAACGGATGCTGGTCATCCTCGGCGCATCCGGCGCGGGCAAGTCGTCCTTCCTGCGGGCAGGCCTGTGGCCGCGCTTGAAGCGCGATGACCGAAATTTTTTGCCGCTTCCAGTGATCCGGCCAGAGCGGGCTGTTCTTACCGGCGCCACGGGACTCGTCGTCAGTCTTGAGCTGGCCTTTCAGGAACACGGTGTGCCCAAGGCGCGCGCCGAGATCCGTCAGGCAGTGCAGACTCCGGGTGGATTTGAGCAACTGCTTGGCCAACTTCAAACGCTGCACTGCTCGCGACTCGAGTCAGATGCCGTTGCGCCGACCGTTCTGGTCTGCGTCGACCAGGGCGAGGAACTGTTCAGCGCAGAAGGCGAAGAGGAATCTTCGCGCTTCCTGTCCCTGCTTGCCCAGACGCTCGCCACGGCAAAAAACGGGGGGATCAAAACGATCGACAAACGGCAGCGTGCGCTTGCGGTTGTGGCGATCCGCACAGACGCTTACGAGCAGTTGCAAACCGCCCCGGCGCTGAGCGGCATATCACCGCGTGTCTTCAGCCTCCCTCCGATGGAGCGTGCCGGATTCAAGGCCGTGATCGAGGGGCCTGCCGCGCGGGCGACCGCCGCCGGGCACAAGCTGATGGTCCAGCCAGCGCTGACCGAGCGGCTTCTACAGGAAGCTGAAGGGGTGGACGCGCTGCCGTTGCTCGCCTTTACGCTCGAGCGGCTATTTGCCGACTATGGCGGCGCCGGAAATCTCCGCGTGGACGACTATGAGGCGCTCGGGGGCGTGCGAGGATCCATTGAGGCGGCGGTCGAATCGGCATTTGTTGATCCGGGCCGGGAGCCCGCCGTTCCAGCAGATAAGGCTGAGCGCGAGCGTCTGCTGCGCGAGGGCTTCATCCCATGGCTCGCGCGCGTCGATCCGCTGACGGAGGAGCGCAAGCGACGCGTGGCGCGTTGGGATGAGCTTCCCGAGGCGGCGCATGCGGTCCTGGAGCGTCTCATCCGGCATCGACTGCTGTTGCGAGACCGGCGCAAGGTCGAAGCTGGCAATGAGGAGGTCACAATCGTTGAAGTCGCGCACGAGGCGGTGTTACGGCAGTGGCCTACCCTTACCACCTGGCTGGACGTGAACGCAGATGCACTCAAGACAGTCGACGCCGTGCAGCGAACTGCGCAGGAGTGGCAAAAGAACGAGCGGGGGGCGGCCTGGCTCGCCCACTCCGGCGAGCGGCTGTCGGGCGCAGAAGCACTCCTGCAGCGTTCGGACTTCGAACGACTGCTGGGCGCGGATGGCCTTTCCTATTTACGGGCTTGTCGCGGGCGTGAGGAGGTCGCACGCGCCGGGCGCGAGTCGCAGTTGCGACAAATCGCTGAGGAGCAAGCCCAAGTCAAGGAAGAACAGGCACGGACAGGGCGCACGCAGCGACGCATCCAGGTATTGACGGGCGTAATCGCGTTCATTCTGCTTGTGACAGGTGGGTGGATCATTCAGCAGACTCGGGCGGTCGCACGCCAGACTTCCCTTGTGTTGGCGTCGGCCGCGACGACGGCGAACGACGCGGGAATTTATGACCGCGGAATGCGCTTCGCCATGCTGGCGATGGGGAAGAGTTGGCTCTCGCCGGAATCGGTAGAAGCAGAGTTGGAACTCATGCGTGGCGCGCAGGCATCAATGCAAACTGCGTTGCTCAGCGGGCATCAGGATGCGGTTGATTCCGCCGTCTTCAGCCCGGACGGCAAGCGGGTGGCGACCGCGTCCTGGGACAGGACCGCGCGTGTGTGGGACGCGGCTACGGGCAAGCAGATCGCGCTGCTCAGCGGGCATCAGGGGTGGGTTTATTCCGCGACCTTCAGCCCGGGCGGTCAGCATGTGGTGACCGCGTCCCGGGATCGGACCGCGCGTGTGTGGGACGCGGCTACGGGCAAACAGATTGTGCAGCTCAGCGGGCATCAGGATCTGGTTTATTCCGCCGCCTTCAGCCCGGACGGCCTGTGGGTGGTGACCGCGTCCGCGGACAGGACCGCGCGGGTGTGGGACGCGGCGAGCGGCAAGGTGATTGCGCAGCTCAGCGGGCATCAGGGACCGGTGTTCTCCGCCGCCTTCAGCCCGGACGGCCGGCGCGTGGTGACCGCGTCTTCGGACAGGACCGCGCGGGTGTGGGATGCAGCGAGCGGCCAGGTGATTGCGCAGCTCAGCGGGCATCAGGGACCGGTCTTATCCGCCGCCTTCAGCCCGGACGGCCAGCGGGTGGTGACCGCGTCCGATGACAAGACCGCGCGGCTGTGGGATGCGGCGACCGGCCGGGTGATCGCGGCGCTCACCAGGCACCAGGGACCGGTGTTCTCCGCCGCCTTCAGCCCGGACGGCCGGCGCGTCGTGACCGCATCCGATGACACGACCGCGCGGCTGTGGGATGCGGCAACCGGCCAGGTAATCGCGCAGCTCACCGGGCATCAGGGACCGGTGAGCTCCGCCGCCTTCAGCCCGGACGGCCGGCGCGTGGTGACCGCGTCCGATGACAAGACCGCGCGGCTGTGGGATGCGGCGACCGGCCAGGTGATCGCGCAGCTCACCGGACATCAGGGGCCGGTGAACTCCGCCGCCTTCAGCCCGGACGGTCAGCGGGTGGTGACCGTGTCCGTGGATCGGACCGCGCGCGCGTGGGACGCGGCGATGGGTATCTTGCTGCTCAGAGGGCATCAGGAGTCGGTTGTTTCCGCCGCCTTCAGCCCGGACGGCCAGCGGGTGGTGACTGCGTCCCGTGATAGGACCGCGCGGGTGTGGGACGTAGCCACGGGCAAACAGATTGCACAGCTCAGCGGACATCAGGGGGCAGTTTTTTCCGCCGCCTTCAGCCCGGACGGCCAGCGGGTGGTAACCACGTCCAGGGATCAGACCGCGCGGGTGTGGGACGCGGCCACGGGCAAGCAGATCGCGCAGCTCGGCGGGCATCAGGGGTGGGTTTACTCCGCCGCCTTCAGCCCGGACAGCCAGCGGGTGGTGACCGCGTCCGCCGACAGGACCGCGCGGGTATGGGACGCGGCCACGGGCAAACAGATCTTGCTGCTCAGCGGGCATCAGGAGCCGGTTGATTCCGTCGCCTACAGCCCGGACGGCCAGCGGGTGGTGACCGCGTCGTGGGATGGGACCGCGCGGGTGTGGGACGCGGCCACGGGCAAACAGATCTTGCTGCTCAGCGGGCATCAGGAGCCGGTTGATTCCGCCGCCTTCAGCCCGGACGGCCAGCGGGTGGTGACCACGTCCGGGGATCAGACCGCGCGGGTGTGGGACGCGGCCACGGGCAAACAGATCGCCCAGTTCAGCGGGCATCAGGGGTCAGTATTTTCCGCCGCCTTCAGCCCGGACAGCCAGCGGGTGGTGACCGCGTCCGCCGACAGGACCGCGCGGGTGTGGAACGCCGCCACGGGCAAACAGATCACCCAGCTCAGCGGGCATCGGGGGGCAGTTGGTTCCGCCGCCTTCAGCCCCGACGGCCAGCGGGTGGTGACCGCGTCCGCGGATCAGACCGCGCGGGTGTGGGACGCGGCGACTGGCCAGGTGATCGCGCAGCTCAGCGGGCATCAGGGGGCAGTTGGCTCCGCCGCCTTCAGCCCGGACGGCCAGCGGGTGGTGACCGCGTCCGCGGATCAGACCGCTCGGGTGTGGCCTATCCGATGGCTCACGCGGAATCGAGGTCGGAGCCTGGCTGAAGCTGTGTGTAATGAAAAGCTCGTGGGAGCAAACCTGCTCACAGCCGATGATGAAGCTGCCACTCCGCTCATCCGCGGGCGCCAGGGCGAAAATGTGTGCGGATCGTAACTTGCCGAACGGACCGAGCGACCTGCCACGATACGTTTGCCCCGTATGATGGCCTGCGTGACCGATTGCTTTTCCATTTTCCTGACTAGCCGACGAACAGGCAACTGGCACGATTGCGATGACAACTGGTTCGCCATCCTGATTGTCCGCTCTGTGGCAATGTGACGGACTGCCGAGCACATCGGGCAGCGGTCGGCCAGGAAGTGTCATTCGCGGGTACTGTCATTCGGACACTCAGGTGGCTGCTCCGCTCAGTAATCCGTCGTTGGCGTGTCAGGCTTTGCCTCTATGGGCACACGGGCGAAATACCCGGTTTCGATACATTCATGGGCTACGATCCGACAGCGAATACGACTATCGTCACATGGGTAACGACGGCTGCGGCGCCCGATGGCCGCCCGCCCGCCGCGCGCCGCGTGATGATCATGGACGTAGCCCCCCATTACTTCACGAGCTTCCGCAGACTGTCAACGACCTCGGGGTTAGCCAGCGTGGATACGTCTCCGGGGTCCTGATGGTTTGAAAGTGCCGCGAGCACGCGCCGCATGATCTTGCCCGACCGGGTCTTGGGCATGTCCGGAACAATGACCACCCGATGCGGCTTCGCGATGGCTCCGATCCGATCGACCACCGAGTTTGTGACCTGCTTTGCAACATCTTCCGAAGCCTCCACTCCGGGCTTTAACGAAACATACAGTTCGGGCACTCTGCCCTTGATCTCGTCGGCGACCGGCACGACAGCCGCTTCGACGACTTCGGGGACAAGCAGGGCGGCTGACTCGATTTCTTTGGTACCGAGGCGATGGCCGGCGACGTTGATCACGTCGTCAATGCGGCCGAGAATCCGGAAGTAGCCGTCCGCAGCATCGACAGCACCGTCTCCCGCCATGTAGGGCCAGTCGCGCCAGTCTTTGCTCCTGGGATCCCGGCAGTAGCGGGCATAGTACGTTTTCACGTAGCGCTCCGGGGCCTTCCAGATGGTCTGAAACGCGCCGGGCCACGGATTGAGAATACAGATGTTGCCCGCCTTGCCGGAACCGCGTGCAAGCTCATTACCGTCGTCGTCGTAAATCACCGGATGAATGCCAGGTATTCCCGGACCGGCACTGCCGGGCTTCATCTTGTGCAACGCCGGCACCGTGCTGCAAAGGAACCCGCCCGTTTCAGTTTGCCACCACGTGTCGACAATGACGGCCTCACCCTTCCCGACAGACCGGTGATACCACTTCCAGACTTCGGGCTCGATGGGTTCGCCCACGGTCGTCATGTGCTTGAAGTGATAGCTGTACTTCGCGGGTTCGTCCGGACCGCTGCGCCGCAGTGCGCGGATCGCAGTCGGCGACGTGTGGAAGATGTTGACGCCGAGGTTTTCGGCAATTCGCCAGGGGCGCCCGGCATCGGGGTAGACGGGCACCCCTTCGTACACGACCGACGAGGCTGCGAGCGCGAGCGGGCCGTAGACAATGTAGGAGTGGCCGGTAATCCAGCCGATGTCGGCCATACACCAATACACGTCCTCGGGGTGGATGTCCTGGATGTATTTCGATGTCCACGCGACGTAGGCGAGGTAGCCTCCGATGGAGTGTTGGCACCCCTTGGGGCGCCCCGTGGTGCCGCTCGAATACATGAGGAATAGCGGTGCCTCAGCGGGCATCTGCACGGGCTCGACGCGTATGCCGCGGAACGCCTTGAGGGCATCGTTGACGATGACATCGCGTTCTTCCACGAGCTTCGTCGGACTCGAATACTTGCCTGGATACCGCTGCCAGATCAGAACCTTCTCGGCCCGGTGCCCCTTCTCGACAGCTTCGGCGAACGCGGTGTCGGCTTTTTCCTTGTGATCGATCAGCTTGCCGCCACGCCAGTAAGCGTCCATCGTAATCAGCAGACGGCTCTCGGAATCCAGGATGCGGTCGGCGCAGGCCGCGCCGCTGAAGCCGCTAAATACCTGCGAGTGAATCACCCCGAGCCGGGCGCACGCGAGCATCGTGATGGGCAGCTCCGCCACCATAGGCATATGGAGAGTAACCCGGTCACCGGCTTTCAGGCCGCAGTAGTCTCGTAGCATGGCCGCGAACTCGTTTACGCGGACATAAAGTTCCTGGTAGGTGACGTGCTGGGCCGTTTCGTCCTCGGGCTCTGGCACGAAATGGATCGCGGCCTTGTTCCGGTAGGCGGCGAGGTGACGATCCACGCAGTTGTGGCAGGCATTGATCCGTCCACCGACGAACCAGCGCCAGAACGGAGGATTGCTCGCGTCAAACATCGTGTCCCAGTACTTGTACCAGTCGAGAAGGTCCGCGAACTCCTTGAAGCACTCGGGGAATTTGTCGAGAGAGAAACGTGCGAACACTCCCGCGTCTGTCAGATTGGCTTGGGCGATGAACGAGGCGGGCGGCGGGAAATAATCCTCTTCGGGCCAGTGCACGGCGATCTGCGCCTCGGAAACCTCGGCCGTTTGTTGCTCCGCGGAAGCGCGGCGCGATGACTTGTCTCGTGGCATGACAGTTCCTCCTTGCTTCCAGGTGCCCTGGGACACGAGGTGTCCAACGCCACCCGCGGCAGCGCGTCTTTTGACCTTGTCTCATGGGTCCAGGCACCAGGCGCGACAGTCCGTGCGCTGCATAACGAATTTAAGGCCAGGGCGGATGCAATGCCAAGCAACGTATTCCCTGTCAAAGAGCTGCGTCTCGAGGGCCAATGGCGTTAGCGCGACGACGCCCATTGACTTGCCGGTCGGTCAGCCATGAACTAGATTTTCATTGAGGTTCATCAAACGGGAGAGGCGCCATGGATCTGCTCGTTGAACGTGTCGATGTATGGGCGGCCACCATCGAGGACAGGCCCGGCGGTCTTGCCGAGGTGTTAAGTGTCCTGCGAGACGCCGGAGCGAACCTGCAATTCATCGTCTCCCGTCGAACTGCGGAAGCACCCGGGAAGGCAGTCGTGTTTCTCGCGCCGCTTCAGAACGACCGGGAAATCCGCGCCGCCTCGGAGGTAGGGTTCAACGTCACCCCGAGCCTTCACTCAGTGCGGGTGATGGGCACCGACCGGCCGGGCATCATTGCAGAGTTGACCCAAAAGTTGGCTGCCGGGGGAATCAACCTTCGCGGTGTTTCGGCTGCCGCTGTCGGCACACAGTTCGTGGCCTACCTGGCAATGGACACGCTGGGTGACACGATTCGTGCAATGGAGATTTTGCAGCAGGCATAGGACGTTGCGTGTGCTCGGCATGATCGGCTGATACGGATGGTCGCTCACGACCCAGGTCGTCGCGCACAGCACGTCGGCGTCCGTCGCGACCTGTATGACGAAAGCCAGATATTTTTCGGCGTGATTCCTCGCGTGCCGGGAGTGGTCAGTCGGCGTGTCGGCAAGCATTTCGGCGTCGTGCGTCAGCAGATGGAATTCCGGAATAACGTGAATGCCCGTGATCTGCACGTCGAGGGCTTTCGCCGCGCCAACCGCCATGCGAACAGTCTCACGGGAGAGTGCTGATCCATCAGTAGGCACACTTAAGTGCAGGATGCGTTGCGCCGCCTTACTTCTCTGAAGTGAGTGCGCGTGTGTCGCCAGGCTCCTGATTTTATGGGGCGCCATGTGTCAAACTCTATTGTTCCTCCACGGTCACGTTGCAGAGTCACGCAGCGTGGCGTCGCTTTCCGGACCCCGACCTGCGCTGCTTTCCGGCCATCCACCTGACGACAAGGACAACCACCTATGTTCCGCGACAAAACCACACGCACGGCCCGACGCCTGCTGCTTTGCGGCGGTGTGTCTGTTGCGATGACGCTCAGTGCGGCCAGCGCGATCGCGGCTGCGGCCGATGCCTTTCAGCTGTCGTCGCCGGGTTTGGCCGACGGCGCTACGCTCGATTCGAACCACGCCGCCGATACGCAGAACTGCGGCGGCAAGAATGTTTCGCCCGCACTGCAATGGCACAACGCGCCCGCCGGCACGAAGAGCTTTGCGATCACCATTTTCGATCCGGATGGCGCGAAGGGTTTCGGCGTCGTGCACTGGCTGCTGTATGGCATTCCGGCCTCGACCCCTGCGCTTGCGGAAGGCGCAGTGCCGGCAGGCAGCGTCACCGGGACCAATGTCACCGGACACATGGACTACCACGGGCCATGCCCGACGGTCGGCGAGATCGCGCATCACTACGTCGTGCAGGCCTACGCGCTCGATCTCGTGCCCGACGCATTACCCGCAGGCCTGACCCGCGACGCCCTGCTGGCTGCGATGAAAGGCCACGTACTCGCCTCGACCAGCATCGTGCTTCGCTACGGCCGGTAAGCGCCCTGCTGCGTCTCCGGTGTCGTTGCGCCGCCCGTGAAGGCTGTCGTGAGCGGCTGGAACCGCGCGCACTGTCAGACTTTCAACGAATATGACCTGGTCGTAACAGTTATTAGCAGATGCGTGCCGCGCCGCGGGAGCGGGTTGCGCCGTATAGAATCGCCATATGTCTTCCCATCCCTCACTTCAGCCGCCTCAACGCGAGCCGGACCTGCCGCTGCACACGCCCAGCATCGCGTCCGTTTCGATGGCCGCATTGATTGCGCTCATCGCGTGGCTCGCCTTTGCTGCGCAGACCGACGTCACGATCGACAGAATGCTGTCGCGGGGGTTGGGCGTGCTCGACGCGGTCGAGCGCATGAGCAGCTATCTGACGAACCTGACGGTGCTCGCCACCGCGATCTGTTTTTCCTGCGTGGCAATCCGGGCCAACTCGCTGCCTGGCCGGTTCTTTCGCAAGCCTCCGGTGGTCACGGCGATCGTCGTCTATATCGTCTTCGTGGGGCTCGCCTATAACGTGCTGCTGCGCCATCTCTGGACCCCATCAGGCTATCGGGCGCTTTTGAACGAATGCCTGCATACGGTCGTTCCGCTGCTGGCAGCGCTGTACTGGGTGCTGTTCGTCCCCCGCTTTCATCTGACGCTGCGCAAGTGCCTGCTCTCGCTCGTCTATCCGCTTTGCTACCTGTTCGTGACGCTATGGCGTGGCAGCACGACGGACTTCTACCCCTATCCGTTTATCAATGTCAGCGAACTCGGCTATCCGCACGTGCTGTTTAACTCTGCACTGCTGATTCTCGGTTTTCTCACGCTGATGGCCGTGTTTCTCGCGATCAATTACCGTCGGCGTCATCCGCTGGATTCGGCGTCCCGTAGACCGGACCCCAGTCTCCTCGACGACGCCAACGATTTTCGACGCTGACGGCCGGTTTCCCGGTCACGCCAGACGCAACCCATGCATCTGCCGGCCAGCTAAAGCGCCTGCGCCAGCACCCGCGCGACGTGCAGCGCTTCGACCTGCGTGCCGTCGTGAATCTGATGACGGCAGCTGGTGCCGTCAGCGACCACGATATCGCCGGCGTGCGCCTGCCTGACGGCGGGAAACAGCGACAGTTCCGCCATCGCCTTCGAGGCCGCGTAATGCTCGGCCTCGTAGCCGAAGCTGCCCGCCATGCCACAGCATGATGATTCGATCGTCTTCACCTCCAGCCCCGGAATCCAGCCGAGCACGGTCTGCACGGGCTGGAAGGCGTCAAACGCTTTCTGGTGGCAGTGTCCGTGAACCCAGGCGCGCGGCGCATCGAGTGGCTTGAGGTGCAGATCGAAACGCCCGGCTGTCTTCTCGCGAACAAGGAATTCCTCGAACAGGAACGCGAGCTTCGACAGTTTACGGGCCTCGTCGCCATAGCCGTATTGCAGGAATTCGTCGCGCAAGGACAGCAGGCACGACGGTTCGAGGCCGACAACCGGCACGCCTCGCTCCGCGTACGGCCTGAACGTATCGAGCATGCGCCGCGCTTCGCGCTTCGCTTCATCGACCAGCCCCACGGCGAGGAAGGTGCGCCCGCAACAGACCGGACGCTCCCCGGTGCGCGTGTTGAAATGCACCTTGTAGCCCGCCGCTTCGAGCACCTGCTGGGCCGCACGTGCGTTGTCGGGCTCGATGGTGTCGTTGAAGGTGTCGACGAACAGCATCACTTCCTTCACCGCCCCCGGCGAAGTCGCGGCGCCTGGACCCGAAACCGCGCCCGCCAGAAACGAGCGTTGAAACTGCGGCAGTGAGCGCTCGACCGCGAGGCCCAGCGTGCGCTTCACGAGGCTCGACAGCACCGGGAGGCGGTCGGCAAGCGACATCAATCCTGGCGCACGGCTCGCGTAGCGTGCATAACGCGGCATGAACGCGATCAGCTTCTCGCGCAGACCGACGCCGTGTTGCTTCGCCCACGCGGCACGCGCCTCGATCTTGAACTTCGCCATATCGACACCGGTTGGGCAGTCGCGTCTGCAGCCCTTGCACGACACGCACAGATCGAGTGCTTCCTTCACTTCGATGCTCGCGAGCCCGTCGGTGCCCAGTTGTCCGGACACCGCCAGCCGCAGCGTATTGGCCCGCCCCCGCGTGACATGCTGCTCGTCCCTGGTGACGCGATAGCTCGGGCACATCGTGCCCGCGTCGAACTTGCGACAATGACCGTTGTTGTTGCACATCTCGACGGCCTTCGCGAGCCCGCCGCTCAGGTCATTGCCGGTGCCCGGCGCGCTTTCACGCCCGCTCAGCGGATCGCGTTCGACATTCCATGCCGACCAGTCGAGCGTCGTCGCAAACGGCTTCTCACGATAGCCTGGCGCAAAGCGAAAATTGCTGGCGTCGTCCATCCTGGGCGGACGCACGATCCTGTCGGGATTGAAACGGTTGCCCGGATCGAAGAGCTGCTTGATCTCGCCGAAGGCCTCGTTGATGCGCGGACCGTATTGCCACGCCACCCACTCGCCGCGACACAGACCGTCGCCGTGCTCGCCCGAATATGCGCCCTTGTATTCGCGCACCAGCTCGGCGGCCTGCTCTGCGATGGCGCGCATCTTCGACGCGCCGTCGCGACGCATGTCGAGAATCGGTCGCACATGCAGCGTGCCGACGCTTGCATGCGCATACCACGTGCCTTCGGTGCCGTGCTGGTGAAAAACCTCCGTGAGCCGGCTCGTGTATTCGGCGAGATGCTCGAGCGGCACCGCGCAATCCTCGATGAACGACACGGGCTTGCCGTCGCCCTTCATGCTCATCATGATATTCAGGCCCGCCTTGCGGACGTCCCAGAGTGCTTTCTGCTCGCCCGCATCGGGCATCTGCACGACCGAACCCGGCAAGCCCAGATCGCCCATCAGTTCCACGAGGCGTGTGAGCCGCTGAAGTTGCTCTGCGCGGTCGTCGCCTGCGAACTCGACCAGCAGGATCGCTTGCGGCTGTCCGACGAGCGCCTTTGCAATCACTGCACGGAACGATGGATTGTCCATCGCAAGATCGATCATCGTGCGGTCGACCAGTTCCACGGCCGAAGGCGCCAGCCCAACGATATGCTGCGTCAGATCCATCGCCTGATAGAACGTCGGGAAGTTCACGACGCCGAGCATCTTGTGCTTCGGCAACGGCGCAAGCCGGAGCTTGAGCTGCCGGCTGAACGCGAGCGTGCCCTCCGAGCCAACCAGGATGTGGGCGAGATTCGCGATGCCGTCGTCGGTATAGGCGCGCGGATTCTGACAGTCGAACAGATCGATGTTGTAGCCCGCTACGCGCCGTAGCACCTTCGGCACGCGCGCGGCGATCTCGTCACGCTCGCGCGTGGCGATCCGGTGCAGACCGTCGAGAATTTCGTTGATGCGCGCGCCCTGCGGCTTCTCGCGCAGCGATGCAAAGCGTGCTTCGCTGCCATCGGCGAGCACGGCGTCGATCGCGTCGACGTTATGCACCATGTTGCCGTATTCGATCGAACGCGAACCGCATGAGTTGTTGCCTGCCATGCCGCCGATCGTGCACTGCGCGCCCGTCGACACATCGACGGGGAACCACAACCCGTGCGGCTTCAGCCACGCGTTCAGATGATCGAGCACGACGCCGGGTTCCACCGTGACGGTACGCGCCGCGGCATCGAAATCGACGATGTTGTTGAGCCACTTCGACGTATCGACGACGAGCGCTTCGCCCACCGTCTGGCCGCACTGGCTCGTGCCCGCTCCGCGGGCGAGGAGCGGCGCGTTTTCGCTGCGGGCGACGTCGAGCGCCACGCGAAGGTCGTCCTGATCGCGCGGCACGACGACGCCGATCGGCATGATCTGGTAGATCGATGCGTCGGTTGCATAGCGTCCGCGGCTGGCGGCGTCGAACAGGACCTCGCCGCGCAGCGCTTCGCGCAGGCGCCGGGCAAGCGGCGTCACGAGACGGCTCGCCGACGGCACGAGATGAACCGGCTTGACAGGCAGACCGGAGATAGCGTCGTTCATGGCGGCGGCCTCAGGGTTTCGCGCCCAGTCCGGCAGCCGCCGAAGCGGAGGCATCCGGCTTCAGATCAAAACGGCTCTCCGGCTGCATGCGCAGCGCGAGGACGACACCGACTGCCATCAACGCCATGCTACCGACGAATGGCAGTTCCCAACTGCCGAAGCGGTCGATCAGAAAGCCCGCCAGCACCGGCGAGATGATCGCCGCGAGCGCCGAACCGGTGTTCATCATGCCGCTCGCGGTGCCGGAATATGCCGGCGCGATATCCATCGGAATCGCCCACATCGGACCGATCGTCATTTCCGAGAAGAAGAAGCCTGCGGAAAGGCACATCATCGACAGATACACGTTGTGCGTGAACATCAGCGGCACAAGCGACAGCAGCGCCAGCAGCATGCACACCGACACCATCCAGCTGCGCGCACGTTTCAGGCTGCGGGTGCGCTCGAAGATCCTGTCGGTGACGAGGCCACCCAGCGTGTCGCCCAGCACGCCCGCAAAAAACACGGCGGACGCGAACACAGCGGATTTGGTGAGGTTGAGCTGATAGTTATGCAGAAAATATTGCGGAATCCAGCTTAGAAACAGCCACAGGGTCCAGCCATAGCAGAAGTAGACGATCGTGACCGGCAGCATGCGCCTGAAGAGCGGCGAAAACGGCACCTTCGGCGCTTTGGGCTTCGGCGCGGGAAGCACTTCGAGTTCCTCGGGTGTAATGCGAGGATGATCCTTCGGATGTTCAGTGAAGGTCAGATACCAGACGGCCACCCACACGAGGCTGATCGCGCCGCAGATATAGAACGATTCGCGCCACCCATAGCGTGCCATCACCAGCACGATTGCGGCGGGCGCCACGGCGTTGCCGATGCGCGCCGACGCGTGGGTGATGCCCTGGGCGAAACCCCGCCGTTCTTTCGCAACCCAGCGCGACATCGCGGCGGTCGCCGCCGGGAACGTGGCGCCCTCGCCGAGACCGAGCAGCAGGCGGGCGGCGACGAGCGAAACGAAGCCGCCCGCGAAGCCGGTCAGCAAAGTCGCGACCGCCCACAGCGCGCCGCAGACGATCAGCGTGCGCTTCGCGCCAAAGCGGTCGCTTACCCAGCCACCGATGACCTGAAAGACGAGATATGGCCAGGCAAAGGCCGAGAACACAAAGCCAATCTGCGTATGCGAAAGACTGAACTCCTTGCCGAACCCGGCTGCCGCGGTGCTGACGTTCACGCGATCCAGGTACGTGATGAAGTACATGATGCAGAGCATGACCAGAACGATACTGGCCGCACTGGTGACGCGAAATCGTTTCATCGTCTGTCTCCGTTACGTAGCGCTTGCGACGTCGCGCCCAGGATGGCGCACGCGGGTCGGCTCATGACCCACGCGCCCGGGCGGCCGCGTTCTTTGTGTGGCGCGTCGATGCCCGGGTGTGGGTTGATTCATGCAGGTTCGGTCGTGTCGGCACCCGGCGTGTGCGCGGACAAGCGCTTGCCGGGCGTGACCCGATCAACCGCGACGGTCACGCCGCGGCCTTCAGCGATGCGGTTTTCGCCTGCGCAGTCAGCCAGGCCATGGCCTCCGGCAACCCGCTTGCCGCAAGCGGCACGCCCGCCAGTTGCAGCCCCATCTCGCAGCCGGCGAGCGTCGCGAGCAACGTCAGGTCATTGCAGTCGCCGAGGTGACCGATGCGGAACATGCGCCCTTTCATCTTGCCGAGGCCCGTGCCAAGCGACATGTCGAAGCGCTCGTAGATCACCTTGCGCACCGCGTCGGCATCGATCCCCTCGGGCATCATCACGCCGGTCAGCACCGGGCTGTAGACGTCAGGATCGGCGCACTGGATCTCGAGCCCCCAGGCACGCACCGCGCGACGGCACGCTTCGGCCAGACGCTCGTGGCGCGCGAACACGTTATCGAGGCCCTCGTCGAGAATCATGTCCAGTGCTTCGGACAGGCCATACAGCAGGTTCGTGTTCGGCGTGTAAGGCCAGTAGCCGGTCTTGTTCATCTCGATGATTTCGCCCCATGCCCAGAAGCTGCGCGGCAACCTGGCATGCGCACTCGCGGCAAGCGCCTTCTGCGAAATCGCGTTGAAACTGATGCCCGGCGGCAGCATCAACCCCTTCTGGGAGCCCGACACGGTGACATCCACGCCCCACTCGTCGTGCCGGTAATCGGCGCACGCAAGGCCAGAGATCGTGTCGACGAGAAACAGCGCCGGGTGACCCGCCGCATCGATCGCGCGCCGCACCGCTGCGATATCCGATGTCACGCCCGTCGAGGTTTCGTTGTGCACGACGCACACCGCCTTGATCGTGTGCTGTGTGTCGGCACGCAGGCGCGCTTCGATCATCTGTGGCTGGACGCCGCGCCGCCATCCCTCGATGCCCGGCAGGCCGAGAAACTCCGGCTTCAGGCCGAGGCTCTCAGCCATCTTCTTCCAGAGCGTCGCAAAGTGACCCGTCTCGAACATCAGCACCGTATCGCCCGGGCTCAGCGTATTGGACAGCGCGGCTTCCCACGCGCCAGTGCCCGACGCCGGGTAGATCACCACCGGCTGCTGTGTCTTGAAGAACTTCTTGATGCCGTCGATCACCTTCAGTCCTAACGCGCCGAACTCTGGCCCGCGATGGTCGATCGTCGGATAACTCATCGCCCTCAGGATGCGGTCAGGCACCGGGCTCGGCCCGGGAATCTGCAGGAAGTGCCGGCCGGCGGGATGAAAGTCTAACTTGAGCATGCGAATTCTCCGTTTGAATTTTGCATGCAAAAAACTATATCAACCTGAACCGGCAAAATCCAAGGCAAATTAGTCGGTGTTTACCCTGTATTTTTCGATGTTCTTCGGTCAACTCACCTGCGGTAAAATGCGCTCGAACTCTTTTCGCGGATTTTTGTATGCAAAATTCGGACCTTGAATCCGGCAATAGCCTCGCGCCGCTCATGCCGAAGGTGGAGCGTCAGCGCCTTCACGACACGGTGGTCGACCACATCCGGCGGTTCATCGTCGAAGGCGTGCTCGAACCGGGCAAGAAGCTCAATGAACGCGAACTGTGCGAGACGCTCGGCATCTCGCGTACGCCGCTGCGCGAAGCGCTGAAGGTGCTCGCGGCTGAAGGCCTCATCGATATCTGGCCGAACCGCGGAGCGTCGGTATCGAAGATGTCCGAAGCGGAGTTGCGCGAGACCTTCGAACTGATGAGCGGGCTGGAGGCGTTTTCAGGCGAACTTGCGTGCGAGCGGATCACGCCTGCGGAGATCGCGGAGATCAAGGCGCTGCATTACGCGATGCTCGCCTGCCGCGCGCAGAACGACCTCGCGGGCTACTACAGCCGCAATCAGGCGATACACGACAAGATCAACGAGGCGGCACGCAATTCGGTACTGCGGCAGATGTATGTCGCGGTGAACCGGCGCCTGCAGGCGCTGCGCTTCCGTTCGAACTTCCAGATCCCGAAGTGGGACCGCGCGATTCATGATCACGACGAGATGCTGAAAGCGCTCGACGATCGTGACGGCAAGCGCCTCAGCGCCATCCTTCGGCAGCACCTGCTGGACAAGCGCGATGCGGTGCTTCAGGTGCAGTCGCGGGAAGAGGCCTCAGGTTCGACCCTGAAGGCCTGAATGGTGGGAGAAAGGTAAGGCGCGCCCGCGATGGTCGAATTCGGCATGGGCGTGGCGCTCGTGCCGTACACGCTGCGGCAGGCCGGCAACGAGCGGGTGTGCTACCGGCCGCTTGCGCACAATGCGCTCGAATCGCAGGTATTGCTGCTGCGTCGCGCCGGCGAAGTCGAGCCGATCGTCGGGCGCTTTGCCGACTATCTCGGAGAGGCAGCGCGCAGCTTCAGGTTCGAATAGATGCAGGCTGCGTCGTCCCGCCGGCCCGGGAAGGAACGGGTCGGCGCCCCGTCTTTATTGACGCTGCGGCTCGAGCGTGAGCGAACAGGACAGGTGTCCGGTTTCAATGCCCATCGTGTTGAGCATCCGTGGCGAGCGGTACGCTTCGAGCCGCGCGCGCTGCTCCGCTGTTCCGATGTCCAGTTGCGCGAGCAGTTCGGCGACGATCGCGTACAGGACCGTCGGGTTGCCGTCCTCGACCTTCACCGCTATGCCGAGTGCGCCGCGGGAGCCGAGCTTCGCAGTCTGATCCGAAGCGCGGACACCGATCGCGTAGCTCGCCTCAGCGCCGACTTTCCCGACAAGGCCACCATTGAAGGCCTGCATCAAGGCGGTACAGAAACGTCCTTCGCCCCCGACGAGTTCAGGCCAGCCCGTCATCGCGCGATAGATTCGCGCGAGCGCGGCCGTTCGCGGCGAGACAGCGACTGCGGAGCGAGCGGTGGCATCGGTGGCATCGGTGGCATCGGTGGCATCGGTGGCATCGGCGAGCTTCGCGAACAGACGCGCGAGGCGGTCGAGCGGGAACGCGGGCGTCGGCAGATTGCAACCGTCGATGGACCACTGCACGCCATCGTCGGGAAGATCGCAGACCTCGGCGACCGTGTGTTTCACCCTGACCTGCAGTGGGTGGTCGGGAAGCTGATAGTCCCTTATCGCCGCGCCGATCGCCTGTGCGCCGGCCAGCATGCCGACGTGCTTGCCGGAACAGTTGCTGCATACGGCATCGGGGACGAAATCGCGCTGGATCCACGACCGGTAGACCGCTTCCGACAGCGGCGGATGGCCGCCGCAGCGCATGTCGACCGCGCTTGCGTGAACTTTCGCCAGCATCTGCCGGGTGCGCTCGATGTGCCTTTCCTCGCTGTTGTGCGAGGCGCACATCAGCGCGAGGTCGGCTTCGTCCAACCCAAAACGCTCGAGCGCCCCGGTCTCGATGACGGCGAGCGCCTGGGCGGGCTTCGCCGCGGATCGGGCGAGCGTCACGCGTGAAGGATTGCCAAACGCGTACAGCAGCCGTCCATCGGCATCGACGACGGCGACATGCGCAACGTGGGTGTTTTCGACCGCATCGCCGCGATAGACGGTGGCGGCGACTCTCCTGTCAGGTTCAACAGACCCGGCTTCGAGTGACGTCATATCCATCCTCCTGAATCAGCCGCTGGAATGCCAGGCATTTTACGCACATCTGTTGTGCAGTGGATCAACGCTAGCCGACCGCCTTGCAAGGTTCAGTTGCCACCCGGCGGAGCCACACCCGAGGTAGCCGGCGCGGTGGCCTGAGGGCTCTGCGTCACCCCCGTATCCGCCGACGGCGCATCCGGCGTAGGTGTCGGCGCCGAAGCCGGTTCGCCTTCGGGGAACCCGCCGCCATTCTGCGGGGCGGCTGGCGCTTTCGGCGGCAACACCGGCAAAAGCGGCGGCTCAGCCAGTACCGGCGCACTGGCGGCCGGTGGCTGGACATCGGTTCGCGGCTGGATATCGGCAGGCGGTGTCGACGGACGACGCGGCACGCGGCGGGCTTCAGCCGATGGTTGAGGCTTCGGCGCCGGCGCGAACAGTTGCTGGAACCACGTGTGAACCTTTTCAGGCAGCAGGTCCAGCAGGCCCTTCTTCTCTTCCTTCACAAAGCGCACACGCGGATCGACGAGCCGCGATCTTAGTGATCGCTGGAAGAAATCTCCAACGATCGGCAATGCGCTGTGCGCGCCCTGCCCCCAGTAGTCGCTGCGCAGCGTGACCCGGCTGTCGTTGAAGCCCACCCACGCCCCCGCCACGAGTTGCGGATGCATCATGATGAACCAGCCGTCGGCGTTGTCCTGGGTCGTGCCGGTCTTGCCGGCCACATCGGCGCGGATGCCGAACCGGCTGCGAATGCTCGACCCCGTGCCACGGTTGATCACGTCGCGCATCACATCCTGCAGCGTGTGGGCCGCGTCGACCGACAGCGCCTGCTCGGGTGACTGCGGCGCGAACTCCGCCAGCACGTTGCGGTTGCGATCCTCGATGCGCGTCACCATCACCGGCTCGATATACGCGCCATTGTTGGCAATCGTGCCGTACGCCGACACCATTTCCTTCAGCGTGACAGGGCTCGTGCCCAATGCCAGCGAAGGCACGGGGTCCAGCTTGCTGTCCCTCACGCCCATGGCGCGGGCCACACGCGCCACCTTGGCGGGCCCGAGTGTCTGCATCAGCTGGGCCGTGATCCGGTTGCGCGAATACGCGAGCGCGTCGCGCAGGCTGATCGGGCGCCCGCTGGGTTCGTCTTCGTCAGTGGGCCGCCAGATCTCGCCACCGGCCAGCTGGATTTCCACCGGCTTGTCGTCGAAGGTATCCCCGGGCTTGTTACCCTGCTCGAACGCCGCGCCGTAGACGAAGGGCTTGAACGTCGAGCCCGGCTGGCGGCGCGCCTGCTGCACGTGATCGAACGGATCCACGCTGAAGTCGCGACTGCCTACCCAGGCCTTGATCTGGCCGCTGCGCGGGTCCAGCGCCATGAAATCGGCCTGGACCCGGGTTTTGTCCGCACAGAGCTGCTGGATGAAGTCCCGATCCGACGCGAGCCGCTTCAGCGCGTCTTCGTCTGTCAGGCCGGAATCTCTTGCCGCGCGATAGTCCGGCGTCTCGCGCATGAAAGTCCGGAACAGGTCCTTGTCGCCGGAACAGGCCGAACGCGTTCCCCATGCAGCGTTCGCAATCGACTGCAACTGGTTGCCCTGCAACACCACCGCCTGGGTCGCCATCGCCTGCAGGCGGGAATCGATCGTGGTGCTCACCACGAGACCGTCCGAATAGATGTTGTAGTCGTTGCGATCGGCCCATGCGATAAGCCACTTGCGCAGTTGCTGCGAGAAGTGGGGTGCAGGTCCCTGCGGCTCGGTCTGCCGCTCGAAATCGACGCGCAACGGGCGCCGCTTCAGCGATTCAAACGTCGCCTCATTCAGCTTGCCGTATTTGACCATCTGCTCGAGCACGGTATTGCGCCGCTGCAACGCCCGCTCGGGATTGATTACCGGGTTGTAGTAGCTGTTGCCTTTGAGCATGCCCGTGAGCGTCGCGCTCTCCAGCACGGTCAATTGATCGGCGGATTTGTCGAAATAGGTGCGCGCCGCCATCTCGATGCCGTATGCGTTGTACAGGAACGGTACGGTATTGAGGTAGGTTTCGAGAATCTCTTCCTTGCTATAGACAGCCTCGATCTTGAGCGCCGTGATGGCTTCCTTGATCTTTCGTGTGAGCGTCGGCGCGCGGCCGATTTCGTCGGGATACAGGTTGCGGGCAAGCTGCTGCGTGATCGTCGAGCCACCCTGGCGCTCACCTGAGAACGTATGCAGCGCGGCCGATGCCGTGCGCCGCCAGTCAAGGCCGTAGTGCTGATAAAAGCGGTGGTCTTCGGTGGAGATCAGGGCATCGACCACGTGCGGCGAGATGTCGGCAAGCTTGACCCACTCGCGGTTGCTGGGCTTGAACTCGGCGAGCAGCTTGCCGTCCGCCGACAGTACCTGCGCGGGCTGCTCCACCTTGGCCTTGCGGATATCGCCAATGCTCGGCGTGAACGGAATCAGGATCAGCACGTACAGCAGGACGATGGCCGGCACGGCGGCCAGCGCGATCGCCACGCCACGCCACGTGGGATGCCTCAGCCGGCGCAGCGCTTCGACGCCGAAGGGCCTCACGCGGGCGAGCAGTTCCTTGCAATAGTCACGGACAACGGACAGATCTGGGCGCTTCACACTGACACACCATCGGCGGGAAAAGGCTGCATCCTACCAAAATGGCCAAGGCATCAATATGTTGCGGGAGGCAAACCCGTGCCCAGCCCCGGCCAGACGCTGCCATCCGCGAGCCGCGCGCCGAGTCTGTCGTCGTACGAATCCCTCAAACCCGCTCGTCCTGCGGCGCCTCTGCCAGCGCATCCAGAAAGCTCCTGGACCACCAATGCACGTCCTGCTCGCGAATCCGCTTCATCAGCGCCGCGTGGCGATTGATCCGTTCCTCCTGCGGCATCGTCAGCGCACGCTGGATCGCGTGGGCCGTGCCCTGTGCATCGTAGGGGTTGACCAGCAGCGCCTCTTTCAACTGTTCCGCCGCGCCCGCGAAACGCGACAGCACCAGCATGCCGGGATCCGCCGGATCCTGTGCCGCGACAAATTCCTTGGCGACGAGATTCATCCCGTCGCGCAGGGGTGTCACGAGCGCCACGCGGCTCGCGCGGTACAGCCCCGGCAAGCGCTTCCGGGCGACGTTGCGATGAATGTAGCGGACCGGCATCCAGTCCAGTTCGCCGTAATCGCCGTTGATCGCACCGCACAGGCTGTCCATCTGGCGGCGCAGATCGTCATACGCCCCTACGCTTTCGCGGCTCGGCGAGGCAATCTGGATCCACGTCGCGCTATCGCGGTTCTCTGGGTAGTGAGCGAGCAGTTCCCGAAACGCGTGCACGCGCTGCGGCAGCCCCTTCGAGTAATCGAGGCGATCTACGCCTACCAGCAGACGCCGCCGCGAGTATTCTTCGCGCATCCGCGCGAACATGTCACGCCCTTCCTTTGTATTGGCGAGCCCGACGAACTCGTCGACGTCGATACCAATCGGATAGGCGTCGACCTGTAGCGTACGGTTGAATGCACGCAGCCGTCGCGGGCCAATCGGCATCGCATGCGCCTCGGATTCGACGTAATGCCTGAAGTGCCCGAGATCCACGTGACCCTGAAAGCCCACCAGATCGTAGGCAAACAACGAGCGCATCAGCCATTCATGCTCGGGAATGGCTGCCATGATCATCGGCGGAGGCATCGGGATATGCAGGAAGAAGCCGATCCGGTTGCCGCATCCCATCGCCCGCAACTCCGCTGCGAGCGGAATCAGATGGTAGTCGTGCACCCAGATCAGATCGTCGGGCTTGAGCAGAGGCAGGAGCTTGTGCGCGAACAACTGGTTCACGCGCCGGTATCCGGCCGCGAAGCGGGTATCGAAGTCCGCGAGATCGAGCCGGTAGTGAAATACCGGCCACAGTACGCCGTTCGCATAGCCCAGATAGTATGTGTCGTGGTCGTGCTGGGTCAGGTCAACCGTAGCGAGACTGACATTGCCGAACGTTTGTAAATGAACGCCGCTCTGCCCGTCCATGCCGTTCGGATCGCTCCGGATTTTTCCGCTCCAGCCGAACCACAGGCCACCTGTACGCTGCAGACTTTCCCGCACCGCCACCGCCAGTCCGCCGGCTGCAGTCTTGCGCGGATCCGCCGTACGATTTGAAACAACAACGAGACGACTCATGCGATCTCCATGTTCTTCTTCCCAGAACATGTCTTCCTGCGGTCAAAATGTCAATATCATCGTACATTTTGCAGCACTGCCGGATCGGGTTGTAAAAGTTCACGCGTACCGTCACTCCCGCCTGTAAGCCTCCTCCAGCACGTTGATGTCGAGCTTGATCATCTTCATCATCGCCTTCAGCACCCGCTTTGCCTTCGCGGCATCCTTGTCCTGCAGCATCCGGGCGAGCGCCTTGGAAACGATCTGCCACGTCACGCCGAAGCGGTCCTTGAACGTGGGGTCTGAGGTGCAGTGGAACGGAAAACCGGGTTAAGGCTTTTGGCAAGACAGCAATCCAGAGCCAGGACGGGTACACGTCAATTGGCTAGCCTGAAACCAGCTAGCCAATAACGCCGAGATCCGATGTTAATTGGCTACCGCCTATTTGGCTATGTCTCTTGGCTGTCGGGATCCGAGGCGAGACGCAAGTTGGGGCGCCGCAAAGCGGGGCGATAAACCACGACCGTAGCCACGCGCGGCGACTGAGGAGATCGCGACCTGCCGGTTCGAATGGCGCTCATCGGCCCGTTACGGCCACTCGCAGCAGCAGCGCGAGGGTCCGGACATGAGCTTAGTCCAGCCGATCGCGTGCGTTGTCCAACCACGCCGCGAGGTGCCCGTCAGCATTGACTCGTCGCTTTTCCAATCCTCATCATCGTTCGTGCCAGCCAATGTCGTGCAACACTGCTCATGAACTGCATATGCTGCCCGGCGGCTTCTATCGCATCCGCCACTCCGGTCTGCTTGCCAACCCGGTGCGGGGGGCGAATCTCGCGAAGGTGCGCGAGCCGCTGGACGTGGTGGTGGCGTCGTGTCTTTCGTTCGCTCGCCAGATTTCGGGCAAGGCAGGACGGCCGGTTAGCCCATCGTCGTGCTCGAAGACAAACCGTTCGATTCGTACGGTGAGTTCTCTCTCTTGCGATTCAGTCTACAGCTTCGATGCGTACAGGCACCGCACTCATTACCGGCATGGCGTTGATCGGATCAAGGCCGCCTGTAGTGCTGAGCAACTGGTTGGGATTGGCGCCGGCATAGGTTTCGGGCTCCTCGTCGGGCATCGGTCCCCAGCCGTGCGGAATGGACACGACGCCGCGGCGTAGTGCGGGGTCCGCTGCGACGATAGCCCGGATGCGCCCGTGCGGCGAAACGATGGTCACGCACTGGCTTTCGGTCAGTCCTTGAGCAGCCAGGTCGTCGGGATGCACGAATGCCGGATTGAACGACATGCGTCGGCGAACCGCGGGCAGGTGGTGGTACATGGTGTTCTGCACGTCGCGCACGCGCCGCACCGCCAGGCGATGCGTGAACCTCGGCGGCGCCCCCGGTTCGCTCGGTACGTACGCCAGTTCGCGCTCGACGTCGTCCGGCATCACGTCGAAGCGCGCGGTATTCGCCGGCTCGCCGGGCTGCACGATCATCGGTTCGACCTCGAAGATTTTCCCTTGTGGGTACAGCTTCAGTTCCTCAAATGAAACCGAACCGTGGCGAACCAGGATCGCAAGCAGCTCGTCGGTGGTCGGAGCTGCGTGCATATCGAGGGGAACGCCATCGAACACGATGGTCTTGCCCACGCGCCGCGCCAGATCCCAGAACACGAACCAGTCGTCCGCGACTTCGGAACCCTCCGGCGGCGTCGCCACGGCCGCCGAGTATTGCGCGTAAGGCTGGAACATGATGTAGGACTCGTAGTCGCGCGAATGCAGGTCGGCGCGCTCGAACATCAGCTTCGGCGGAATCACGTAGTGCGCGAGCCGCGCAGTGTTGGTCATGAATGGCTCGATGCATACCAGCAGTTGCAGCTGGCGCAGTGCGTCGGCGATGCGGCGCTGGTCGGGCACGGCATCGACTGGATTGCCGCCGTCGACCAGCAGCGCGCGGATCTGGCCGGCGCCGGGCGTAGTGATTTCCTGGGCCAGTATGCCGCTCATCTTCTGGCCGAACAGCATGCCATAGCCGCCGACACGGCTCTTCCAGCCGGATTCCCAGGAACGGTGCGGCGGAATCACTTCGGCGCGGCGCTGGTAGCGTGGGGCGACCACGCCGGGATTCGGTACCGGGTCGCCGGGCCGAGCAAAGCGGCCACACACGACGTTGAGGCATTCGAGCAGATGCTCGGCCAGATTGGAGTGCGGCGCCATGTTGGGCCCGGTTCCCGACGCGGCCGAGCCACGCTTGCGGCGCAGGCCGCCGGCCTCCCGGATGGGTTCCGCGAAGGCCGCGGCGGCGGCTTCGAGCCCTTCAACGCTCACGCCGGCGCGCTGCGCGACGTATTCCGGCGTGAACGGCTCGACCGCGCGCACCAGTCGTCGCAGGTCCTTGACGTAGCGCGCGCAGAATCCGGCGTCATGCCAGCCGCGATACAGAATGATGCGCAGCAGGCCGGCCAGGACGGTCGGATCCTCACCCGGCAGCGGCTGCAGGAAGACATCGGCGTGGCGGGCGGTCTCCGTCTCGCGTGGATCAATCACGACCAGCTTCAGGCCGCGTTCCTTCGCTTCGTGGAGCTGCCTGACCGGATTCTGCAACGCAAAGTTGAATGTGGATAGCGACACCAGCGGATTGGTGCCGACGAATAACAGCACGTCGGCGAGCGCGTACGGATCTTTGCCGGCAGCCCAGCCGCCCAGGCGCTCAAATGCCACCCATTTGGCCGACTGGTCGATCGTCATTGTGGAGAAAAACGAATTCGACCCCAGCGCCGCGAGGAAGGCGGGCAACATATGATTCGCGGCAAGGTTCGAATAGTTCATGGTGCCGCGAAAGGCTGCGACCGCATCTGCGCCGTGGCGCTCGATCAGCGCCTGGAGTTGCGCCGCGATCTCGGCCAGCATCACGTCAAGCGGCATCTGCACGAAACTGCCATCGGGCTGCCGCTTCAGCGGGTGCAGGAGGCGCTCGGCGCTGTTGTGCGCCTCATGCAGATGCGCGCCCTTGATGCAGGCGTAGCCGCGCGTGAGCGGATTGTCGCGGTCGCCGCGCGCAGCGACGACACGTCCGGCGTCGTCCATGGTCAAGCGCAGCGAACAGTTGCCGGCGCAGATGCGGCAGGCGGTGACGGCTTCCCGTGGCATGGCGAGCTCCTCCTATAGCGTGGCCCACACCCCGTAATCACCCACAACTTTCGGCGCAGAGGTTAAAGGCGAACCGGATACCTGTGAGATGACAGAGCACCCGCGTATGACTAGCGCGCTAGACAACTGCCAGACTGCGCCGCACATTCACAAAGATAAACGACGTGCATGATTTAAGCAACATAGCCGGCCTCGCGCATACTTGAATGCGACCTCGCGGCTGGCGCCTTGTTCGCGGTGGTCGCCCCGATAAGCCAACCGCCCCTCCTTGCTTTCGGTGACAGGCCTAGGGACTTACCGTAACGAGTCGTGGTTGCATCCAGTGTATGTAGCCTGCCTGAACAGGCGTTACTTCGGGAAGCACGTGTCTTACAGATTTTCGTGACCGCTTTTGAAGCCAAAGGCGACGGTCGATCCGAAGCAATGATTGGCGGGATTTGGCCGCACAGTGACCGATGGGTGATCGCCGTCCGGCCGCGCCTGCGTTCACACTTCGGTCTGCTCTGCCATCTCAAGTGTGTCGTCGACTTCGATGCCGAGTTAGCGTAGCTTGCCGAAGACGTCGATAGGGAAAATCCAGAAGTTCGAACTGAGCGCGCGGGTCAAATCAGAAGGTAACGAATCGATCGCGCGTGATGTCTGGGCGCGCTTTGTTGTGTGCGCCCTGGTGCCTCAGGTGCGTCGGGTGTCTCGAACTGGGGCGTCGCCTTTAACCGCGCGTGTCGACCCAGTTGCGTGCCCAGCGTGTCGAGTGCTGCAGCGCCTGCTCTTCACTCGTGAAGTAATCGAGCGAATAGAACTGATAGCGGCCTTCGGCGCGCGCGCTATCGGTGCGTTCGAGCAGCAGGTTGGATGAAAAACTACCGTCGGGCAAACGATGCGCCGAGGGTTGGACGGCATAGCCATTGTATTGTTGAGTTTGTTTGTTCTGCATTTTAATTTTAATGATGTTCGAGTGCGCGCGTGCCGTGCGAAATGTGCACGGGTGCGCCGATTCAAAGCCATTGCAAGCCGAATCTGAAGCAGTCGGAAAGCGAAAAAATGGCGGTGAAGCCAGAGGGGAGAATTAGGCGCAACGAGGCGTATGGCGCTTGGCAAGCTGCTGAATAAACAGATGCAGCTAAGAGCGATCGCGCCAACTTTGGGAGACAAAGCTCCGCGAGGGTGTCGCAGCAACCCGGTCTCCGTCGCGGGAGGCCGGGCCCTTCAAACTTTACAGCGGCTTGATGTTAGCCGCTTGCAGACCCTTCGGGCCTTGCTTCGTTTCGAAGCTCACTTTCTGATTTTCAGCCAGCGTCTTGAAGCCGTCGCCCCTGATTTCGGAGAAGTGAGCGAACAGGTCGTCGCCGCCCTTGTCCGGGGTGATGAAGCCAAAGCCTTTGCTGTCGTTGAACCACTTAACGGTACCGGTATCCATGAAGAATCCTTGAGGAAAAAATACGAAGATTTGCTCCGTTAAAGAGCGCGTGAAGCGTCAAGGAGGGAGAGGACAACGAATACCGCTGAGGAGCGAGCAATTGATGAACAGCAATCGAACTTCTTGAACTTCAAATGAAACGGTAACTGCCGGGTAGTACCAGCGTCAATACTTATCTTGTAACTGTTTCACTAGGCGGTCCGTTTTGCGGACGAAGCGATGCGGCCCTGCCTGGCTGCGCGCCCTACCTGGCATGGCGCGCAGGTCAGACAGAGCCTTATGCGGTCGGCTCTGGCCGACCCGTTTAGGCTGCTCGCAGCAACGGCGCGAACGTCTGGTCATGAGTTTCATCCAGTCGATCGCCTGCGTCGTCCATACACGTCGCTAGATGCGGGTCGTACGAGTTTGCAGCGCCTGGATGCAAATGGATATTCGATTGCGCTCCGCTTGGCCGGTCCCCGCGGCCGATCAGCCGAGCCCGCCTGCCTGGCCGCTCGCCTTGTCGGTCAGCGCGACGGTCTCGTAATAGCTGATTGTCGGCTCCGTGCCGTAGCGGGCGCGGATTCCGGCGAGCCATTCGCCGGAATAGAAGCGTTCGGCCGCCTCCTGGCTTTCCCACATATAGACGCCGCCCGCGACCTTGCCGTCGCGGGCACAGATGAACTGCTTGCGCAGGAAGCCGGGAATCTTGAGGAAATCCGGGGCGATCTTCGTGAAGTGAGTGCGGCACTCCTGAAGGCCGATGTCCGGCGGCAGGTCATAGAGGACGATGGCAGTGATCATGGGTGTTTCCGTGGGTCGACGGGCCGTTGACTTGCTGCACGCCCGGGCGTTCACGGGCGCGCGCCAGGATAGCCTCCCGGACGGTCAGGCTCCTGGAAGCAAGCCGGCGGGTCGGCAAGATGCGTCTGCGCTTCTCATTACCGTCTCCTGTTGTTGATCCTACGCCGAAGTTACGGCACGACACAATTGCCCGACCTGTAGACGACGCGGCACATGTCGGCGTCGGGAAAGACGGCGGTTTAGGATAAGTCCGCGACGGTCTTGAAATGCGCGGGCAGTCCGGATTATTAGTCCGAGTCCCGCCGAGACGGACAAGCGGTATGCACTATCTGCCGCAATTCGCTATCTCTGAAATGTGAATGGCCGGTATGGGCCGACGAGCGGAGATTTGGTGGCACTGGGCGAACGTCCCTTCCTGGCCGATCACTGCCTTATGCAATCGGCATATGCACCCCGACCCTCGCAATGCTGCGAGCGGCAGAACTCGACCCTCTTCTGCCGTTCACGCGAGATTCGCGACCGACCGCTTCCCGAAGAGATTGAGACGTCGAAAAATCGCCGCAACTGTAGGTCACGTAAACGCGGTACCGATCGTGCGAATCCGCCGGGCGCACCGCGACCATCTCGTAGCGAGGTGTCCGTTTTCGCGGGAAAAGCCTACCAGCCGCGAACTGGTCGCTCTCAGGCAGCGGGCCAAGACGCTCAAAGCAAAGGCAGACCAACATCTCGCTTGACCTCGCGCATCGAAAACGTGGACTCGACCGACGTAACGCCGGGTAACGTGCGCAGCACGTCGCGCATGAACACGCCATAGTCGTCCATGTCCCGCGCGACGACCTGCAACAGATAGTCGGCGCTACCCGACACGTTGTGGCACGACACGACGCGCGGAATCGCCTGGATTTCCCGTTCGAACCGGTCAGACAGTTCACGCGCGTGCACACCAAAACGCACGTACGCAAACGCCAGCACGCCCAACCCGAGCGCGGTCCGGGACAGCAGCGTCCGATAGCTGTCGATGTACCCTTCTGCCTCGAGCCGCCTGAGCCGGCGAGCGCACGGGGTTTCAGTGAGGCTGACAGCCTCAGCCAGGTTCGCAATACTGGCGCGCCCGTCTTTCTGCAGCGCCAGCAGGAGGGCGCGGTCGGTCTTGTCGAGGTCCATGGGCAGGCTCCGGAGGTTTACGAATGTTAGTGCATTCCTCCACGAAAAGTCCGAGGCGAGCCGAAAATTGCCGGAAACGCCTATTGCAGTGGCGGGAAGATGGAGTCTCCACACGAGGAGTTCGTCATGATTTCCGTACACGTTCTGCTTACCTTCACTGTCGCTCTCGCCATCGTCTACGCGATGCCCGGCCCCGACATGGCGCTCGTGCTTCAGACGAGCGCTGCTCGCGGTACCCGGCACGGCTTTGCGAATGCCGCGGGTCTTGCAATCGCGCGTGCGACGCACGTTACGCTCTCCGCATGCGGGGTTGCCACCCTGTTGAAGGCGTCGCCCGGACTGTACGAGATGGTGCGCATTGGAGGCGCAATGTACCTCGCCTACGTCGCAATACAGATTCTCCGCAGCCCAGGCTTTGGTTTGAAGTTCAACGCGGCGAATGCCGGCATTGAGCCCCCGCTGCGCTCCTCGGTTGCCAAAGGGATGCTCAGCAGCCTGTTGAACCCGAAGACGCTGCTGTTCTGTTCCGTGCTGTTACCCCAATTCGTCAACCCGCAGGGCGCGCCGGTCTGGTCGCAAATGGCTGAACTCGGCCTCGTCCTCGTTCTGACGGGAATTGCCTTCGACCTGGCCTGCGTGTTCGGGGCGTCGCGCCTGTCGTCCTTCCTGCAGCACAGCCCACGAGCGGAGCGGTTTCAACGCTGGTCCTTCGCGACGGCGCTGTTGGCTTTTGCAATCCGGATTCCGTTCGCCTAAGCAACTACGTCTGTTGGCGTGAAGTTGACCCGCGAAAACGGACACCTTGTATCTTGAAGTGCGGTTTTGAAGGTTCTCTTTTTTCGTAGTTGGAGGCTGTGGAGCTTGTGGGCGAAGGAGAGCGCGGTGGGCAACGCGCAGCGTTGTCCACGGTAAACTTTCCGGTGCGCCGCAGGCGCATCGTCCACAAATCCACAGCCTTGGTTTTGTGTCGGTTTGGCAAGGCTCGTGCAGCCTGATGACACCTTGGGTTTGCAGCCCGCAGGATAGCGAATGGCGCACGAGCTGAGCCGCTCATCAAAAGCCCGAACGGTTGTTCGAAAAAAATTCGCATGTACAAGGAGGGGTAGTGACGGGCTTGCCAGATCCGAAACCGATCACCGTTGGCATTGACGTTTCCAAAGCTACGTTGGATGTAGCGATTGGCGTCAAGGCAACGCCGCTGAGTGTCTCCAACAAGACGGATGGCTTCGACACTTTGCTTGAGGAGCTGGCGCGCCACCGGGTTGCGCTGATCGTCCTCGAAGCCACAGCTGGGCCGGAAATGGCAGTAGCTTGCGTATTGCAGGCCGCCGGATATGCCGTCGCAGTGATCAATCCACGGCAGGCGCGAGACTTTGCTCGTGCGATGGGGAAACTTGCGAAGACTGATCGCATCGATGCGCGCATTCTCGCCCAGCTCGGCGAAGTGATCGAACGTCACCCCGAGCGCGAGAAATTCGTCAAGACCTTGCCGACCATCGAACAGCAAGCGCTGGCGGCAATCGTTGCGCGGCGTCGGCAATTGATCACGATGCTCGTCTCCGAGCGCAACCGGCTGGCGCTGACGCATGCCCACACCCGGAAAAGCATCGAAACCATTATCGAGGCACTGAAGGATGAAATAGCCCGTATCGAAAACGATATGGGCGGCCATATCCATTCGCACTTTGCTGACCTGTCAGCGTTGCTTCGTACCGTTAAGGGGGGTGGGCGATGCAACGATCTCAGTTGTGATTGCCGAAGTTCCCGAGCTGGGCAAACTGACGCGGCGGGAAATCAGTTCGCTGATTGGCGTCGCGCCAGTCAATCGCGATTCAGGCACGATGCGCGGCAAACGCACGATCTTTGGGGGCCGAGGCAGCGTGCGACGTGTCCTGTACATGGCTGCCCTGGTGGCGGCCCGTCACAACCCGGCGATCAGGCTGTTTTATCGCCGCCTCGTCGAGGCCGGAAAGCCAAAAAAGGTCGCGCTCGTGGCCTGCATGCGCAAACTGCTGAGCATTCTGAACGCTATGGTCAAAGCCGGCAGCCCGTGGGACGCATCGTTTCATGCGGCGGACATCAAAAATGGTTGACCTCCAAGACGGTTGCTATCCTTTTTGAGAAGGAGGTGCCGAAATGGGCAAGACTCGTACACCGTACCCGGCGAAGCGGGCACTTCCCCTGAAGGCGATTGTTGGGTGACTGCGGTTCATCGTGGTGGCGCCGGTACCAGCCCGTACCTGGACATGACACCGATAAGCTTTTCGCGGTCAGGCGGCCCGCCGGCGTTTATGATTGCTCCGACATCACGGAAATACTGAGCACCAACGTCGGGGGTAAGGATAATCAGTGCGCGGGCCGTGCCAATGTGCGGGTTGCTAAAGTGATGGACTGATCCGGGCGGGGTATGCATCCACTCTCCTGGCTGCAGGTCTCGGACTACCCCATTGACCGAGTACCGGAGTATGCCATCCAGCACATAGACGCACTCCTCATTTCGTGTGTGGCTATGTGGCGGCGGAACCTGCGAACCAGGAGGCACAGTCAACTCAAAAACGCCCATGCCGCCTGTCGCTGCGCCATCAATCAGGTACTGAATACTCAATCGACCTACGTTGATTGCTTCGCCTGGAGCCGCGCTAAGTGTCATTTTCAAACTCCTTCGGACTAGGGATTCTTGTCACTTCGCCAATGTCGTAGCTAACGGGCGCACCGATTGCAGCGCCTGCGGTGACCGAAGGGAACGGAGTTCAAGCGAGATTATGCGCTTGTCAGGAATGTATTTTGTCCGAGAGCAGCGACAGGCCGGTATTGGCCGAGACCCGGTCCCACAGCAAACTTCGGAGCTGAAGGCCGCAGATCGCGACCGGCGGCACCCGACCCACAACTGCCGTTCGGACTGCTCACACCGCCATGACCGCTTCCGGAGTGCAACGGACGCTCGCCTCGCCGAGTTGGTCGGAAAGTTATCGGCCTATGCCGACGTTCGCCGATCGAAGTCGTGCGGCGGTTGCTGATCGCTTTGCTGACTTTCATAAACCGGCGTCGGCGAATGTCAGCTCCCTCTGTCCATGAATGAGTCTTACCGACCCATCGCAGACGCTCGAGACGGGGGCGAAAAGTCTGCTGCGAGCACGGCAGCAGCCGATCGCATCGTGTGACTCAAATGCCTAGAAATATGTGGTTTGAGCGTGCTTCAAATGGTCGTGGTCTAGGATATGAACAATAGTGCCGATAGTATCTCCCTCGACATTAGGGCGATTTTCAAATATCAGGCCAGCGTATTCCTTGAATTCGGGGACGGTTTTCAAGCCGTTCAATATTCCAGTCTGAACTGCACCTTGACAGCGTGAGAGGCCAACCGACATCAATCGACCGCATAGTCTCAAGTCATCGGGCGTACAATCGATACTTCGAAATCCGGAGTGCACAGAAGCGTTTCGAAAATCTCTAATTTTGTCGACAACGACCTTCATTTGTTTTTTCCATTTCGAATATGACGTGTCTTTGGAAAGTTGTTTTAGTAAATCTCGGGAAATATATTTAGAGTAGGCATTACCCGGAAACCCAAGAAACTGCATCAGCGGGCTGGTAACGTCGTCATTCTCGTTCAATTTGAATAAAGCCTCAACCGCAAACCAGCGGTACAAGAGACTTAAATGCATGCTTTTCTCCCATCTTGCATTTCTCGACCAGTGAATTGACCGCTTATATCTGTCGAGCAAATCCCCGCTGCGATACGCAAGAAGCTGGGTGGAATTGATTTGCGGCATCGAGTGCGGTGATCTGATGAATAGCATCGCCGGTGCGAACTGATGCTTCGTAATCACTTGATACTCACCGGTATCAAGATTCTTTACGTATCCACACTGTGCCACCGCAAGGTGGCTCATTGTATATTCAACGGTTAATAGATCGAGCACTTCTACAAAATACTGATCTGCGAGAATATCGGCGTCATCGGGAGTCTCGGCCTGCACAATAACTGCGATTCGACAGGCAATCTCAATTTCAAGTTCAGCCTCAAGCTTCGTGGACTCAATCGAGCTTTTCAACATGGCTAGTTCGTCCATATCCTGCTTTTGAACAGGTCGGATTTCCACGTTTCCATGTACAATTGTGGCCGCTACTGCTATCCCCGGCTTCTTCAATAATTTGCATACATAAAAACTAGCCATGGGCGTGCCTGCGCATAGATGAAAATATTTCTACCAATCTCGTTTGCAAAATATTCTTGAGCTCTCTCAGCCTGCGGTGAAATTTGAGAGTTCCCCTTCATATAAAGAGAAATAAATTTTATCGCGAGAAAAATGTCTTTTAGCCACAATAGGCTTTCAAGGACGACGCTGAGCGACTCTGAATCTGAAAGACCTTCATCCATAGCGGCACTCAAGCTGTCTTTCAGTCTTTCTCTGTTATGGAACGCAAAATAATATCGACAGTGAAGAATAAATCTTTCTTTATTCTCCATGCTGGAACTCGCCAGAGCCTCGTCATACTTTGCGACAGACGGATCCATTCTTCTTATGGCGAGAAGAAATGCCAATTTATTTGCATATTTATTTTTCGGTGCCTCCTGCAGCATTTTTTCGCAAAAAATGAAGCCTCTATAATCCGGCCAGAATCGAGCAGGGATGCGACATAGTGACGTATGGAAATATAGTTTTTTGGTTTCGCGAAATATTCTTTTTCTATTGCATCCATTTTTTTAACTCACCATTATCGACATTTTTGGCTTAAAACTTGGTAGCTCACCTAAGCCGCTCACGAACTGATGCAATTCGCAGTAGCCTAACGCATAAACTATCACCGCATTTTGACTGTGACATATCGCGAATGGATTAACAAGTGAGAGATGAATGCTCGTCCTTACTCGCGTCGATCCATCATCGATACAACGTGAACGGCCGCTGACGGTCGAGCAGCAGTCGTTTGAGTTTGCATCGCTTAGGACTGGTTCTGGCCGCCTGTTGCCTGTCGTTGCCACAGCACCCGATCCCTTTCAAGAGCGGGCACAAGCGCCCTGCTCTTACGGCTTTCGTGGCTGCAATTGGGCTACACTGAAAGAGCAATCGAAGCAGGAGAAAGCCATGACAAACTCTGACCCGACAAGCACCTTCCGAGGGCTGCCGCTTACCGCGGAACAGGACGCGGAAGTAAGACACTACATAAAGGTCCGAACGCAGCGTGGCCTGCCGTGGGACACGGCAGAACTGAGCGCGATGGTCAAGGACATGCTGCAGCCCCCGGGTGACGGCAACGACCAATTCGATGCCCCGGCAGACGAAACGAAAGCGGCCGCCGAGCGTGCGATGGCGTCGGTCGACGAAGCGATGGAACCCATCGAAGCGAGCGAGGAACGGAATGCTGCCATGGAGTCGGAAAGCATGAAAGGGTCCAGGCGATAGTACCGCGAGCATCTATGCCTGCTTCATGGTGGTGCCGCATCCGGAGGGCGATTCCGACACGGACCTCACGGGTGCGGTGCGCATGATTTCTACACTCGAGCGACTGTCGTCGGTCCCCGTCGCGATCGGGCCCCACGACGTCTCCGTTGAACACAAGGGGGCCGAACATGCGGCTGATCGAACCGGATGAACACAAAGACTTTCTAGCGACCTTGGAGCGCAGTGGTTTGGCAGAAGGCGATTTCGATCTTCTGGAAACGGATACGACAGACCCGAAAGGTGACGAGAACCTCGGTCTACAGGGCTATGTCACCATAACCAGGCTATCGACGCAGGTTATGAAGGAATACGCGATCGGAGACGAAAGCGACTGGTTACAGCATTTCAGGAAGGATCTCGAAGCGGGCGTCTTCAATAGACCGGGATGAAATCCCGAATGCTATCGGGGTGCAGGTGAAAGATGGCCGCCTGGCCATGCGGGTACTCTTACAAGAGGCGGCATATTCAACCGGCACCCGGCAGAACCGCTTCGTCTGCCGGCCCACCGGTTGCACCTGGGCGGACAGCGGCTGTCGGCACTGACGGCAAGCGACCCTCTCCTGCCTTTCAAGTCCGCGAGCACCGAACGTCAGCTTCCAAGATGCAACGGCCCTTCCAGCGATCGGCCACACCGGCATGAGTTCGGCCGCACGGTCCCTCCTTGACGATGGTGATCAGGCTGCTTGCGATCACTGATGCGAACAGGAATGGATCTCGAATGTCAGAGAAAAGCGTGCAGAGATAGCACAAGTAAATCGCGCACAAATCAAACGCTCGGACAAGGCCCGATCAGGGATTCGAAGCTGGCGCGATCGAAGGAGAAAGCTACGACACCGCCTTTGCACCGATGCTTTCCATTACCGCGATGGCATGATCGATTTGCGTCTTGGTATGGGCGGCATTCATTATGAAACGCAGTCGTGCTTGTCCGAGTGGCACGGCCGGAAACTGGACTGAGTCGACGTGGACACCTTCTTCACGCAGTACCTTGACGTAACGTACGCACAGTTCCGTGTCGCCAATCAGGACGGGAACGATTGCCGTCTCGGTCGACAGCAGCTGGTATCCGAGCGGCCGTATGCGCTCGATGAAATAGCGCTGGTTGTCCCACAGTTTTTGGCGCCGTTGCGGCTCTTCGGCCATCAAGTCGAGCGCAGCCAGTAGGGCGCTAGCCTGGTCCGGCGGCGGCGGGCAGGTAAAACCATATGCGGAACTGGTAAGCCGGATCACCTCAGCCATATCGCGATCGACTGCCACGAACCCGCCAATGGCGCCAAATGCCTTGCTCAACGTGCCCATCTGGATGATATGGGGGCTGTAGCAACTGAAATGTTCCGAGGTGCCGCCGCCATGCTCGCCTAGCACGCCGGTAGCATGCGCATCATCGATATACAGGATGGCGCCATAGCGCTCGGCCAGCGCCACCAAGTCCGGCAAGGGGGTAATCGTCCCTTCCATGCTGAACACGCCGTCGCTGACGATGATTGGTGTGGTGCCGCCCCCCGTCTGCAGGAGCGACTCCAGATGATTCATGTCGCAGTGTCGGTAGGTGTGGCGCAGTGCGCCGGACATTTGGATGCCTTCCCGAATGCTGATGTGATTGAACTCATCCGAGTAGTAAGCATATTTGCGGCGAGTCTTGGGGCGGTAGCCGTGTAAGCGCGCCAGCGTAGCGGCTTTGACCAGCGTCGAGAGCACGCCGAGATTGGTCATGTAGCCAGTCACGAACAGCACTGCGTCGCTTTTGTGCTTGAGTGCACCCAGGCGTGCCTCCAGTTCGCGATAGACCTCTAGATCGCCGCCCAGAAGGCGCGACTCGCAGTTACCGACGCCATAGCGGTCCAGCCCCTGCTTGGCGGCAGTCACCAACCGGGGATGATTCGCCAGCGCCAGATAATTGTTCGAACTGAACGAAACGAATTGACGCCCATTCGACATGAAGGTGGGATCCGGCAGTGTCGCGTGAACGTCTGATACGTGGTGAATAGTGTGGCTTTCCAGCCATTGGGCGATTTCGCTTAAGTCATGCATGATGTTTTCCGTTTTGGCGCTGCCACAGATCGTGCCGGCCAAGTGACTGGAAAAATCACATTCGGCGAAGCTGTTCAGGAGAGGTGGTCTGTCGCGAAGTCATTCAGAATCTGCCCAGATCGGTACCGGCGCATGCTTTGCCATCGCGAAACGGTGGAGCGTACCGTATCAACCGGGTTTTTGTAAATGCTTTGTGGTCTGGTTCCACGGGGTCCGGATCAGGTCGGATAATGACGCTGGATCCTCATGGCTCCATAGCCGGTTGTCGAAAACCGTTCGTGCCCGCCGATACAATTCGTCTGTTCTTGCAGGCACAGCGCTTTAGGCGCGTTGTAGTGGCTGGCAACGTCCGGCGATCCGTTTGCTGTCGATCAACGGAACGTCTGATCTGCCACAAGGTCCCGACGCCCGCCGCGCCCGCTAATTCGGGGTTCGATGGGCCATACCCCACGCGGTGCTCGGCTAAGAGTCAGCGATTCTACTGTAGCTAGTCGGCTTCGCAACTTCATGTCCCGCCCCGGTCAAAAAGCCCCAGCGATTGACGGGCGAAGGTCCGTTATCCGATTGGACCTGACGTTTGAGTGTCCGTGGGAGCGCGCACGCGAGCGACTGGATATGGCCGGCTTGCGACGATCGTGCCCGCCCGAGATCGCCCCTCGTCGGTGAGCTCTCTCGGGGGCGAATTTCCGCTGCACGCGGCGAGCACTCGCGCTTAACCCGGTTTTCCGTTCCGCTGCGCCTCAAACCCCAACGTCACGACCACGACGCCGCGCAAACGCGCGACAGCCGCGTCCCCGGGGTGCCAACGCCCGGGCACGCGGCCGTTCGCGCTACTGCGCCATCTTGCGCATCGCTTCCTGCATTTCCTCCGGCGTCACATCGCGTTTGTGCGTTCCGACAGACCAGCGGTGCCCGAACGGATCCTCCAGTTGCCCGTAACGGTCGCCCCAGAACATGTCGGCGACCGGCATCGTCACCTTTGCCCCAGCCGCGACAGCCTGTTCGACCGTGGCGTCGGCGTTCTCTACGTAAAGGTGAATCGTAACGGGCGAGCCTTTCAGCGCTTTGGGCCCGAGCGCGCCGCACTCGGGCATTTCATCGACCAGCATGAGCGTCGAATCGCCGATGCGCAGGCTGGCATGCATCAATCTGCCTTGCGGGCCCGGCAGGCGGACCAGTTCGACGGCGTTGAAGGCTTTCTTGTAGAACTCGATGGCGTCGGCGGCGCCGGCGCAGACCAGATGCGGGGTAAGCGCGTGCATCCCCTCTGGAATCGCCTTGACGGCAGGCGTAGACATGGTTGCAGCTCCTTTGGTGGGTTTCGTCAGTAGAGAGAGGCCGCCTGAAGCGCAGACCTCCATCCGTACGACGCGCCAGCGGCTAAAAATTCGACACGTTTCGAAAAAAATTTTGTGGAGGAAACGAAAGCGCTCCACATGTTCGATCATTTCGAACGTTTCGATCTGCACCATCGCACGTCAAATCGCGTCCGCCGGCCCACAATGCTTTCACACCACCAACGTTCACAGGAGAACGTCATGAATCGCTTTGAAGGCAAGACAGTGCTGGTCACAGGCGGCAACAGCGGCATAGGTCTCACGACCGCGCAGGCGTTCGCCGCAGAAGGCGCGCGCGTCGTCATCACGGGCCGCGACGAAGCCTCGCTCGCCGCCGCCCGGGCAACCCTCGGCGCCGATGCACTGGCCATTCGCAACGACGCAGGCTCCATCGCCGCCGCCCGCGACCTCGCAAGGCAGCTCGGCGCGCAAGACATCAAGCTCGATGCGCTCTTCATCAACGCGGGGATCGCCAGATTTGCGCCGCTGTCGGATATCGAAGAAACGCTGTGGGACCAGACGTTCAACACCAATGTCAAAGGCCCGTTCTTCCAGATCCAGACTCTGACGCCGCTGTTTAACCAGGGTGCGTCCATCGTGCTGAACGGTTCGATCAACGCGCACATCGGCATGCCCGCTTCGTCCGTCTACGCGGCCAGCAAGGCCGCGCTCATTTCGCTCGCGAAAACGCTGTCGGCCGAACTGCTGCCGCGCGGCGTGCGGGTGAACGTCGTCAGCCCGGGTCCGGTCAGCACGCCGATCTACGGCAAGCTCGGCCTGGATGACGAGACGCTCGCGAATACCGCGGCGCAGATCAAAAGCCAGATTCCGCTCGGCCGTTTCGGGACCCCGAACGAAATCGCCGCGACGGTGTTGCACCTCGCATCCAGCGAATCCGGCTTTATCGTCGGCACGGAGATCGTCATCGATGGCGGCATGAGCCAGCTGTAAGCGGCGGATTTCCGGGCTGGTACGCCCGCCCGGCGCAGTTGCGCGCCAGGCGGGCGTTTTTGTCAGCCGGCGTAACGGCGCTCTGTAGATCAATCGCGGCTGCCCTGGACGAGACAAACAGAAGCAAGCGGCCCGCCAGCATTTTTTACATTCGGTCGGAAGCCGGAAGGTATGGTTTTCATTGGTCAAACTGGCTGGCAGCGCCCTGCCTCCGACCAACATCGCTTAACCACCGTCCGGGAGAACGCAGCATGAAATATCCGACCACGACAACCAGTTTCGTCAACTTGCCCACTTGAATTATTGTATGTACAATAATTCACTGGAACTAGAGTTCGACCCGGACAAGGATCAGATCAATCGCGCGAAGCATGGTGTGGCCCTCGCCCTTGCGGACTATTTCGAATGGGACAGCGCAATCAGCGCGCTCGACAGCCGCTATTCATATGGCGAGCCGCGGTTTGTCGCCTATGGACTGATCGGCGATCGCGTCCATTGCATGGTGTACACGCCACGCGGCGAAACACTACGGTTAATCAGCCTTCGCAAGGCCCACAAACGGGAGGTGAATGATTATGTTGAGCAGACGCAGGATTGTGAGGCCGAGCGACGAAGAAAATGCCGCGATCAATCGTGGCATTGCAGCGGACCCCGACACGCGCGAACTGAGCACAACTGAAATCCGCCGCATGCGCCCCGCACGCGTGACGCTGCCGGAACAGGTCGGTCAGGAATCCGCAGCCAGACTGCTGAAGCGCCGTGGTCGGCCGCCAGCGGACAGCACCGAGGTCGCGACGAGCGTTCGCTACGATCGCGATGTGCTGGAAGCATTTCGCGCGACTGGCGATGGCTGGCAAACACGCATGAACGACGCGTTGCGAGACTACGCAAAGACTCACGGCATGATGTAACTCTAACCCGCTTCGGCGGGCTTTTTTATGCCTGTCGACGCCGCGATCAGTCCGGCGCATTCTGCTGCCCATCGCGCGCCTCTAAGCGAGCGACATCCGCCCAGACCCAACCAGGGTTTCCCTCCAGGGGTTTTTCTCCACGAATCCTCGCCCCGTTTTTGCCGACAACCCATAGAGACGGTCGCGTGAAGCGAGCCGTCCGTACGACCGCGCCACCCAGACGCGATCGCGATACACCTGTTTCTCCAGATGTTTTCGACAGGCACACGAGGTTGCCGCAATGCACAAACTCAGCTTCAGGAAGAAACTCTGGCTGCCCCTTGCGATCAGCCTGATCGCCCTGCTCATCGTAACGATATCGGCAGCGTGGATGTCGCGTGAAACGCGCATCGAAGAGCGCAAGAACGATCTCGTCAACGCCGCGCATATTGGCCTCAGCATCGTCGAAGAATATGCTGCACTCGCAAAAAGCGGCGCACTCACCGAAGCGGACGCGCGCAAACAGGCACTCGAGCGGCTGCGCGACGTGCGTTACGGCGAGGACGGTTATTTCCTCGTGATCGACTCGACCCCGCGGATGGTGATGCATCCGATCAAGCCGGCCATGAACGGCAAGGATCTGAGCAGCAACGCCGACGCCGATGGCCGCCACCATTACGTGACCTTCGCCAAAGTGGCCCAGGCGCCGCAAGGCGGTTTCGTCGACTATGTGTTTCCGCGTCCCAAGGCGGCTTCGACGGAAGCAGTCGGCAAGCTCGGCTATGTCGTGCGCTACGCCCCATGGGACTGGATCATTGCGACAGGCGCCTATGTCGACGACATCGACGCCGCGCTGGTGCGCTCGCTCTGGTTCGCCGGCGGCGTGTTCGTCGCGCTGGCGATGCTGCTCGCGACGCTGGTGGCCTTCACCAATCGCAGCATCCAGCGCACGATAGGCGGCGATCCAGACCATGCGGCGCAGGTTGCCGATACGATCGCCTCGGGCGACCTCGGCACCGCCATCGAAACGCACGCCGACGACACCGCGAGCCTGATGGTGGCGATGCGCCGCATGCGCGACGCGCTGGCCCGCACGATCGGCCAGATCCGCAACGCCGCCGATCACGTCGCCACCGCGTCCCGTGAAATCGCGACCGGCAACGCGGATCTGTCGGCACGTACCGAGAGCCAGGCGGCATCGCTTGAAGAAACGGCCTCGAGCATGGAGGAGATCACTTCGATGCTGCGCCAGACCGCCGATAACGCCAGCACGGCCAGTCATCTTGCGACTGGCGCTGTGCAGATCGCCGATCGCGGCGAAGCGATGGTCATGAACGTCGTGACCGCCATGCGCGCCATCTCGGACGAGTCGCGCAAGATGGAAGACATCGTCGGCGTCATCGAAGGCATTGCGTTCCAGACGAATATCCTCGCGCTCAACGCCGCCGTCGAAGCCGCCCGCGCCGGCGACCAGGGACGCGGATTTGCCGTGGTCGCCGGCGAGGTCCGCACGCTTGCACAACGCAGCGCGACTGCGGCGAAGGAGATTCGCGGCCTGATCCAGAACGCGGTCGGCAAGGTGGGAACAGGTGCTGAACTCGTCGAACGCACAGGTGAGACGATCCAGGAGACCCGCGCCGCCATTGCGCGCGTGACTGACGTCGTACAGGAGATCGCGGCGGCCGCGGCACAGCAGAGCAGCGGCGTCGAACAGGTCAACAGCGCGGTTGCACAGATGGACACGATGACGCAACAGAACGCCGCGCTGGTCGAGCAGGCCGCGGCGGCGGCGGCGTCGCTGGAGGAGCAGGCGCGGCATCTCCAGGCCGCGGTCGTCAGCTTCCGGATCGACCCGGCCGACGACGGAAGCGAACGGCGCATGGTTGCAAGCTCAGGAACGCCGTCAGGCGCTCCCGGCAGACACGCTATCCACGCATGACCTGTTGCCCGATCGGGCGGCGCCTTGAGTGATGTTTCGGGCGACGTTAGTACACGAAAGCAGTTGACCGGCAAGCCTCGCGCTCAACTGCCATCAAAACTGCCATCCACTGCCTTGAGCGGCTCAACGCCCCGCCGGATAGTCCTTGCTGCGCAGCGCAGCTGGCACGCCGTACAACAGGATCAGCGCACAGATCAGGCTCAATGCGCCGATCACGTAGAGCGCCGGCGTCGTGCTTCCGGTCACGTCTTTAATCCGTCCGACCATCACCGGGCTCACGATCCCGCCGAGTTGTCCCAGCGTGTTGATGAGCGCGATGCCGCCCGCCGCGGCCGCCCCGGTCAACAGCTTCGGCGGCAGCGCCCAGAAGGCCGGAATCGACGCCACCACCCCGGCGCCCATCACGCCAAGCGCAACGATCAGGAGGCCCGTCTGTCTATCGAAGAGGCCGGCCGCGAAGAAGCCAAGCGCAGCCATCACGAGCAGGCCGCAGACGAACTTCCGTCGCTCGCCCGATGCATCGGACATCCGGCCGACCACCACCATGCAGATCGCGCCGCACACGTAGGGAACCGCCGTCAGCAGACCGATCACCGTGGGATTCTGCGTGCCGGCGGCGCGGATCAGATGCGGCGCCCAGAAATTGAGGCCATACGAGGCGACCTGGATCAGGAAGTAAATGAGCCCGAGCGTCAGGAAGCCGGGCGTCCTGATCGCCCCGATGAGCGAATGACCGCCCGTGTGGCGCGGCTGCTGCTGCGCGATCCGTGCGGAGAGGTACATCTTCTCCGCACCCGACAGCCAGCCGGCATCCTCGATGCGGTCCTTCAACACCTTCAGCACCAGCACGCCGAGCAGAACGCACGGCAGCCCGCCGAGCAGGAACAGCCAGTGCCAGCCGGGCATACCCCACACGCCGCTCAGATGACTGAGGACGAGCCCGGAAAGCGGTGCCCCCACCAACCCGGAAAACGCCGAAGCGAGGAACAGCAGCGACGTGATGCGCCCGCGATAGCTGGCCGGAAACCACAGCGTCAGGTAGTACAGCACACCGGGCGCAAAGCCCGCTTCCATCGCGCCGATCAGAAAACGCAGGCCGTAGAACTGCCACTCGTTGCTGACGAACACCATCGCCGCCGTTGCAAGCCCCCACGAAATCATGATGCGCGCGATCCAGCGGCGCGCGCCGACCTTGCGTGTTGTGAAAATGCAGTGTCAGCGCATCGGCCCCGATGCGTTCGAGCACCCGCGCGACGAGCCGTGCAACCTGACGCGGATTCGCCATGCCGGTGGTGTCGGCGAGCGTGATGCCGTGCACGCCCAGTTCGAGATACGCATCGACGATGGCCAGCACACGGTTTTCGTCGATCGTTCCTTCGAACGGGCAGCCGAAGGCGGTCGCCACCGTGCCGTTCAGCGTGACGGGCGAGCCCTTGACGACCTTGACGAGCGTGACGATTTCGCCGAAGCCGGTCAGCGAGCGCTCGCAGCTCATCCGCATGTTCGCGCGGTTGTGCGTCTGGCTGGCGGACATCACCAGATTCAGTTCGTCGGCGCGGGCGGCGATCGCACGCCCGGCACCCTTCACGTTCGGAATCAACGCAACGTAGATCACGCCCGGAGCGCGCCTGATGCGCTGAAACACGTCCTCGCCGTCCCGCAGCGCCGGGATCGCTTTCGGCGAGACGAACGAGCCTGCCTCAATGCGCGTGAAACCGGCCGTCGAGAGGCTGTCGATCAAGGCGATCTTGTCGTCGGTCTCAACCCATGTGGATTCGATCTGAAGCCCGTCACGCGGCGCGACTTCCTGGACGATGAGCCGGTCCTGCAGGGTGTGATTGAAGGCGTTCATTGCACGGCTCCTTCGCGGCGAAGGCGCTCGATTTCGTGAGGATCGAAACCGAGTCCGGCGAGCACCGTGCCGGTGTGTTCGCCGAGCTTCGGTCCCGGCCACTGCACTTCGCCCGGCGTGTCCGACAGCTTCGGCACGATGCCCGGCATCTTCACAGACGTGCCATCCGGCAGGCTCGCCTGCAACAGCATCCCGCGCGCCTGATAGTGCGGGTCGGCGACGATGTCCTCGATCGAATAGATGCGGCCGGCGGGCACCTGGGCCTGTTCCAGCGCGGCGAGAATGTCATCCGTCGAGTGATGCGAGGTCCACGCGGAGATTGCCTGATCGAGCATCGTGCTTTGCGCCGCGCGGCCGTCGTTGTGCGCCAATGCCGGATCGTCGGCGAGGTCCGGGCGGCCGATCAGGTTCATCAGCCGACGGAAGATCGGATCGCTGTTGCCGGCGATCACGACATAACCGCCGTCTTCGCTCGGATAGGTATTCGACGGCGCGATGCCGGGCAGCGCACCACCGCTGCGTTCGCGCACATGGCCGAGCAGGTCATACTCGGGCACGAGGCTTTCCATCAGGTTGAACACGCTTTCGACGAGCGAGACATCGACGATCTGTCCGTCGCCCTGCCCCGTCTTCACGCGCAGGAGCGACATCAGCGCGCCGATGACGCCATGCAGCGACGCGAGCGAATCGCCGAGACTCACACCGACGCGCGACGGTGCACCATCCGGCTCGCCTGTCGTGTAGCGGATTCCCCCCATTGCTTCGCCGATCGCGCCGAAGCCTGGCCGGTCTCGATACGGGCCGGACTGGCCGTATCCGGAGATACGCACCATCGTCAGCTTCGGGTTGAGTGCGTGCAGCACGTCCCAGCCGAGACCGAGCCGTTCGAGTGCGCCGGGACGAAGATTTTCGATGACGACGTCGGCGTCCGCTGCGAGCCGCTTGACGACGTCGATGCCATCAGCCGATTTCAGATTGACGCAAACAGATTTCTTGTTGCGCGACTGCAGATACCACCACAGCGACGTGCCTTCATGGAGTTTGCGCCACTTGCGCAGCGGATCGCCGTCAAGCGGCGCTTCGATCTTGATGACCTCCGCGCCGAATTCCGCGAGCATCCTGGCGGCGAACGGTGCGGCGATGAGCGTGCCGATTTCGATGACACGGATACCCTTGAGGGGGCCACTCACGGTGCTGTCTCCTGACTCTATCTCGAATGGGAGACAGCTTAGGAGCGCGCCCGTCACCGCGTCCAACCGCATTTCGGCAACGAGTGTTCGCGAAACGCGAACGCTCGCTCAGCAAGGCGTGGTGCGGCCCGTGCGTGCTTCGACGGTACTCAGGTGATCGAACAGCAGGCGGCTCACAGGTGAGAGCGCGTCGACATCGCGCACGACGATGATGAGGCTGCGCGCAGCCCACTCTTCGTCGAGCGTCACGGCCGTCAGACCCAGCGAGCGCCCAATCGCGTTGTAGACATCGAGAGGCAGCACGCCGAGCCCCATCCCCGCCTGCACCATGCGGCACACGGCATCGAAGCCCGGCACATGGATGCGCAGCCTCAAGGGCCTGCCGGCCTGACGCGCGGCGAGATGAGTGCGCATGTTGATCGAACTGGCCGCGTGCAGGCCGACGTGGTCGCTGTCGAGCGTGTCTGCAAATGTCACGCTATCCCGGCCAGCAAGGGGATGGTCGTCGCGCATCACGATCACGAGGCGATCGTGCCGGTAGTGCGAGACGTGCATTCCGCGAGTATCCGCATCGCCGGAGCAGATGCCGAGGTCGACCAGGCTGTCGGCGACGGCAGCAATCACACCGCCGCTCGGCCGCTCTTCAAGTTCGACCCTCACCCGGTCGTTGATCGCGAGAAAGGCGCGCAGATCCTCAGGCAGAAATTCGACGATCGCCGACAGGTTCGCCATCATGCGCACGTAGCCGATCACGCCCGTCGCATGCTCGGCGAGTTCGAGGCCGATGTTCTCGATGTCGCGCAGCACGCGGCGCGCGTGGTGCAACAAGGTCTCGCCGGCAGGTGTGAGTTCCATGCCGCGCGCCTTGCGCACGAACAGTGCGGCGCCCAGCGCTTGTTCGAGCTCAAGCAGCCGCTTGCTCGCGGCGGACACCGCGATAGCCTCGCGCTCGGCCGCGCGCGTGAGCGTGCGCTCTTCGTAGACCGCCAGAAACAGTTGCAGCGTCGTGAGGTCGAGTTTTCGTAACAGGTTGTTCAGCGCCATGCTCTGACTGGGTCGGTCGAAACAGATCGGTAAAAGCCGCATTTTGACCCAGATCGCCGCGTGCCGCGCGAGACGCTCACAAGACCGGCTCACAAGACCCGCTCACGGCGCGTTGCGAAAATTTCGGCGATCGGCAAAAAAAAAGCGCCTCAGTACGCCTGTCGCTCGCTGACGTGGATTGTTATGCTGGTGGCTCACTTTCCGCGCAGGGGTGCCCGTGGACGGTCCGGATCTTCTCGCCAGGCGGCGCCGCGAAACGCACGCCGTCGCCGCGCAAGCCAGTCCCTGCGATGAACTCGTCATCCGCACGCAACCGACCACGGTGGATCGCCCGTGCCTGCGCAAGCGGCTGGCGCTCGCCTCGACCATCCTCGGCTCCAGCATGGCGTTCATCGACGGTTCGGTCGTCAACGTCGCGCTGCCGTCGATTCAAACCGAACTGGGCGCGAGCGTCGCGGCGATCCAGTGGGTTGTCAACGCTTACCTGCTCTTTCTCGGCTCGCTGGTGCTGGTGGGTGGTTCGATGGGCGACCTGCTCGGCCGGCGCACGGTGTTCGTCGCCGGCATCGGACTCTTCACGCTCGCCTCGGTGGCATGCGGCGCGGCGCCGGGGTCCGGCACGCTGATCGCCTCGCGCGCCGTGCAGGGCATCGGCGCCGCCATGCTGGTGCCGAGCAGTCTCGCGATCATCGGCGCCGTGTTCGACGAGCGTGAACGCGGGCAGGCGATCGGCACTTGGGCGGGCGTCGGCGCGATCACCTCGGCAATCGGGCCGGTCGCGGGCGGCTGGCTCGTCGACGCGTTTTCGTGGCGGGCAATTTTCTTTCTCAACCTCCCGCTCGCGTGCGTCACGATCCTGCTGGCTGTCATGTCGGTGCCCAACAGTCACAAGGCTGATGCGCCACGTCAACTCGACTGGCCCGGCGCGCTCACCGCCGCAGGCGGGCTTGCCGCGCTCACGTATGGGCTGACGATCGCTTCGTCGCGCGGTCTCGTTCATTCGCTGGTGCTCGCTTCGATCGGGATCGGCGTGCTCGTACTGATCGCGTTCATCGTGATCGAATGGCACAGCAGCAATCCGATGATGCCTCTCGATGTGTTTCGCTCGCGCGACTTCGTCGGTGCGAACGTCGTCACTCTGCTGCTTTATTTCGGCCTGAGCGGTGTGTTCTTTTTCCTGCCGTTCACGTTGATCCGCGCGCATGGCTTCAGCGCCACGCAGGCCGGCGCGGCGCTCTTGCCCGTGCCGGTCATCATCGGCCTGCTGTCGCGCTTCACGGGCGGGCTCACGGCGCACTTCGGCCCGCGCGCGCTGCTGAGCGCGGGACCCGTCGTTGCAGGTGCAGGCTTCGCGATGCTCGCGTTGCCGTTTGCCAGCGGCAACTACTGGAGCGGCTTCTTTCCCGCAATGGCCGTCATCGGGCTTGGCATGACGATCACCGTCGCACCGCTCACGACCACCGTGATGACCGCCGTCGCGAGCGAGCGCACCGGCGTCGCCTCCGGCATCAACAACGCGGTGGCGCGCGTCGCCGGGTTGCTGGCGATTGCGGTTCTGGGCATCGTGTTCGTGTGGTCGCATAACGCAGTGCTGTCGACGCGGCTTCATGACCTGAACGTCCCACTCGACACGCATCGAAGCGGGCATTTGCTGGAACCGCAAGGCGCCACGCTCTCTGCCGCGAGCAGCCTGCAGGCGCCCGCTCACACGCCGCTGGCGGTCGCGCAAGCCGATGCGATCAGCGCCGCGCTGCGGGCTGTGGCGCTGGTATCCGCGGCATGCGCATTCGCCGGTGCAGCCTGTGCGGCAACGATGCTGCGCTCACGTAAGCGGTAGCGCACATTCGAAGACTGAATATGCGTTTTGCATTGCTGTAAACCTTTGATTCGATGGGATACTTTTTCGATCGCGCGTTTGCGGCGTTCCAGATTGACTCCCAGCGAACAGCCGTTCACCCATCGCCCCGGGGATCCAGAAAAGGGCGGGCAAGACGGCCGTTGCACTGACGCGACACCAGCGCGGGACGACTTGCGCTTTCGTCAGCCAGCATCAACGAGGTTTCAAAATTACAGAGAACAACACTCCGCCCGCCCGCCGACGGCCGAAGCAGGCGCGCTCGACATTCGCGCGCGATGCCATCCTCGAAGCCGTTGCGCGGATACTGGAAAGCCACGGCAGCAGTAGCGTGACCACGCAGCGCGTCGCGGACGTCGCGGGCTTCAGCATCGGCGCGGTCTATCAGTACTTTCCGAACAAGGAAGGTCTCGTCGAAGCGCTCGCGCTGCGCGAACTCACACGCCTTACGTCGATGATGGAGAAAGTGCTCGAAAACCCGGCGCATTTCGGCACAGGCTTCAACACACGACGGATGATTCGCGTAATGACGGAGTTCATCGCCGAGCGTCCGCGCCTTTACGGCATTCTGCGCGCCGAGTGGGCGGATGCGCCCACGCACACTGAACTGGCGCAAGGCATGCGCAACTATTTCGCGTCGATCTCGAACGCCCTCAAGAACGAAAACCCGGAACTCTGCGAGCGGATCGCATCCGATGAAGCCCGGTTCGTGCTGTTTCGCGCGATTTCCGGGGTGGTACTTGCCACATCGCTCGAACGGCCGGAATTGCTCGGGACCGCCGCGTTCGAGGATCAGATGGTGCGGCTGATTCTTGGCTTTATCGCGTTTGACGTGCCACCGCGCGATGCGGATGCGGACCCCGACAGCGGCGTATCTGCGCAGGACGCTGGTTCGAACGGACCTGAATCTCCAGACTGACAACAGGCCGACGGATTCGACATCCATGCTTCAGCTTCGCGTGAAACGTTCCCGTTCTGCGGTGCGCATACTGCAAACATGCCCGGACACCTGCCGGGCCGGTTCCAGGAGAGCGCACACATGACCATCACCTGCTTCATCCGTTATCAGATCGACCCTTTCCAGCGCGATGTTTTCAAGGAATATGCCGAGCAGTGGGGCCGCATTATTCCGCGCTGCGGCGGACATCTGGTCGGCTACTTCCTGCCTCATGAAGGCACCAACGACATCGCGTGGGGCTTGATCGCCTTCGACAGTCTCGCGGCCTACGAAGCCTACCGCGCGCGGCTGAAGACCGATCCCGAGTCGCTCGCGAACTTCAGGCTGGCGCAGACGAAGCGGTTCATTCTTCGCGAGGAACGTACGTTCGCGGAGGTGGTCGACGGTACGTTCGGCATTCCCGCCCGATCGGTTGCAGGGTAAGATCGCCGCTCCAGAACGTCGCTTCCCGGCAAGTCAGCGTCGCATTGGTGCGATGCTGTCGCGTCAGCAGCCAGTAAAGTCGGAAGCACGATCCTCACTGTCCGGCACAAGGCGCTCACGATGAAACCGGCGAACGAATCATGGACCCGCGACCAGGCGGGCATGTCCTCATTGCCGGACGAACTGCCGCCACCCGCATCGGTCAAGCCGTTCGGCGCAAGCGACATGCCGTTCCCGGCCGGCGACCTGCCGCTCGACGCCGCGCCGCCGGCTGCACCCACTTCATCGGCCGCCACACCCGACAGCCTGCAATCCACTGTCAGCCTGCTTGCCGGCTACGCCATCCTGAGCACCGGCAACGGCCTGCTCGGCACGCTGATTTCGCTGCGTCTGATCCAGCAGCAGACGCCGTCGATCGTCGTCGGTATCGTGCAGTCGGCGTACTACGTGGGGTTTCTGATCGGCGCGCTGTGGGGCGGCGTCCTGATCGCACGGGTGGGCCATCATCGGGCGTTCGTGACCTTCGCCGCCGCGTCGGCGTGCTGCGCGCTCGGCTATCCGCTCTGGAGCGAAGCCGCCGTCTGGGTCGCACTGCGGCTCATTACCGGGTTCTGCCTTGTCGGCATCTTCACGGTCGTCGAAAGCTGGCTGCATGCGGTGGCAAGCAATGCGCAGCGTGGCCGCGTGTTTTCCGCGTATCTGATCACGAACTATCTGGGCGTCGGCACCGGACAGTTCCTGATCGGTCTTGCCGATACGTCCAGCTTTGTCCTGTTCAGCGTGGTGAGCGCGCTGTTTTCGGCGTCGCTGATTCCGGTCGCGCTGGCCAATACCGCGCCGGTCGCGCATGCGGATCACGACAGGCCCACCGGCACCGCGCGGCTCGCGCTCGGCTTCTCCGGCTTGCGCACGGCGTTCCGGCTCGCGCCGCTCGGCGCGTTCGGGTGTCTCGCGGCCGGCATGCTCAACAGCGGCTTTTACACGATGCAGCCGGTATTCATGCGACACGTCGGCTATCCGGTGGCCGGTGTGTCGCATTTCATGGGCTTCGCACTGCTCGCCGCGCTCCTTCCGCAATGGCCTGTCGCGCGGCTTGCAGACCGCTTCGACCGCCGGCTGATCATGCTTGGCATCGCGTTGCTGTCCGGGACGTGCAGCGTGCTGCTGTTTCTGTTCCATAGCGGCGCGTTCGCCGAAGCGATCGGCTACCTCTATGTCAGCGTCGTGTTTTCGCTCTATGGCGTCGTCACGTCATATGTCAACGACAGCATTCCTGCATCGCAGCGGATTGCAGTCAGCGCGGGGCTCCTGATGATCTTCGCGATCGGCGCAAGCTGCGGCCCGACCCTCGCATCGGCGATGATGGGACTCACCGGGCCCGCGGGCCTCTATCTGTTCACGGCGACCGTCATCGGCACGCTCGCCACGCTGACATTGCGCAGCCTGCGCGCCGGGCGGGTTGCATGGCGACTGGAGTAATCGGCTTCTCTCCCGGCAGATGGCGCAGATGAACCGCGATTACCTGGGAGCGCGAACCAGCGCCGCCAGATCGCTCGCGACTGCTTCGAGCACCGGGTCCCACTGCCGAGGCCGTCATGATTTCCTCCGCGCGAGTGGGACTTCCGGCATCCGCAAGCGGCGCCGAAACCCGATGCACACCGATGGCATTTGCAGTCGAGCTGCCCAGAACGGTGGACCCTATCGAATTCTTTTCGCAGATATATCCGATCATGCGTTGCGGTAGTCACCGCGTGCGCGCAAGCTTTCCCATGTGATGCACAGAGGGAGTGAGCGATGCCTGCCAGACAATCTCCGCCTCGCCCCTGCACCGGCCCGCACGCGCGCGACACGCAGCGTGACATGCATGCCAATGCGTCCGGTTCGTCCGATCCGCTCGACGAACGCGCCGCGCTCACGGCGCATCTGTTTGGCCTTGGTTTTGCGGCCGTCATCATCGTGAGTCTCTCGCTCACCTTGACAGTGCTGATTCGATGGTCCATCAGCGCATGACGAGGCGACCCGTCCGAACACTTACGCAAGCTGTTGCGCCAGCGTTTTCATAAACGGTGTATCGAGGTCGCCTGTGTGCGTCGTGATGACCGTCTCGATCAGGACGATCCAGCATTCGTCGCCGGCGATGGGTTGTGCACTCCCGAATTCTGAGGTCACGCCTGTCAGCCCCGGGCCGTGGTGCTCCGGCGCTTCGTCCAGTAGTACCGCCACAGCCTGATGATCGCCACATATGCGAAAGCCGCAACGATCAAGTCAATAGTCACCGTGACCACGAAGAACAGATCATCGGGATCGCGAATGCCGAGCCGGTTAGCGACGTATAACCAGACAAGTGCCTGGCTCTCCGGCATCGGTATGGGGTACGTGTGGACATAGGGCACGGCGAGACAGAACAGCCCGACAAACAGCGCGACCTTGAATAGCCTACGGGCAAGTGTTGCCATTCGTGACTACCTCTATCGTTCCATATGCGCGAAGCCCCGAACTTCGGGCAGGGATAGTAGCGGTATGCAGAAGTGCGCGCCGGATTGTCTCGAACTCGCTATAACTCGGCAGCGTAATACAGCCTAATGAAATACCTTGACCGCCTGCGGGATGCAACCGGAACTGCCCACGCTTAACGCCATTGATCCAGGTTACGTCATCAATGCTCCCGTCATCCCGGTACAGCGCGAACCATTCACTGTGACGGGACGGAGCGCCTACTGCTGCATTCAGTGCATCTTTAGCCCACGCATAGGCCTGAGAACCGATGCCGCCAGTAGGCCGGTCTACGATCCAGTATTTACCGGCGGGGATCGGGCCATTATCCCGAACAGCAGTGCATCCGCCCCTGTTGCGATATACGCCGTTACCCGAAAACGCGTTAAATGTTCCGATGCCGAAAATCGTCAGCGGAGACAACGGCGCGTTATTCACTAAGAATTTTCCTATATACGCCATCTGCGACGCTCCTTACCCGCGCTCGTTCCACGAGTCCGTGTATTTGATATTGCCGTCGAGATAGTGCCATGTAATGTTCTCGTACATCATCGAGACGGATTCAACGTGATTGAGTTTTGAATCGGGTGCGAGCTTGGTGTTAATCATGCCGGAATTAATGCCACAGACTTTTACCTGTTCCAGCAGCATCACGAAATACACTTCTTCCTTTCCGGCATCGTTGATGCGATACCATTTAATCTCGGCAGATTGCAGTGTCTGCCCTTTCGCGACCGCTTTGTAAAGGTAGGGTGTGGCTGCATCGAATTCCTTTTCGAACGACAGAGGTGAATGCGCACGTGCGCCTGTAATTTTGCCGTTTGCGCTATCGACGGGGAGATTAACGCCATGACTGAAGCTGATAATTTCAATGCTGCCTTGACGATCCTGTACGGTTGACGAGCCTTTAATGTCTGCACCGCCATCGTCTTTAAGCCACATATGGGCAGGAATCGGCATTTTAATAATTCTCCATTGATAGGTTTATGAGCGTCGAGTTACCACTGGACCATTCGATCGGCCACACAAGACTAGAACGGTGAATTACAGTTTGTACCCGAGGCAAATACCATTTGCAATGCTATTTTGGCAAGCAATCTGATATTTGACAGTTTTTGCCAAATGCCCGGCGATGGCGAGACGTTGCGTCAAACGGCGTGATCTCATAATTCGGGAAAATCGTATGCCAGTGTGCCGGAAAGCCCCCGTGATTCGCGACAGTTAGATAGCTGTCTGGATTTCCGAATTCTGAAGCTTCCCCAGCATAGGGACACCCGGCACGCTTGCGTCAAGCTCTGCGGTCTTGTGTCAGACTCTATTGTTCTTCACGACCGCCTCGAAGGCGGCCAACAGATCGACTGTTTCCGCAAAAAACGGACTTGCTCATCATTTGCTCCACATGGGGATAATCGACACGGCCAGCAGCAGGCCCAATGCGATATTGAGCATTCGCCATTGCCGCGGGGTTTTCAGAACACGGGCGAGCAGCACCCCGGCGACGCACCACAGGCACAACGACACGGCTGCCGCCAGACCCAACGCCGTGCCGAGCAGCGCCGCGAGATGCAGCGGCCCGTCGGCCAGCACCGAAAACGAAGCCGCCGCGCCGAACGCCATCGCCCAGCCTTTGGGATTCAACCAGAGCACGCAGGCGCCGCCGATGAAGGTGGGTGGCACCGCCACATCAGCATCGAATTCAGGTGCGCCGCTGCGGCCAATCTTCCAGGCGAGCCACAACAGATAGGCACTGCCGGCCAGCCTCATCGCCGTCTGCAGCGATGGCGCGGCGAGCAGCACGCCCGCGAGTCCGGCCGCGACTGCCGCCGCGAGCAACGCCAGGGCCCCCGCGGCGCCAGCCATCAACGGCAGCGAGCGACGGAAACCGAACCGCGCGCCCGAGGCCGTCGCGAGCGTGGTCGCGGCGCCGGGTGTCAGCGTGGAGACGACAGCAAACAGGATCAATGGAGCGACGGAATTGATGGGGAGCATGGCTGCGCGTGGATATTGGACAGGATGTCTGACTGTAGGCCGCCGCCTTGCATTAGGGAAACCATATTCTTGAATGTCATGCATTAGCAAATATAATGCTCAGCATGGCAAGGAACCTCGATATCACCCTCGTTCGCACGTTCGTCACGGCCGCCGACAGCGCGAGCATGACGGTCGCGGCCAACAGCCTGCACCTGACGCAGGGCGCAGTCAGCCAGCAGATCAGGCGGCTTGAAGAAGCGCTGGGCTGTACCCTGTTCGAGCGCGACCGGCGCGGCCTCAGGTTGACGCCGGTTGGCGAGCGGCTACTCGGCAAGGCGCGGCGCCTGCTCGGCATGAACGACGAAATCTGGGCAGAGATGAGCGCGAGCGCCATGCAGGGTCGCGTGCGGCTCGGCGTGCCGTACGACCTCGTTGGCACGACCCTTGCACCGGTGTTCAGGGCATACACGGAAGCGTGGCCGCAGATCGACATTTCGCTCGTCTGCGGGTCGTCGCCGGAACTCGCCGATGCGCTGGCCGCAGGGGACATCGACCTCGCGATCATCGAAGAACCCGTTGGCGCGACAACCGGCGAGTGTCTGCGCGTCGAACCGCTGGTCTGGGTCGGCGCACGCGGTGGCCGTGCGCGTCTGAAACACCCGCTTCCGGTCTCGATGGTCACCCACACCTGCGCGTTCCGCCCGGTGGTGCTTGCCGCCCTGCGCAACCAGGGCTTCGAATGGCGGACCGTGTTCGAGAATGGCAACATCGAGGCGACGACCGCGACCGTGCGGACCGATCTCGCCGTCACCGCATGGCTGGCCTCGACGGTTCCCGCCGACCTCGACATCCTCGGCGCGGACGCCGGCCTGCCAGCGCTGCCGAACTTTTCGATCAACCTGCATTTGCCCCGCCACGGTGGTGACACTGCCGCACAGGAATTCGCGCGATATCTGCGCGAAGGCCTCCTCCGACAGCGGGAAGCGGCCTGATTGCCGCCCGGCGGACCGCGCGCGATAGCCGCCGCCAGACCACGCCCGAGCGCCGGATCAGGTCAATCCGGCAGGAACTTGTGTGTGCGAGCCGTTGTCGGTTGAATGGGCAGGTGTACCGGGCCGCACTCCAGCGCGTACGTCGCGTATCCGACTCCCCCGTCTTCTCCACACCATGCGTAAATTACTGATTGCCTGTTTTCTGGTCACGTTCGCGCTGTCAGCGTCTGCCGCTTCGTCAACGTCGGCGACGACTGCCGCTGGCGGCGCTTCGGCCACGGCAGCCGTCGCACTGACACCCGATCAGGCCCGCCAGGCCCTCGATGTGCTGAACGACCCGCAACGGCGCACCCAGATTGAGGACACGCTGCGTGCGGTCGTCGCGGCTGGCGCGCTCAGCGCCGTCCCGGCATCGGCGCCGGTGGGGGCTTCCGCTGCCGAACCGGCGAGTAGCGCGGCCAGCGGCGTCGCAGAGGCACTTCAGCGCAACGGCCTCGCGTCGCAACTTGCGCGCCAGGGCGCGCACTGGCTTGCCAATGGCGGCTCGGCGCTGCGCCGCTCGGTGGCGGCGCTGCTCGACGTGGCGTCGGTACGCGCATGGTGGCATGACGAACTGGCCAGTCCGCAAGGACACTCCATGCTCGGCCGGGTCACATGGACTCTGCTTGCCGCGCTGCTGCCCGCCCTCGCGCTCGAATGGCTGACTGACCGTCTGCTTCGCCGGCTGTCTGAATCGACGGCAAAGCGCAGCGCGAGCAGCCTCCGTGAAGCGAGGGAAAGTGAACAGGAGGCGGACACGCACGCCTTAGCCGTCGCAACCGCCGAAGCAGTCAGCGGCGCGCCGCATCCCCCTGACGAACAAGCCGAAGGCGCGCGCGGCAAATGGCGCATCACACACCCCTTGTCGGTGTTGCGACGGTTGCCCGGCGCACTCCTGCATACGCTGTTCCAGCTGATACCGCTCGTCGTCTTCGTCATTGTCGCGAGCGTGCTGATGTCTGTGCTCTCCGACGACGGCACGCCCGCTGGCAGTGCGCTCGACGCGCTGATCGACATCTACGTCGTGTGCCGGGGGGCCGTGATCATCAGCCTCTTTTTCCTGCAGCCCGACGCACCTGCGCTGCGTCTGTGGCGAATGGGCGACAGATGGGCTGCCCTCACGCATCGCTGGGTCGTCTGGATTGCGGTCGTAGTCGGCGTCGGCACGGCTGCGGCGGAAGTCGCCGCGCGGCTGGGCATGAACGACGACGCCCATCTCGCGATCATGAAGGCCGTCGCGCTCGTCACGCACGTGATGGTGTCGATCCTGATCCTGCAATGCCGCCGCCCTGTTGCCGCACGCATCCGCGAGCACAGTGCGGCGCTTCCGTCGCTGGCGTTCATCGGTAACTGGCTGGCCGACGTGTGGGCCGGTCTTGCCGTGTTTGTCGTGATGGCGCTCTGGTTCGTATGGGCGCTCGACGTGCGCAATGGCTATCAGGCGTTGCTGCATTTCGGCGGGATCTCGATCGCGGTGCTGGTCGCTGCGCGAGTCGTTTCGATCGTCGTGTTCGGCGCGCTCGGCCGTGTGTTCAATGTCGAAGAGGAAGACGAACGGTCGATCGCCCAGCAGCATGCGTATCGCTACTATCCGCTGCTGCGCCGCGTGATTTCTACGCTGATTGTGATCGTCACCGTGCTCGTGCTGCTGCAGGTATGGGGTTTGAACCTGTGGCAACTGTTTCATCCCGGCACGGTTGGCCACCGGCTCGCGTCGGCGCTCGTGACGATCGCTATCGCCGCGGTGACCGCGCTCTTCGTGTGGGAAGCGGTCAACGCGTCCGTCGAACAACGGCTCGCGCTCTGGACATCGAGCGGCGATTTCGTGCGCGCCGCGCGCCTGCGCACATTGTTGCCCATGCTGCGCACCGCCCTCTTCGTCGTGATTGCGCTGGTGGTCGTGCTGACGGGTCTTTCCGAGCTTGGCGTCAACACCGCGCCGCTGCTCGCAGGTGCGAGCATCTTTGGCGTCGCGCTTGGCTTCGGCTCGCAAAAGCTCGTGCAGGATTTCATCACGGGCATCTTCCTGTTGATGGAAAACGCCATGCAGGTCGGCGACTGGGTCACGCTGGCGGGTGTGTCCGGCACGGTCGAATATCTGTCGATCCGTACGGTGCGTCTGCGCGGCAGCGACGGCTCGCTCTACACCGTGCCCTTCAGTTCGGTGTCGACGGTCAACAACACGAACCGGGGGCTCGGCAACGCGGCGGTAAAGGTCAGCATCGCGTATGGACAGGACGTCGATCTCGCGATCACCACGTTGAAGGAAATCGGCGCCTCGCTGCGCAACGACGACAAGTTCAAAAACGGCATCCTGTCCGACTTCGCCTTCTGGGGCGTCGATGCGGTGGACGGCGCGTCGGTCACACTCACCGGACAGATCCAGTGCCGCGACACCGCGCGTTGGGGGGTGCAGCGTGAATTCAACCGGCGCGTCCTCGATCTCTTCCAGCAACGCGGGATCGGGATCTCGAATCCACAGCGCAGCGTGCTTTTACGGGGCGAAGGGGCTTTGACTGCCGCGGCTGACGGGTCACAGGAGCCGACGCCTGCGAAGCAGCCAGGCGCCGAGGCAGTAGCGGAGCCGCCGCCCGTAGAAACACAAAAGACCAAGGGCGTACGCGCCCGTTGAAGTCGCTGCGGCGGGCGCTGCGTCACAACGTAACGGCAACCCTCAATGACGACTGGCAGGCGCGGAATCCCCGCAACGGGTGACGCCTGGCCTCATGCCGCACGCAGCGCGAACCACCGGGAAGCACCGGGAAGCACCGGGAATCACCGCGCCTCAGGGTGAGCGCCAGCATAATAGGCAGCCGCAGCCTCAACCTCCTGCGGCGTCATTTGCCGGGCGACATTGCGCATCTGTTCGCTGATGTCGTTATGGCGCGTTCCTGACGCAAATGCCTCCAACTGCCCCTTGATGTACGCCGCTGGCATCCCTTCGAGCCATGGGCTGCCTGCCTTGTTGTCGACGCCACCGTGACACGACGCACACGGCGCAATGTTACGCATCGGCGAACCGTGCGCGACGATGTCCGGCATCGGCGGGTTCTCGCCGGGAGGGAGCTTCGGGCGCGGCAGCGATGCGTAGTAAGCGGCGACGTCACGCATCTCTTCATCGCTCAGATTCTTGACCATCGGCGACATCACAGCATTGGCCCGTGCGCCCGACTGAAAATCGAGCAATTGCTTGTAGATCACTACCGCGTACTGCCCGGCGAGATTCGGCGAATTCGCGTCGCTCATGCCGCGTTCGCCGTGACACATCGTGCAGCGCATCGCCAGCGTGGCGCCTCGGCCGATCGACAACGCAGTCGGATGCGTCAACAGTTGCGGCGTGATTTCAGCGGTGCTGGTGTGGATGGTCGGTTCGATGGTCTCGACGCCCGCCATCCATTTCTGCGGCACCCCGGCCGCGCTGCAGATCGCGTTCCACAGCCCCTGAAACGGCGCATCCTGCTTGACCGAAGGCAGCCATATGAAGCCAATGACCAGCGAGAACACCACCACCGCGATCGTCGCGCCAACCGTCACCCTGAACCAGGGATTGCGCAGCGAGAACAGTTGTTCGTTGCTCATCGCGGTCCTCCAATCGGCACGGCCGGCACTGAGGTCTCGGGATGCGACAGCAGTTCTCCGATCGGGTAGCCGTAGTTCGCAACCGTGAGCCCGATCATCAGCGCAAGCCACAGGCCGAAGCTGTTCAAGGCGACAGGCAGCGTCTTCGGCTCATGCACGGCGGTCGCGAAACGGTATTCCGTCACCGCAATGCGCGGGCCGCGTTGCGTGCGGTACAGGATCACAAAGAACAGGATCGCCGAGATCACGAGGATCACCCCGCCCACCGCCGACATCACCACCCAGATCGCCTGAGCCGCGATCTGCGGATCGGTGTAGTCGTAAAACGCCATGCGGCGTGGCATGCCCAGAATGCCGACCCAGTGCCACGGGAACGTCAGCACGATCATGCCGATGAACCACAGCCACAGTTGCAGGCGCATCAGTTTCAGGCTCGTCACCGCGCGACCCGTCAGATGCGGCCACAGGTCGTACGCGATCACGAAGTACATGATGACGATCGCGCCCGCGAAGATCAGGTGAAAGTGCCCGGTGATCCACTGCGTGTTGTGGATCGTCGAATCCATCTGGTAGCTCATGTTGATGATGCCGCCCGCGCCGCCGAAGCCGAGCATCACGAACGAGAAGGCGACCGCCAGCATCATCGGGTTGTCCCAGGGCAGCGCCTTGAGCCAGCCGAACGCGCCCTTGCCGCCGCGCAGCCGCGCCGCGATCTCAACCGACGCGCTGATCGTGAACACCGTCAGGAGCGTCGGCACGGCGACGAGCGCGGTGAACACCGAGTGCATGAACTTGAAGCCGGAGCCGACCTGCGGATCGGCAAACAGATGGTGAATGCCGATCGGCATCGACACCACGAGGAACAGGATGAACGACACGCGCGCCATCGAGTCGCTGTACAGCCGCCCGCCGATCGCGCGCGGAATGATCGTGTAGTACGCGATATACGCCGGCATCAGCCAGAAGTAGACGATCGCGTGCAGCGTCCACGAGAAGAACACGCGGGCCAGACCGGAGTCGATCGTGGTTGTGAAGCCGAGCGCGACAGGCAGGATCTGAAACAGCAGTTCGAGCGCCGCGCCCACCGCCGTCCAGCCCCACAGGTAGGCGCCCGCCACGGTGGCGAACATCGCGAGCGGCACCGGTTTGCCGGGATTCTCCCGCTTCCAGACGGTCATGTTGATGCCCATCAGCGCGACCCAGATCCACGAGCCGACCACGACCAGCACGACGCCAATGTAGTAAAACGCGTTGCCGATCATCGGCGGATAGAACGTGTACAGCACCGACGCGAGGCCCATTGCGACCGGCACCATCGCCGCGACAGCGCCTATCAGCACCAGCCAGAAGCCAGCCCATGCCCACTTCAAACCGACGAGCGGGCGCTTCAACGCCAGTTCGGACACCGCGTAGCCGAAGCCCATCGCGATCAGCGTCGGAAACACATAGCCCATCGCCGTGCCGTGCGCGGTCACCGACCGGTAGTAAATCTCGGGGTTTTTCAGCCACGGATGCAGCGGGCTGCGAACGATCATCTGCCAGGCGCCGAGCAGCAGCGCAAGGCCGAACGCCGCGAAGGCGAGCCAGAAATGCGCGAGAACGACCCGTTTGCTATTGAACACAGCTGACCCTCCGCGAAGCGGCCGCCATCTGCGCGAACTTCGCCTTGTCGACGGCCTGCACGTGCGCCCACATGTCCTGGTGGCCGACGCCGCAATATTCGTGGCACGGCATCAGGTGTTCGCCGGGCGTATCGAAGGTCGTCCTGAAGGTCGAGATGTAGCCGGGTTCGAGCATCGAGTTGAGATTGGTGTTGGTGATCAGGAAGCCGTGCACGACATCGGCGCTGGTCGCACGAAACGTCACCGGCGTGTCGGTGGGCACGACGATGCATTGCGGCGTGAACGAATACTGCTGCGCAATCAGACGCACGGTCACCGAGCCATCGCTTTCGCGCGCCGTACCGAGGTTGCTTTCGATGAATTCGCCGGAGACGTGCAGCGACGTCGGGTTGACGGTCTCGACGCGCGACGGCGGCATCATCGCCCAGTGCAGGCCGGTGAAGATCACCATCGCGACCAGCACCGCGACGATGCTGACGACCAGAATGGCCCAGCGTCGCTCGATGCGCGCTGCGACATCTTCGGCGTCGGGGCTGTGGGGTGCGGGGTTCGTGGCCATGCAGGGCGCCTCACTGAATCACGCCGCGAGGCAGGAAGACGAGAAAGTAAAACGCAAACCACAGCCCGATGACGATCGCGGTCGCCGTGCCCGCCAGCGCGATGGCGCCGCTCGGGCCACGCCTCACGATGTCGTCGACCGCCTGATCTTCGGCGCTGTGCGTCCGGTCGGAGGGGGAATCGCTCATGGCTGCCTCGTTGTGCTCACTCGGTGATGTCAATACAGGGGGGCGCTACGCAACTGGTTCGCTTCCCTCGCCGTGATCGGCGTGCCGCGATTGCCCCACGCCGTGCGGATGAAGGTGACGACCGCCGCCACTTCCTCGTCGGACAGCGTGTGCGCGAACGGCGGCATGCCGTACGGCTCAGGATTCTTCTCGGTGCCCGGCGGGTAGCCGCCGTTCAGCACCATGCGGATAGGGTTGACCGCCGACGTCATCAGGATCGACTGGTTCTGCGCCAGCGGCGGGAAATGCGGCGGCTTGCCCTTGCCCTCTGCGCCGTGACAGACCGCGCACTGCGCGTCGTAGATCTTCTTGCCGAGCGGGAACAGGAGGTTCTTTTCCTCTGCCACCGCGGTGCTTGGGCTCGAGGCCGTCTGCCCGCTGCGTTCCGGCAGGCTCTTCAGATACACGGCCATCGCGCGGATGTCTTCATCGCTCAGGTATTGCAGGCTGTCATAGACGACTTCCGCCATCGGTCCATACACGGCGCCGCGCTTCGAGACACCGCTCTTCAGCAGAGCGGAAATATCCTCGATGCTCCAGTCGCCGAGGCCCGCCTCCCTGTTCGAGGTGAGCGAAGGCGCGTACCAGTTCTGCATCGGGATCAGGCCGCCTTCGAAGGCCTTCGATGCCGAACTGCCGCCCAGCGCATTGATCGCGGTGTGGCACATCGCGCAGTGGCCCGGGCCTTCGACGAGATACGCGCCGCGATTCCATTCGGCAGACTGCGTGGGATCGGGCTTGAATTCGCCCTGCTTGAAATACAGCGTGCGCCAGCCAAGCAGCAACTCGCGCTTGTTGAACGGAAAGCGCAGCGTATGTGGCCGGTTCGGCTGGTGCACGGGAGGCACCGACATCAGGTACGCAAACATCGCATCCGAATCGGCGCGCGTCATCCGCGTATAGGACGCAAACGGCATCGCCGGATACAGCAGTGAGCCATCCTTCGACTTGCCCTGATGCAGCATCCTGTAGAAGTCGTCGGCGGACCATGTGCCGATACCGGTTTCCTTGTCAGGCGTGATGTTCGGCGTATAGAGCGTGCCGAACGGCGTATCCATCGGACGTGTGCCCGCGAACAGCTTGCCCGCCGGCAGGGTGTGGCAGGCGATGCAGTCGCTTGCGCGGGCGAGATATTCACCACGGGCAATCAGCTCGGCGTTTTGCGCAGGCGTTGCGCCCTGCGCATGCGCGAGCGTGAAGGCCGCACAGAAGAGCGCCGCGCCGCGGCCGGCGATGCGTACGAGCGTCCTGAGCGTGCCGGAGGGTGTGACGGGTCGGAGAGCAGACAATTCGGTTCTCCGGTTAGTGAGGGACGCTGCCGCACGCAAGCGGCATCTTGAGCGACCCGGCTGCGGCCGGCGCGGGGTCGGCGGGCGCCGTCTGTGACGCGAGCCATGCGGCGACCGCTGTGATGTCGTGCTCGTTCAGGCGTGTCGCAACCGTTTTCATGCAGTCGGGCGCGGCCGCACTGCGGGTACCGTAGCGCCACGCGCCGAGCTGTGCGCTCAGATAGTCGGCGTGCAGGCCGAGCAGGCCCGGAATGGCCGGCTCCATGCCGGTCAGCGAGCCGCCGTGACAGCTTGCACAGGCAGGAATCTTGCGCGCCGGATCGCCGCGCGTCACCAGCGTCTGACCGAGTGCGAGTGTCGCCGCATCGACAGTGGGTGTCGCCGGCGGCGGGAACGGCCGCCGTTCAGCGGCGAAGTGATCGGCGATCGTTTTCAGGTATGCGTCGGGCAGGTACGCAAGCAGATAGTTCATCGGCGGGTACTTGCGCCGACCGTCGCGAAACGCCAGCAACTGGTTGTACAGATAGCCTGCGGGCTTGCCGGACAGACGCGGGAAGTAGTCGTTGTCGGTACCCTCGCCGTGCGCGCCATGACAAGCGGCACATGCAAGCACCCGAGCCTGCATCGTGTCGGGTGCCTGCTCCGCGGTGGGCTCCGCCGCACTCGCCGTGAGGCTCGCCGTCAAGCTCGACCACGCGAGAAGCGCGATCGCGATAGATGTCCGCCCTTGAGCCACCTCGACCCTCTCAGTCTGGTTGTGCATGCCTGATGCGCGAACGGGCAGCCAACAACGTGGCGAAGCTTGCTGGAACCGTCTATGCGCGACTGTTTTTCTTTGCCCGATGACCCGGCGCGCATTCGCGATCCAGAACATCCGGCGCATTCTAATGGTGCTGAACGGCACTACGAGCTGCGGAGATCAGAGAGGAAATTAACACAGGTGTCGAGCGCCAGGTTAATCAAATAGATAGGCGACAGGTGGCGAAACAATCCGGCGTATTTTTTTCAGCCTGACAAATATGGAAGCGCTGCCGACGTTCTTCAGGCCCGTCACTGGTTACCTGAAAAAAGTCAAAACCGGTCATTTTGCTGAACCAGTGAATCGCCTAATCTTCCTCATGTCGCGTCGCCGCACGCACAACAACCCAAACCGAGGAATCCGTCATGCAATCCCGTCTCGACTTCTACAAAGCCAATCCGAACGCCATCAAGGCCCTCCTCGCGCTCGAAGAACGCATTGGGAAGTCCAGCCTCGAAAAGTCGCTGACCGAACTGGTCCGCCTGCGTGCATCGCAGATCAACGGCTGCGCGTTCTGCGTCGATATGCATACCACCGATGCACGAAAAGGCGGTGAAACCGAGCGTCGGCTTGCAACGGTCGTGGCCTGGCGCGAAACGCCATTCTTCACGGATCGCGAACGCGCGGCGCTCGAATGGACCGAAGCCGTCACGCTCGTGTCAGACGGGCACGTGTCCGACGCTGTCTGGGAAGTGGTGAAGCCGCACTTCAGCGAAGAGGAACTCGTCGACCTGACGCTGCTGGTCAATGCGATCAACAGCTGGAACCGCTTCGCGATCGCGTTCCGCAAGATGCCGGCCTGAGCGGAATGCGATCGTCGGCGATCACGATCCAGTGAAGGAGCCGATTCCGCAGTAACCCCGTGACGCAGCGCAGCGAGTGGGTGCACTCGCTGCCAGCGAGGCGGACGCACGTTTCGCCGCCGCGCCCCTGTCGTGCCGCCCCGTGTCACTTCAAGCCCAGCCGTCTTGCGAGCCGGTTGAGATTCGCGCGGTCCATACCCAGCTCGCGTGCGGTGGAAGCCCAGTTGCGTTCGTTACGCGCGAGCGCTTCGCTGATGAGCGTCCGTTCGAACGAAGCGACAGCCGTGCGGAAATCTTCACCGGGCTGCGCATGGCCATCGGCATCGGCGGCGTCCGACGTCATGGCTGCCCGCCCCGCTTCGGAAAGCGCAAGATCGGCCGCCGTCAGCGTCAGAATGCGCGGCCGCTCGCGATGACGCGCGAGCGCCTTCAGCGCGCTGCGCCCGATCAGATGTTCCAGTTCGCGCACATTGCCCGGCCACGTATAGCCGAGCAGCGCGGTCTGCGCGTCGCTGGAGAGGCGCAGACTCAGGAGACCTAGGCGTGAACGGTTTTCTTCGAGGAAATTGCCGGCGAGCAGCAGCACGTCGCGCCCGCGCTCACGCAACGGCGGTGACCACAGCGGATAGACGCTCAACCGATGATAGAAGTCGGCACGAAAGCGGCCTTCACGCACCTCTGCCGCCAGGTCACGGTTGGTCGCCGCAATCAGCCGCACGTCGACCTTGTGCTCGTGGTCCGAGCCGATGCGTTGCAACTGCCCGTTTTGCAGCACGCGCAGCAACTTGGCCTGCACGCCGAGCGACAGCTCACCGACTTCGTCGAGAAAGAGCGTGCCACCGTCGGCCAGTTCGAATTTGCCGCCCCGGTCTGTCGACGCCCCCGAAAACGCACCCTTCACGTGCCCGAACAGCTCGCTTTCGACGAGCGTATCCGGCAGCGCCGCGCAGTTCAGGCTGACCATCGGCTTGCCGGCGCGCGGCGAGAGCGCGTGAATGGCGTTTGCGACGAGCTCCTTGCCGACGCCGGTCTCGCCGGTGATCAGCACGGTTAGATCGCTGTTCGCGACGACGCGGATCTCGTCCATCAGACGTTTGTACGGTGCACTGCTGCCGATCATCTCGCGACGGCTCTGACTGCTCGCGAGCCGATACGCTTCCGCGCGCCGGCGTTCCTCCTCGGAGCTGCGCGCGAGCGTGTCAATGCGCTCGACGACGCTCACCGTCGCTGCCGCGAGACTCAAATAGGCCTGCAGCGACGGCAGATCGATCGAATCGAATTGCGCAGGATCGAGGGCGTCGAGCGTGATGAGTCCCCACAGCCGGTCATCGATATACAGCGGGCAGCCGAGGCAGTCGTGCACTTCGAGATTGCCTTCGACTCCCTGCACGAGGCCGTCATAGGGATCGGGCAAACCGGAATCGGCGGCGAACCGCGTCGGCTCACGCTGGTCGAGCAGTTGCGCGAAGCGCGGATGATCGTTCACGCGAAAGCGCCGCCCGAGCGTATCGCTGCTCAAGCCGTTGATGGCAAGCGGCACCAGCGTGTCGCCCTCGAGCCGCAGCAACGCGGCAGCGTCCCCAGGAAAGAGCGTGCGCAGGGTTTCAAGCAGACGCCGGTAGCGCTCCGTGTGCGGCAACTCCCGCGACAGGTCTTCGACGAGTGGAATCAACGCGTCCAGCACCGCATGGACAGTCAATGTGACTACATCGGTAGACTTTTCGACTCGGGTCATATTCACCACGTAAATTCAGATGCTACTGATTTTAAACGACTTTTAAGCTGGCACGGAACCTGTATATGGCAGTGTGAATCAGCGGAACCGGTTCTGCCGGTTTCCCTCTTCCACTCACGCATCATAAGGAACCACCGATATGCTGACCGCCGAACATCGCACCATCGTCAAGGCTACCGTGCCGCTTCTGGAAGGTGGCGGCGAAGCGCTGATCACACACTTCTACAAAATGATGCTCGACGAGAATCCGTCGGTCCGGCCGCTCTTCAACCAGGCCCACCAGGCGAGCGGCGCGCAGCCGCGCGCGCTTGCCAACGGTGTGCTGATGTACGCCCGTCATATCGACGAACTCGAACAGCTTGGCGGCCTCGTCTCGCAGATCATCAACAAGCACGTCGCCCTGCAGATTCTTCCCGAGCATTATCCGATCGTAGGTGGTTGCCTGCTGCGCGCCATCCGCGAAGTGCTCGGACCTGAGATCGCCACCGATGCCGTCATCGAAGCGTGGGCCGCGGCTTATCAGCAGCTCGCCGACCTGCTGATCGGTCTTGAAGAAAATGTCTACGCCGAAAAGGAACAGGCTCCCGGAGGATGGCGCGGCGCGCGTACCTTCCGCCTCGTGCGTAAGGTGCCCGAAAGCGAGGAAATCACGTCGTTCCATTTTCGACCGGTCGACGGCGGCGAAGTGCTCGAATTCCATCCGGGTCAATACATCGGGATGCGCGTGATCGTCAACGGTGAAGAACTGCGCCGCAACTACTCGCTTTCCGCTGCTGCGAACAGGCATGAATACCGCATCAGCGTGAAGCGCGAACCGGGCGGCAAGGTGTCGAACCATCTGCACGACCGTGTCCACGAGAACGACACGCTGGAACTGTTCGCACCGTCCGGCGATTTCAAGCTCGAACACAACGCCAAACCGCTGGTGCTGATCAGCGGCGGCGTGGGCATTACGCCGACTCTCGCCATGCTGCAAGCCGCGCTCGCCACGCAGCGCCCGGTGCACTTCATTCACTCCGCGCGCCACGGTGGCGTGCACGCGTTCCGCGAGTGGATCGACGGGCTGGCGGCACGTCATCCGCAACTGAAGCACTTCTATTGCTATGAGCATCAGCGCACCGGCGACGAACGAGCCCATGCGTACGGTCTGCTGGACGAGCAAAAGCTGGACGAATGGCTGCCGGAAACGCGTGATGTCGATGTCTACTTCCTCGGGCCGTTGGGCTTCATGAAGGCCATCAAGAAGCATCTGAAAGCGCTGGGTGTACCCGCGAAACAGAGCCGCTACGAATTCTTCGGGCCGGCCGCCGCACTCGAATAACTCGAATAACGCGTTTTATCCGCCGCACGCCAATCAGGATATTGCGGGTAGCGGCCTCACAGGGGCGCGCGGTTGAAGCTGCGCGCTCCTTCATTGTCTCTTCGTTTTTCGGCCTGAGTGATGGACCTTTTTCGTAACATGCGCCTCTTCGTGCGCGTGGCGGAAGACATGAGTTTCACGTCGGCTGCGCGCTCACTGACGATCAGCATAGGCGTCGCTTCGCGGTTGATCACCGAACTCGAACAGCATCTGCAGACGCGGCTTCTGCATAGAACGACGCGCCAGATCGCACTGACGCAGGCCGGCAAACGCTACCTCTCGCGCTGCCGCGCGATTCTCGCATCCATTGAAGAAGCCGAGGCAGAAGCCCGTGCGGTTCATCTTCAACCAGCCGGCAGGCTCAAGGTGCATGCGTCGCCCACCATCGGGCGGCACTATCTGGTGCCGGCAGTGAGGCACTATCAGCGCACCTATCCGCGTGTCCAGGTGGCGCTGACGCTGTCGGACGCATCGTCGGCCCTGCTCGAAGACGGATTCGACACCGCGATCGTCGCGCTGCCCGCGCTGCGCGATTCGTCGTTTGTCGGCGTCAATCTGGGGGAAACCTATAGCGTGCTGTGCGCCGCGCCAGGTTACGCGAAGCGGGATGTCAGTGTGGATGAGCCGGCCGATCTGGCGTCGCACGCTTTTGTGGGCTTCGGGCCCGCGCTCGCCGATGCCGTCGACATTGCGCTGATCGACCAGCACGGCGTGACCGTTGACATTCCCGTGCAGCCCGCGTTCTGCGTCAACACGGTGGAAGCGGTGGCGTCGGCGCTCGAACTCGGCATGGGCATCGGCGCGTTGCCGCTCCATGTCGCCGTCGATGCGATCAGTTCTGGACGTCTTGTGCGGTTTTTGCCGGATTACCACCTTCAACCGCTCACCGTCTACGCACTCTTCCCATCCAGGCAGTATCTGGACGCCAAGGTTCGCACCTGGCTGGACCACCTGAAGGCACATTTCCTCGAAGCCGCGCGCAGAGAGGCCGCAGTGCTGTCCGGTACGCGTAGGCTCACGGCGCTCCGCAGCTGAATCTCAAGTTTGAATTTGCCCGGATCGACCCGGCTCGGTTCAGTTCGACGATCCGGGGGCAGTCAGACGGCGGTAGAGGGCGCGCACGCCTGACAACGCGCATTCTCCATATTCCGCCATGACGAGCCACATGCCGCGCTCGCCATCGGCCTCACTTCGAAATATCTTCGAGTGCGATGTCGCGCGTGCGCGGGCCCAGCGTCGCTATCGCAAGGATCACGATCAACATGGCGCCGGAGATGAACACGAACACGCCGTTCACGCCGAAGTGCTTCAGGCAGGCCGCAATCAGAAACGCGGAGAACACGGCGGAAATGCGGCTCCATGAATACACGAAGCCCACTGCGCGCGCCCGGATGCTGGTCGGAAACAGTTCTGCCTGGTACGCGTGATAGCTGTACGAAATGATGTTGCCCGCAAGCACGAGACATACGCCGAGACTCACCAGCAACACGGCTTCGCGTGCCTGACTGAACAGCAAACCGCACACGACATTGATGGCCGCCATGCAGATGATCACTGTCTTGCGCTCGAATCTGTCCGCGATCAGGAGGCCGAGCAGCGGCCCGAGGGGAGCTGCAATCGCGATGATCGACGCATACATGAGGCTCGTCGTCACCGTAATGCCCTGCTTGATCAGCAGTGTTGGGATCCAGTTTGCGAAACCGTAGTAGCCCATCGTCTGGAACACGTGGAAGATGATCAGCATCAGCGTGCGGCGGCGGTAAGGCGGGGCGAGCAGGTCGCGAAACTTCGCCTTCGAGCGGACCGGCTCGGGCATCGCAGGAGTCGGCAACGGGCGTCCATACTCCGCCTGCACGCGCGCTTCGAGCCGCTCCATGACCGCGTTGGCTTCGTCGATACGTCCTTTCTGCGCGAGCCAGCGCGGACTTTCCGGCAGACGCAGACGGATCCACCAGACGAACGCCGCGCCCACTACCCCCGTCATCACCACCCAGCGCCAGCCGTCGATGCCGAACGGCTTCTGCGGCACGAGCAGATACGACAGGAACGCGACGATCGGCACCGCCGTAAAGCCGACTGCCTGCGAGCACGCGGAAGCGCGGCCGCGGATGTGCTTCGGGACGAGTTCGGAAATGTATGTGCCGATCGTCACGATCTCGAGCCCCAGGCCGACCCCTGCGACGAAGCGCCAGAGGTTAAGGCCGAACGCGGTGTCCTGAAACGCCATGATCACGTTGGCGGCGGTGTACCAGAGCAGCGAATACGTGAACATCGCGCGCCGTCCGAAACGGTCGGCGAGAAACCCGCACGCTGCCGTGCCGACAAAGAGGCCCGCGAACAGCGCAGCGATGAAGCTCGCGATACCGCTCGTGCCGAACAGGCCGTGCGTCGTGGCGGTCAGAATGCCGCTGCGCACGAGCCCCGGCGCGATGTAGCCGGAGAACATAAGGTCGTACAGTTCGAAGAACAGCCCCAGGCTCAGCAGCATCACCAGCTTCCAGATCGCCGCCGTGGCCGGCAGCCGGTCAAGTCGCGCGGAGATGCCGGCAGCGCCCTGGGCGATACCGTATTCGCGCGCTGCATCGAGTGCGTCCTGATCGGCCGGGGCGGTGCCCGCATGTCCCGCCGCCGCACTCGACGTAACGATAATCTGGGGGGACGATCTCATCGTCTGTCTCCTTGATGTCCAGTCTGATGCCGGATAGGGTTGGGTGCTGCTGCGTCGCTGCGTTTCTGCCTTCTGCCGGTACGCTTGCTGGCGGGTTGCGGTCCCGATGGTTGAACAGTCACCGTGGTCCACACGCGTTCGCGAGCGGATCAGGCCGCTTTCTGAGGCGCGTCACCGCTGGCCAGCAGCGCGGCAATTTCCGCGTCGCCGTAGCCGATGCCGCGCAGCACGTCGCTTGTGTGCTCGCCGATCTTCGCAATCGGGCGACGCGGCTGCAGACGTTCGCCGTCCATCGAGATCGGCAGCAGCGGCATCGCGGTTTCGCTGCCGTCATCGAGCATCAGGGGCGCAAGACCGCCGCTTGCGATCAGATGTGGATCGGCAAAGAGATCCTCCGGGCGTGTGATCGAGGCGAACGGAATGTGATCGCGTTCGAACTGCGGCTCGAGCGCCGCGCCTTCCAGGCTGGCCAGCGTTTCGCCAAGCGTTTTCAGAAGCCACCCGCGCGCCAGCACCCGATCGTTATTGGTCGCAAGGCGCGCATCGGCGAGCAGGTCAGGACGGTCGAGGATCGCGCAAAGCGCGCGCCACTGCCCGTCGCCGGTGGCGGCGATGAACATCTGTTCGCCGCCCGCGAGCGTGAACACATCGTAGACCGCCCACGCGCTGATCCGCTCGGGCATCGGCGCAGCCGCCACGCCCGTCGCCGCAAACTGCTGCATATGCTGGGCGGACAGCAGCACGCAGTTTTCGAACAGCGCGCTCTGCACTGCCTTGCCCGTGCCGGTTGCATGGCGTTCATGCAACGCGGCCAGCACGCCGATCGCGCCGAACATGCCGCCCATGATGTCGTTGACCGAACTGCCCGCGCGCAATGGGCGGCCGACGGGCCCTGTCATATACGCAAGGCCCGCCATCATCTGCACGACCTCATCGAGGGCGAGCCGATGCTCGTAAGGCCCATTGAGAAAGCCCTTGTGCGAGACATAGATCAGCTTCGGATTGCGCTTGCGCAGCGTCTCGTAGTCGAGGCCAAGGCTCGCCATCCGGCCCGGCTTGAAATTCTCGACGAAGACATCGGCCGTATCAACGAGCTTATGCAGCGCATCGAGGCCAGCCTGCGAATCGAGGTCGAGCGCGATGCTCTTCTTGTTGCGATTGAAGGTGCGAAAAAAGCCTGCGCCGGTGCCGAGCAGCCGCCGTGTGCCATCGCCGCGCGGCGGCTCAACCTTGATGACTTCGGCGCCGAGGTCGCCGAGTATCATGCCGCACGTCGGCCCCATCACCATGTGCGAAAGCTCGATCACGCGAATGCCGTCGAGCGGCAGTCTCTGCGCGGCAACGCCAGTCGCGGCGGCTTGTGAAGGTACGGACGGGTTCATTGAGCCACCTCCTGTTCTGCGCGATGCGCCGCAGCGGAAAACTGTTTCGGAAGACCTGCACGGGCGATGTAGCCAAAGAGCGGCTCACCGGGTAAGGCGTCGGCCAGGACGCTGCGCGACGCGACGAGCTTTTCGATATCGATACCGGTGTCGTATCCCATGCTTTCGAGCATGAAGACCAGATCCTCGGTATTCACGTTGCCGGTCGCGCCGGGCGCATGCGGACAGCCGCCGAGGCCGGCGAGCGACGCATCGAATTCCCGGATGCCGTGCTGCAACGCGATCACCGTGTTGGCCAGCCCCAGGCCGCGCGTGTCGTGGAAATGCAGCGAACGGAGCTTGCTGCCAGCGATGCCCTGCACGAGCGCGATGATCTGTGCAACCTGACGCGGCGACGCTTCGCCGGTCGTGTCGCCGAGGGCGATCACGTCGGCGCCGGCTGCGAGCGAGGCCCGCGTGATGCTGGCGATGTCTGCGAGAGGCACCTCGCCTTGCAGCGTGCACCCGAATACCGTCGACAGCCCTGCCACCAGTTCCGGCTTGTTCGCACGCGGCGCAGCGTCGATCAGTGCACGCATTTCGGCAAAAGCATCGATCATTTCCGCGGGCGTCCTGCGCACGTTGGCGAGGCTGTGAGCGGTACTGACCGACACCGGCGCAATGATCCGACGCACACCGGCGTCGAGCGCGCGTTGTGCGCCCTTTACGTTCGGCACCAGCGCGGCCACGGTCAGGTCAGCGAAAGTCAGCGCATGCGCGATCACTTCGTCGGCATCGGCCATTTGCGGCAGCAGTTTCGGCGGCACGAACGACGCCACTTCCATATGACGCACGCCGGCTGCATAGGCGGCGTCGATCCAGCGCTTTTTCGCCGCGGTCGGCATGGTTTGCGCGATGCTTTGCAGGCCGTCGCGCATCCCGACTTCCGTCACGATCACGCGCTCATTGGGAGAATTCATCGTCTGGTCTCAGCTTGGGGGAGAACTGAGCGTGATGCTGCCGCGCCGTGAGCGCGCGGAAAAGACTAGTTTGACGATGCAGCCCATCGCCGGGCGCGATGGCTGGGGAGGCTGGCGGCGCGGGCCTGCAGCGCCGCACAGGGGAAACCCGTAAGGGCTATTGGGTAGGCGCTGTGGCGGGCGCACCGGCAGGCGTCTGCGCCGTTTTCAGCAGGTGATCGAGCAGACGGGCTGCTGGCACGGTCAGCGCGGCCCGGTCACGCACGCAGATCACGAAGCGCCGCTCGGCCCATGTTTCGCGCAATGGAATCACGGCAAGGCCGTACTGCTGCCGGATATGCGGAGCGACCGCCTCGCCAGGCAGGATCGACACCGCGAGGCCCGCCTGCACGAAGCGGCAGGCTGCATCGAAGGTGGACACGTAGCTGCGGTATTGCAGCTCACGTCCCTTTTCGGCCGCGATGCGCTGCATCAACGCGTTGACCGACGCATTCGACGCCAGACCGAGGTGATCGAAAGCAAGGGTCTGCTCGAAGCTGATCTCCGCTTCTGCAGCGAACGGATGATCGTTTGGCACGACGAGCGCCAGGTGATCGGAGCGGTAGGGCAAGACGTCAAGTTCGCCGGTCGGGACGACATCGCGGCAGATGCCGATATCCGCGACGCCCTCTTCCAGTCCGCGCACGATATCGACGCTGACGCGCTCTTCGACGTCGACGCGGATCTGCGGATTGGCGTTCAGAAACACGGACAATGCCTCCGGCAAAAACTCCACCATCGACGACACGTTCGCCAGCACGCGCACATGCCCGCTGGCACCTGCCGCGTATTCGCCGAGTTCGGCCTGCAGGCGCTCGTAGCTACGCAGAACGATCCGCGCATGCTTGAGAAACGCGATGCCCGCCGCCGTAGCGCGCACGCCGCGCTGACCGCGCGACAGGAGCGCAACGTCCACCAGCGCCTCGAGGTCGGCGAGCCGTTTGCTGACGGCTGAGGGCGCGATGAACTCGCGCTCGGCCGCGCGCGCGATCGTGCCTTCCTCGCACACGGCGATGAAGAGCCGCAATGTTGTCTGATCGATTTGCCACATCGGTGAAGCGTCTCCTGAAGGCTCGAATCTAGCACGAGCCGTCCGGCGCGCTACCCAGAGCGTCGCATCGTGCGAGGGGGAAGACGGAGAATTCTGGCGGAATACTGCAAGGCAACCTGCGCGGCAACGCGGAACAGGCTCAAACCAACTGGCTAACGGCGTGCCGCGACTGTCCATCACGCACCCGCAGGACGTGCCCATCTGGGGCGATCTTGCGTGGAATATCCGTGTTCGGATCGAGCGGGCGGACCTTCACAGGCGCCGACGCGGGAGGCGTCGCCCGCACGGTGTTGGCGGCGGCCGGATCGGTGACCTTCTTCGCGATGGTCTGTGGCGATTTTCTTGCGGCGACCTTGTGGCCGGTCTTCTTCTGCGCCCCAGGCCGTGCCGGCACCGTGCGCGCTTCAGGCGGGTTCCAGACCTCGACGTAGCGCTCCCCCGCGAACGCACTGGACGCCAGGCTCAACAACGCTATGGGAAGAATCAAAGGGTGCACGACATGTCTCCAGCGGGGCCGGCCGCGGCAGTCAGATGGCCGAACCGGATGCAGTCTCGCGATACTGTACATTCATACAGGATTTTGCGCAAACGTTGCAATAAAGAGGGTGTATCGGCTACGCCACGCCCGCTCACGTCCCATGCAGCCCGTTTTTTCATGGGCGCGGGCCGCCCCCATCGGCCGGAAAATCGGTGCAGAATCGGGTGTCACGTCGGGGACGGAACGCAAACCGACCCGCCAATCAATCAGGAGACAAACCGATGGACCTGAAACTGCGCGGCAAGGTCGCCGTCCTGACGGGCGCGAGTGTCGGCATCGGACTCGCGGTGGCGGAGGCGTTCGCGGCGGAAGGCGTGAACCTCGTGCTGGCCGCACGCCAGCACGACCGACTGGCCGCGGCCGCGAACCAGATCACGGCGAGCTACGGCGTGCAGGCGATCCCTGTTGCGTGCGATGTCGCGACAGTCACAGGGGTCGACGAACTGGTGCACGCGACAACCCAGGCCTTCGGCGGTGCGGACATCCTGTTCAACAATGCCGGCACCGGCAGCAACGAAACCATCATGGACGCGCCCGATGAAAAATGGCAGGCGTACTGGGACCTGCATGTGATGGCGGCGGTGCGGCTCGCGCGTGGCCTCGTGCCATCGATGAAGCAGCGCGGCGGCGGCGCGATCCTGCATAACGCGTCGATCTGCGCAGTGCAGCCGCTCGGTTACGAGCCGATCTACAACGTGACCAAAGCTGCGCTGATGATGTTCTCGAAGAACCTCGCGAACGAACTCATCAAGGACAACATCCGCGTCAACACGATCAATCCGGGTCTGGTGCTCACGCCCGACTGGATCAAGACCGCAAGGCAACTGACGCAGGATTCCGGGGGCGACTGGGAGGCCCACCTGCAGCAGGTCGCCGATCAGCACGCGCCCATCAAACGCTTTGCGAGCCCGGCAGAACTGGCCGATTTCATCGTTTTCCTGTGCTCTGAACGGGCCTCATACAGCGTCGGCGCGACCTATTTCGTCGACGGCGGGATGCTGAAGACGGTGTGAGGCGCAGTATTGCGCACGACGCAGAATCGTCGAACAGCGTAGCTCCCAAAAGGAGGTGAAGCATGCCGAGCCCAACCGGATCGGTCGTGGCGATCAGTTCGGCCGCATCGACTGTGTTTTCGATCGGTATTGTCTTTCTCGGTTACTGGGGCGTCCACGAGGGTACCCGCTGGTCCGCCGTTGACATCTTTATCGCCACGATCGCGCTGCTGGGTTTTGTGTGCCTCGGCCTCGTACCGTGGATGGCCACCAGTTCCGTGGAGCCCGACACCGGTGACGCAAGGATCAGGGTCGCCCGCCGCCTGTTTTTGGCGGGAGTCAGCGCAATCTGGCTGGCCGTCGCGACGTCGATCGTGCTTTGAGCCGGAGCGAAGGCGCGAAGCGGTTCAACCCGAGCGGAACCGCTCGCGATACTGCATTGGCGTTACGCCAAGACGGCGCGCGAACACGATCCGCATGCGATCGGCCGTGCCGAATCCACATTCCCAGGCGACTGTCTTGAGCGGCGCAGCGCTGCTTTCAAGCTGTTTGCGCGCGGCGTCCACCCTCGCCCGCTCGACGAATTCATGCGGTGCGATGCCGGCCTGCTGCACGAATACCCGCGCGAAGGTGCGCTCGCTCATGCCGGCAACGTCCGCCAGTTCCTTCACCGTGAAGCTGTCGCGTATGTGCTGCATCACGTGCGCCTGGACCCTTGCGATCGGCGACGTTTCGTCTGCCGGGGCAGTGAGGTATGGGCTGAACTGCGACTGGCCGCCCTGCCGCTGTGCGAACACGACCAGCCGCTTCGCTACCGCGAGCGCAATCTGCGGACCCTGATCTTCGGCGACGAGCGCGAGCGACAGGTCGATGCCCGCCGTCACGCCAGCCGATGTCACCAGCCGTTCGTCGCGCAGATAGATTCGGTCGAAATCGACGCGCGCCTGTGGAAACTGCTCCGCGAGTTGCTGCGCGTGCTGCCAGTGGGTCGTGACCTGGCGTCCGTCGAGCAGCCCGGCATGGCCAAGCGCGAACGCGCCCGTGCAGATCGAGCCGTAGCGCTCGCAACGTGACGCCACGTTGGCCAGCCAGTCGACGAGCCGCGCGTCGGGCGCACCGTCGGGCAACGACGGTCCGCCCGCCACGAGTGCAAGATCGAAACCGGCGTGAGCATGATCGAACGTGTCGTCGGCGGCAATCGACATGCCGTTCGATGCGCGTACCGCCCCCTCCTCTGCACCCACCAGCGTCACGCGATAGCGGCGCTCCGGTGCAACGAACTGATTGGCCTCGGCGAAGACATCGACGGGGCCTGCCACATCGAGCGCCTGCACGCCAGGAAAGATCGCAATCGCGACGGTATGCATCGACCAGCCTCTTTGAAAACGTATTCTGTTTGCGACATGGGCTGCCTGCCGGACAGGCACTCACCGCCCATGAACGGCCGCCTGCTCGCGCCGCGCGGCAAGAAAGATGAAAGTGAACACATTACACCCGCCCGACCTGCCCGCCCCTCACAATCGGCGCGCGCACGACAGCGCCGCGCGTGGCCCTATCAGCCACGCGCGGCTTCTTTACTACGGTGCCGATCCCGATGACCTCGTGCGTGTCACGAACGATCGTTGGCGGGCGCGAGGGACGTGTTCAGCGTGCGACGGGCCGGCGCAGACCGGTCGTTGTTGTGCGCTCCGTGTAAGTGGTCGTCGTGACGGGCACGGACTCCTGCCCGGCCACTTCCGCTTCCTCGACCCGCGGTTGATGCCGGAAGCCGAGCTGCCCCGCCGCGCTCGCGATGATGGCGCCGAGCACCAGTAACGCGAACGACCACCACGTTGCGCGCGCAACCTGTTTTGCAGCCGAATCCGCGGTTTCGCGCATCTGCGTGTCTGCCTGCGGCGACTGCGGCGCAGTGGCCGAAGGAAGGTTGATACCGTGCTGCTGCAGCGTCTGTTTCGCCGAATCGATCAGCGAGTTGGCTGCATTGCCGACGCTGCTATTGCTGGCTGCGGTCGTTGCAGATGCCGCGACATTGCTCACCATGCTGACCGTGTTGCCGACGACAGCGCTGGCCAGATAGCCGATGAAGAGCACCACCACTGCCCACGCAAGCACGCCGTGCAGCCAGCCGAGCACGGGCGCGCACCGGCCCGCGAAGTAGGAACCGGTGAGCACGGCCGCAACCGTCATGAATACCATCCAGATGCCGGTGCCGAACGCGAAGCCGTGCGTCGGGTCCTGATACTGAAGCGGCGCGAGCGCCGATGCGCCGATCGCCGCACCCAGCACGCCTAACACCAGAAACACAACCAGCGAAAGAATGATGCCGGCGAACACTGCGCCCCAGGAGATACGGGGAAGCCGGTCGTGTGTAACAAGAGTTGTCATGGTTGCCTCACTACAGTGAAAATCGTGATCCCGTCACGACATGAACGCGGGCGCTGTATCGGGCACCCGAGCGCGTTTGATCATTCGTAGAGCACTGGAACACGACCGGCGGTTTGCCAGGCAAGGGTTATCCGCCGGTCGCCATCGCGTGCATCAGTGGAAAATCAGATACAGCAACACCAGCACAATCAGAGGGACACCAAGGAACCATCCAAGGATGTACGGCATGATCACTCCTCCATCTTGGGTTTATTTCGATATGCTTGTCGGTCGTCGCGAACCAAGCCCATGACGAGGTTTGAGCAATATGCGTGCCGCGCGTGTAAAGCCCTTGTGGCGCATGGATCTCGCCGTTGTGAAGAAGAACGATGTGCTGCCGCGACCGCCGGGAATATCGCTGCGACACGTCGCTTTTACGTGTCATGGGCAAAACTTCCATTGCGGCGATGCCAAGGCACTTTGCCCATTCCGGCCCCGCGAGACCGTTTGTCAATTGAACCGCATCCTCAAGAACAGGCAGGGTTGCCGTGCCGCACGGTTCAATCGATACTCACCCCTGACAGCCGTCATCCCCTCGCCACGAGGCCTTGCCTCGACGTCCCCCTACGCCGGAGAACATCATGCGAATCGAAACAGCCTTCCTGTTCGACCTCGACGGTACGCTCGTAGACAGCGTGTATCAGCACGTGCTCGCGTGGAAGGAAGCGCTGGACGCGGAAGGCATTGAACTGTCGGTATGGCGCATCCATCGCAAGATCGGCATGAGTGGTGGCCTGTTCACAAACCAGTTGCTGCGTGAAACCGGCGGCGATATCAGCCAGGAGCGCGTCGAGCGGCTGCGTCGCATACACGCCGAAGCCTATAAGCGGCTGCGGGCGCAGGTCTGCCCACTCCCAGGTTCCCGCGAACTGCTCGCCGCACTGACGCAGGCGGGGACACGCTGGGCAATCGCCACGAGCGGCCGGATGGAAACAGCGGCAGTGAACCTCGAAGCGCTCGGCGTCGATCCCGCCACGGCAGTCGTCGTCACGCGCGACGACGTCAAGTATGCGAAGCCCGATCCCGATCTGTTCATTGCGGCAGCGGAGCGGCTCGGCGTGCCGATCGACCATTCGGTCGTGGTCGGCGACAGCATCTGGGACATGCTTGCCGCACGCCGTTGCCGGGCGCTCGGCGTCGGTCTGCTATCGGGCGGCTACGGTCTCGAGGAGCTCGAGCGCTCCGGCGCGTTGCGCGTGTACGAAGATCCGAAAGACCTGCTGGTCCATCTCGACGAAGTCGCTGCACGTCCCTGACAGACCACAGGCAGCGCAGTTACCACACATCGTTTCAACAAATTCTTGACAAGCGTTGCGCCTCCGATGACACTCATCGACATGCAAACGTTCCTGTGTATCGCCAACGCGATTAACCACCCAATGAACGCCATCTCAGGCGGGTCATGGGCAGGACGCGTGCGCTAGTTTCACCGATACACGCAGATTCCCAAGGCCCCGCCGGAAACGACGGGGCCTTTTTCTTTGCATGCGTCCCCGTTGTGCCGGCATCAGACGGAGACGATGATGGACGAGAGCAGTCAGCGCGAGCGCAGATGGTTGAGCGGTTCACTACGCGCGGAAGATCAGCAGGAACAGCAACGCCGCTATGTCGTGCAGTTTGCGATCGTCGCGGGCGAGACGGTGTCGTTGAAGATAAGCCGCGATATAGTCGTATCAGTGGCCAGCGCGCGCCTGTGGGTGACACGCGCCGGAGACGAATGGGACTACTGGCTAAAACCTGGCGAAACGCTGGCGCTTGCGCGCGGCGAGCGCGTGTGGGTGACCGGCGACACGGACCCTGACGCAGCAACCGTCGCGGACACCGAAGTGACGATCACGACGTACCTCACCCGGCGTCGCGCGCGATGGAAATGGATACGCCAGCCGGCGTTCGCGCTATAGATGCGCGCACAACGGAGGCCCGCCGCAGCGTCACGCGTGCGAGAGCCTGCTGCCGTCTGCTTCCTGTTGCGGCAGGTTCCACCCGCGCTCCACCGCGAACGCCACCGTTGCGCGCGCAAGTTCGAGTGAGCTGTCGATCAACGTGACCGACGGCGCGGATAGCTGCCGCGCCGCGAGCGGTATTTCCGTGCAGCCCATGACTGCCACGCGCACGCCCTGCGCGATCAGCACGGCGAGTGCGGCGGAAAGCTGCACGGCGCCCTCATCCAGATCGCCCGCTTTCGAGGCGCGAATGCACGCGTCGATGCGCACCTGCGCCATTTCGTCCGGCAATATGGGTTCGATGTCGCGGGCTGCAAGCGTCGTTTGATAGAGGCCGGATGCGAGCGTGCCGCGGGTGGCCAGGACGGCGACGCGCCGCACGGCGGTCGGGATGGCCGCTATGCTCGCCTCGGCGATGCTCAGCAGCGGAGCCGTGCTGTGCGCCCTCAGCTGCTCGTACCAGTGATGCGCCGAATTGCACGGAATCACGATCAACCCGACGTCGTTGCGGTTCAAAAGATCGATGCCGGCCAGCATGGCCGGCAGCGGATCGCTTGCGCCATCGAGAATGGCAAGCGAACGATCCGGGATATGCGGCAGGTTCGCGACCAGCATCGGCAGATGCTCCTGGTCGCGCGTGGCGGGTGTGAGGCGCACGACCTTGTCCATGAAATCGACTGTTGCGAGCGGCCCCATCCCGCCAAGGACTCCGATCAAAGCCATCTTTGGGCTCCTTTTTCTTCAACGTAGCGTGCCGGTTGCCGGCATGGCTGGCGCACCGCGCAGTCACGGGGACAACCTGCGCAGCATAGCTGCAGATCCGGGCATTTGCCAGGAAAAACCATGATGCAACAAGGACTTGAAACTAACTAACTCATCAATTAGCATCTGGACATGTCTGCCTCCGTCCGCTCCACGATGGGTCGCCGCCCTCGCCCGCCCGCCTTCGACGCCCGCGAACATCTGCTCGATGTTGCGATCGCGCTCTTTGCCGAACGCGGCATCGCCAACACCAGAGTGGCGCAGATCGCCGCGGCCAGTGGCGTGACGTCCGCGATGGTGCACTACTGGTTCCAGACGCGCGAAAAGCTGCTCGATGCCGTCGTCGAAGAAAGGCTGGCGGTTGTCTTTGGTGCGATCTGGGCCCCTGTCGACACGGAACACGGCGGGCCGCTCGCACTCACGCAAGGCATAGTGCAGCGCATGTTCGATGTCACTGAAAAGATGCCGTGGTTGCCGTCGCTATGGCTGCGCGAAATCATCAACGAAGGCGGCCTCTTGCGCGAGCGGGCATTCCGCCATATCCCCATGGAGAAAGTCGCGGCATTCGCGCAGAACATTGCGCGCGGCCGCGCGTCGGGCGAACTGAATTCACAGCTGGAACCGCTGCTGGTGTTCAACTCCATTCTTGCGCTGGTCATGCTGCCGCAGGCGACCGGCAAGATCTGGCAGCGCGTGAACCCGGGCACCTCGTTCGACCGCGCGACACTCGAGCGTCATGCCGTGGCGTTGCTGATGCATGGCATGAGCGGCGAGAGCGCCAAGGCCACGACCGGGCCGGCACGCCGAGCCAGGAGGAAGACATCATGATCGTGTCGCCGCAGATTCTCCGTGTCGCTATCGCGCTCGCGATCGGCATCGCGTGTGCAGGTTGCTCGAAAGAAGCACCCGGAACGTGGCAAGGCTATGTCGAAGGCGAGTTCGTGTATCTCGCATCGTCGCAGGCGGGACAGCTGACACTGCTTTCGGTATCGCGCGGACAGACGGTCGCCAACAATGCGCCGCTGTTCACGCTCGAAGCACAGAACGAAACCGAGGCTGTCGCTCAGGCACGCGAGCAGTTGCACGCGGCCCGCTCGCAGCTCGCCGACCTCAACACCGGCAAGCGGCCTCCGGAAGTCGACGTCACCGAGGCGCAGCTCGTGCAGGCACAGGCCGACGCGGCACGCGCCGCGACGCAGTATCAGCGCGACGAACTGCAGTTGCGCGCGGGAGGTATCGCGCAAAGCCAGCTCGACGATTCCCGCGCCACGGCCCTTTCCACCGCCGCGCACGTGCGCGAATTGAAGAGCCAGGTGTCCGTCGCGCACCTGCCGGGCCGTATCGAACAGATCCGCGCGCAGAGCGCCCAGGTCGAGGCCGCCCAGGCGGCACTCGCGCAGGCGCAATGGAAGCTCGACCAGAAGAGCCTGCGCGCCCCGCATGGCGGTCTCGTGTTCGACACCATGTATCGCAGCGGCGAATGGGTGCCGGCCGGCAGTCCGGTGGTGCGAATGCTGCCGCCGGCCAACGTCAAGGTCCGCTTCTTCGTGCCCCAGGCAGTGGTTGGGTCGCTTGCGCCGGGCAGGCACGTGCTCATCCATTGCGACGGCTGCGCGGCGGAAGTGCCGGCGGTACTCAGCTTCATCTCGGACCAGGCGGAGTACACGCCGCCCGTCATCTACAGCAACGAGAGTCGCGCCAAGCTGGTGTTCATGGTCGAGGCGCGGCCCCAGGTGGCCGATGCGCCGAAGCTTCGTCCGGGTCAGCCCGTTGTGGTGAGGCTGCAATGAGCGCCGCCGATAGCGTCACCGGTTCTGCCGGGCCCAACGGTTACAGCCATGCAATCGACGTCAAGGGGCTCAACAAGCACTTCGGCGCAAAGCATGTCGTCAACAATGTGTCATTACGCGTGCAGCGCGGAGAAATCTTCGGCTTCCTTGGACCGAACGGCAGCGGCAAGACCACCTGCATCCGCATGATGTGCGGCCTCCTGACGCCCGATTCCGGCAGCGGCACGTGTCTCGGCTATGACATCGTGCGCGAGAGCGCACAGATCAAGCGGCGTGTCGGCTACATGACGCAGCGCTTTTCCTACTGGGAGGACCTGACGATCCGCGAGAATCTCGATTTCGTCGCGCGTATGTACGAGATGAAAAATCGCCGCGAGGCGGTCGACCGCGCGCTCGAGCAGCTTGGTCTCGCGGGCCGCGCGCAGCAACTGGCCGGCGCGCTATCGGGCGGCTGGAAGCAGCGGCTCGCGCTCGCGGCGTGCATGCTGCACGAGCCGGAACTTCTGCTGCTCGACGAACCGACCGCCGGCGTCGACCCCAGCGCGCGGCGCGACTTCTGGGAAGAACTGCATCGCCTCGCGGCGCGCGGCATTTCAGTGCTCGTCAGCACCCACTACATGGACGAGGCGGAACGCTGCCACAAGCTCGCCTATATCGCTTACGGCAAGCTGCTCGCGCAAGGCACCTCGAAAGAAGTTATCGAATCGCAGGCACTTGCCACGTGGGCCGTGTACGGCGACAACCTCGTTGAACTCGGAGAGCGCCTGCGTCAATCGCCGGGCGTCGAGCAGACTGTCGCGTTCGGCTCGTCGCTGCACGTCAGCGGCCCGGACAGGCCTGAACTGCACACGACGCTCGAACAGCTCGCCGCATCCGATTCGAACTTGCGTATCGAAAGGCAGGAGACGGGCCTCGAAGACGTGTTCATCTATATGATGAGCCGTTCGACCGACAACTACACAGCGTCGGCGGGTAAAGAGACATGAAGACTCCTCGCCGCTTTTTGCGCTTTTCACTGACGCGCTGGTGGAGCATCGTACGCAAGGAGTTCCTGCAACTCAGGCGCGACCGCATCACGTTCGCGATGATAATCGCCTTGCCGATCATGCAGATGGCGTTGTTCGGCTTCGCGATCAACACCGATCCGAAGCATTTGCCGACCGCCGTGATTGCCGCCGATCACAGCGAATTCACGCGCAGCTTTGTGGCGGCGATGCG